>CAZQPP010000056.1:6135-24008 GCA_964594295.1 uncultured Myxococcales bacterium | reverse complement strand
AGTCCGGGGTTTCAGGCCTCAGCGAGCCTGGTCAGTGTGCGACAACGGCAGCTAATGGCTAATGGCTAATCGCTTGTTTGGGGACTCCCTGGTGCCTTCGTCGGCCGTCGCGAGCGGTAGGCCTCAGCCCCGCGCGCCGGTCTTGCCGTAGACCTCGGCGAAGACGGCCCGGATCTCCTCGACGGGCAGGTCGGCATAGGAGCCGCGGCTCTGCACGTACTCGATGTGGGGCTGGCCCTCGGGGTCGACGGGGTGGAGCACGGCGTCGTTGTCGCCGTCGAGCTCGACGAGGAGCGCCCCCGCCCGGCGCGTCGCCTCCCGGTCGAAGGCGGGCGCGGCCTTGAGCCACCTGCCGTCGAGCCAGAGCTCCACGAAGCCGTGGAAGACGAAGAGGTCGGTCCCCATCATCTTCTTCATGCTCTCGGGGGTCTTGTGGTTGAGCACGTCGGCGAAGCCCAGCCTCGTCGGGATGCCGGCGGCCCTGGTCATCGCGGCGAGGAGCACGGCCTTCATGATGCAGTAGCCCCGGCGCCTCTCGAGCACGACCGTCGCCCGGTACTTCTCGGGCGGGTCCCAGGCCGTCCAGGGGTCGTAGCGCACCTCGTCGCGCACCCAATTGAAGAGCGCCGTGGCGGTCTCGCCGGGCGTAGCCGCCTTCAGGGAGGCAGCCAACGAGGCGATCTCGGGCGCCTCGCTCTCGATGTAGTAGGTGGGGCCGAGGCAGTCTTCGGGGCTGGGCTCTTCGATCATGGTGCTGGAGGCCTGTTCGCCTTCGCGCGGGCGCGGCGCGCGAGGAGGTAGAGGGGAGCGCCGGCGGCGAGCGCCGCGGCGCCCATCCACAGCTGTCGGGGGTGGGAGTTGGCCATCAGCCAGCAGCACAGGCCGACCGCGAGGATGGGAATGGCGGCACCACCGGGGAGCCGAAAGCCCGGGCTGGCGCCCTCCCCGTCTCTCCTCCGGAGCACGATGACCGCCAGGCAGGTCGGGATGTACTGCAAGAAGCGCGCGATCACCCCGAGCACCGCCAGCTCCTTGAAGGTCCCGCTCAGGGTGAGGACCGCCGCCAGCAGGTACATGACGACGATGGCCGGGATGGGCGAGCCGCTCTTCGGGTGCACCCAGGCGAGCTGTCGCGGCAGATCGCCGCGCTCGGCCATGGCGTAGATGCGCCGCGGGCTCACCAGCGCCGCGCCGGCGTTGGTGCCGAAGACCGAGATCACGATGCCCGCGGCGACGATCGTGCCGCCCACCGGCCCGAGCAGCTCCCCCGAGGCCGCCGCCACGGGGTTCTTGTGGCCGGCGATGCCGTCGAAGACCCCGATGGACACCGCGAGCACCGCTCCGTAGACGAGGGAGACGATGGCCAGCACCGACAACAACGCGATGGGCACGTTGCGCTGTGGGTTTCGCATCTCCCCGGCAGGCACGACCAGGGTCTCGAAGCCGACGTAGGCGTAGAGCAGGATGAGCGTGGTCTCCCCCAGCGGCCCGAAGCCCTCCGGCGCGAAGGGCTCGAAGCGCCCCCCGTCCAGGGCGAACATGCCCACCGACACGAAGAGCACCATGGGCAGCAGCTTGGCCACCGAGAAGACCGTCGATACCCAGGCCCCGGACTTGGCCCCGGCCAGGTTGACCAGCACCAGCGCGGTCATTGCGCCGACCGCCGTCGCCGGCTGCAGCCAGCCCTCCCCCACCGCCGGGATGAAGTGCGCCAGCACCAGCGTGAAGCCGTTGGCCAGCGCCGCCCACGAGATGATCGCCACGCAGCAGGTGATCCAGCCCACCTCGAAGCCCACGAGCTCCCCGAAGGCCTCCTTGGCGTAGAGATAGGCGCCTCCCGTGCCCGAGAAGCGGCTGCCGACCTCCGCGAAGCAGAGCGCGATGAGGAAGGACAGCACGCCGGCGATGACGATGGCCACCAGCGCCGCGGGCCCGAGCCGCTCGGCGGCAAGCCCCGGCAGCAGGAAGATGCCCTGCCCTATGACCCCGTTGACGCCCAGGGCGACGACGTCGAGGAGCGAGAGGCTGCGCTTGAGCTTGCCCTGGGGCGGGGAGTCCATTGCACCGGACTACTCGATGCGGAACATCCGCGCCAGGAGCCTGATCCTATGGGAGGCCGTCGCAAGCCTCCCCCCTTCGCGCCGGTCACGCCTGCCTGGTGATCGCGCGGCTCTTCCCGATGAACCGGAGCCACTGGGGCAGCGACGCGATCCGAAACCGAGCCAATCGCTTCGCCTGTCGCCGCAGCCAGTCCTCCCGGCCCCGCAACGGCTCGGAGAGGTAGAAGCGCGGGGTGAGGAGCTCGTCCTCCGCGTCCACCACCCCTTCGGCGACCGCCACCTCCCGCAACCCCGCCCGCGGGAGGATCCGCAGGCCGTGCCCGCCGTCAACCATGATGGGGCGGCGGCGCCTCAGGTGGGCGTGGTTTCCCAGCACGCTCTCCTCGGTCTCTCCCGGCCCCCCCAGGAGGAGCTGGGGCATGTAGGGGAGCCTCTCCTCCTCGCACATCTGGAAGCAGCGATGCGCGTCCGCCACGGTGAAGGGCCGGCGGCTGCGCTCCATCACCTCGTCGTCGAAGGAGCCGACCAGCGAGGTCACCATGCCGCAGCCCGCCCTCACCAGCAGGCGGATCAGCTCCCGATCCACGGTCGGGGTGGGCTCCACGATCGCGGTGAAGAGGATCTTGCGCTCGAAGCGGGCGAGGGCCTCGAGGAGCTCCTTGGCCCAGTCCACCGGCTCGTTGAAGCAGGCGTCGATCAGGATGTAGTCCAAGCGGTGGAAGCCCCACTCGTCGGCGTCGCGGCGGAGATCCTCGACGATCTCCTCGGGAGCCCGCGGCACGAAGGTGGGGCCGAAGGTGGCCCCGGCGTCGCAGAAGGTGCAGCGGTGGGGGCAGCCCGTCTTGGTGATCACGCAGCAGCTCATCGCCCGGCCGCGGTAGCGCCGGTGGTCGATGGCCTCCCAGTCGATGGTGCCGCGCCCCCGGTAGCCGTCGAAGGCTCCGGGATTGCGGCGGATCTCGTCCCCTTCGCGCCACAGCAGGCCCGGGGCCTCGAAGCCATCCGTCCGACCTGCACCGAGCTCCTCCAGGAACCCGGGGAAGGCCCGCTCTCCCTGTCCGTCCAGCGCGTAGGTCGCCCCGGTGTGCCTCAGCAGCGCCTCCGGGGCGGCCATCACTGCGGAGCCGCCGATGATGGTCGGCGCCGCCTCGTTGGCCATGCCCACCCAGCGCACGTAGTCCGGCACGAAGTCCCGCAGCTCCGTGAAGCTGAAGTTGTCGAGGTTCCGCAGGGAGAAGCCGACCAGGTCGAGGGGGCTCTCCGCGAGCGCGTCCGCGAGCGCCCGATCCGGGTCGTCCACCTTCATCAGCTCCAGCAACCGGACCTGGTGCCCGGCCTCGCGCAGGGGGCGGGTCAGCAGCGCCAGCCCCACCGGGGGAGGCGAGTACAGCTCGTAGACGTTGGCATAGACCAGGAGCAGGTCCATCGATCCCTTCCGGTGCGAGTCGGGGTGAGCCCATTCTCGGGCCGTTGCCCGCCGGGATCAAAGTCCCCGGTGTCCGGGTCCGAGGTGGCCGACGACGGCCGAGTAGCGCTACATTGGCGCGCCACGGAAGGCGTCTCGCTCGGGAGACGCCCCGCGGTGTCGGCGTCTCGGGTACGAAACGCCTGCCCCGCCAAACCAGCAGGTGCCTCATGTCCGCGTTGGATATCCTCCACCCCACCGAAGAACACCGCATGCTGCGCGACATGGCTCGCAGGTTCGCCGAGGAGCGCATCGAGCCTCAGGCCGAGGAGCACGACGAGCTCGGCAAGCTCAACCTCGAGCTCTTCGCTGAGGTCGGCGAGCTCGGGCTGCTCGGTGTCACGGTCGAAGAGGAGCGCGGGGGCGCGGGGCAAGACGCCCTCGCGGCGGTCATCGTGCACGAGGAGTTCAGCCGCTCCGACCCGGGGTTCACGCTGGCATACCTGGCCCACTCCATGCTGTTCGTGAACAACTTCAACAACTCCGCCAACGACGAGCAGCGTGCCCGCTATCTGCCCAAGGTCCTCAGCGGAGAGTGGATCGCCGGAATGGGCATGACCGAGCCCGGCGCCGGCACCGACGTGCTCGGCATGACCGCCACCGCGGTCCGAGACGGCGCCGACTACGTGCTCAACGGCCGCAAGACCTTCATCACCAACGGCTGCGAAGGTTACTGCTTCCTGGTCTACGCCAAGGTGGAGGGTCGCGTGACCGCCTTCGTGGTCGACCGTGACTGTCCGGGCTTCACCACCGGCCCCAAGATCCCGAAGATGGGCATGCGCGGCTCGACCATGTCCGAGCTGATCTTCGACGACTGCCGCGTGCCGGCCGCCAACCTGCTCGGCGACGAGGGCAAGGGCGTCACCCACATGATGCGCAACCTGGAGATCGAGCGCCTGACGCTCGCGGCGATGAGCCTCGGCATCGCCGACCGCTGCGTCGAGGTCATGCTGCGCTACGCCAACGAGCGCACCGCCTTCGGCAACCCGCTGACCGAGCTCGGCCAGATTCAGCGGTACATCGCCGATTCCTACGCCGCCACCGAAGCCGCCCGCGCCTTGATCTACACGGTCGCCCGCAACGTCGGCCCGCACTCCCGCAACCGCATCGGCACCGACGCCGCCAAGCTATTCGCCGCGCCGGTCGGCAAGCAGGTGGCTGACAACGCCGTGCAGGTGCTCGGCGGCTACGGCTACTGCCAGGAGTACAAGGTGGAGCGGCTGCTGCGCGACGCCAAGCTCCTCGAGATCGGCGGCGGCACGGTAGAGAGTCACCAGAAGAACCTCACCAAGGATCTGTCACGCCGCTTCTGCTGATCGCCGCGCGGGGACGGAGACCCCCGGGTGACGCCAGGTGAGGACGGCCCGAGCTGCTCGATGCTGGGCGCGCGCCGGGACGCCGCTGCTCACTGCGAGCAGTCTTCGGGGCAGCTGGAGGCGTCCTCGGTCGTCCTGCCGGCGACCACGACGCCGTTGAGCTCCACGACGACGGCACAGACCCCGTCGCCGCAGGTACCGCAGTCCGTCGGGCAGGCTCCGTTGCCCTCGTAGCACCCGCACGTGTCGTCTCCGCAGAGGGCGCAGTCTATGGGGCAGCTCGCGAGGCTCTCGCCGATCTCGCAGTCGCAGTTTCCGCACAGGCCAGCGCAGTCGGCCGCGCAGCTGTCGATGCTCTCCGTGTTTCCGCACTGCCCGTCATCGCAGCCGTCGGCTTTGCAGTCCTCCGGGCAGGTTCCCTCGGTCTCGCCGCGCTCGCACTCCGCGTTCCCGCACGGCGGCTGGCAGTCGGCCGGGCAGGAGACCGGGTCCTCGCCGCACAGGTAGCCCATGCAGCAGCCGTCTCCGCAGGCTGCGGTGCCGGTCGCCGGGCAGTCGCAGAAGTCGGCGCGACAGTCCATGCCCTCGGCGTCCGGGTGCGCGTCGGGTCCCCCCGTGCTGATCCAGAGATCGGTGAGCCTGAGGGCGCAGGTCTCGGCCTCCGCGTTTCCGCACGCCCAGTCGCAGTCGATCGGGCAGGTCTCGATGGTCTCGCTGCACGCGAGCTCGCAGACACAGTCGCCGCAGATCTGGCAGTCCTCGGGACAGGTCTCGCAGCTCTCACCCCTGTCCCTGTCGCAGATGCCGTTGGCGCAGTGGCAGTCATGAGGACAGTTGTAGGGGCTCTCGCCGGCGTTGCCGTCGCAGATGCCGTCGGCGTCACAGACGCTGCAGTCGGACGGGCACCAGCCCCTGCCCTCCCCTGTACCCCTCTCACAGATGCCGTTGTTGTTGCAGGCGCAGTCCTGGTCACAGGTGAGCGGCGCCTCGGGCGTGCCTTCCTCGAGCTCCTTGAAGTGCTCGCAGACCCCGTCTCCGCAAAAGGCGCAGTCCACCGGACAGCTCTCGTGGCTCTCGGGCGTGCCCTCATGGAGCTCCTTGGTCGTCTCGCACTTCTGATCGCCGCACGCGGCGCAGTCTTCAGGACAATCCCGATGCCTCTCGCCGCGTTGCGCCTCGCACGTGCCGTTGCCGCACCTGGGGCAGTCGGTCGGGCAGTTGTCGCCGGTCTCGTGGCAGCCGCACAGGTCGTCGCCGCAGAAGGTGCAGTCGGTTGGGCAGCTCTCGAGGTCCTCGCCAGCCTCGCAGTCGCAGTTGCCGCACTTCTCCGCGCAGTCCTCGGGGCAGCTGCTGACGCTCTCCGTGTCTCCACACACCTCGTCCCCGCAGGTGCCGAATTTGCAGTCCGAGGGACAGGTCTCTTCGGTCTCGCCGCGATCGCACAGGCTGTTTCCGCAGGGCGGCATGCAATCCGCCGGGCAGAGCCACGGGTCCTCCCCGCAGATGTACCCCATGCAGCAGCCGTCACCGCAGCCGGCGCCGCCGCGGGCGGGGCAGGTGCAGAAGTCCCCGCGGCAGTCCTGGGCCGCCGGATGCCCCGACATCCTCAAGAAGAGGTCTGTCACCCTCGCGTCGCAGGGCTCGGGCTTGCCGTTGTTGCAGCCCCAGTCGCAGTCACCGGGGCAGCTCTCGACGCTCTCGCCGCATGCAGGACGGCAGACGCAGTCTCCGCAAACACAGCAGTCCTCGAAGCAGGTCGAGGGGGTCTCCTTCACCTCCGCGCAGCGCTCGGTGTAGCGGTCGCACACCCCGTTCCCGCAGTGGCAGTCGCGGCAGGTTGCCGGGGTCTCCTCCAGATCCGGCTCGCACTTCCCGTTGCCGCAGTGCGGCAGGTCGCAGTCGAAAGGACAGGAGACCAGCGACTCGGACGCGTGGCAGACGCAGTCGCCGCACGACGACGCGCAGTCCTCCGGGCAGGAGACGACGCCCCCGTCGCTCTCCTCGCAGGAGCCGTTCCCGCAGGTGCCCGGCGGGCAGTCCTCGGCGCAGGACCACGGCGACTCGCCGCCCTCACAGGAGCCGTCCCCGCAGTCCACGCCGCGGCAGTCTCCGGGACAGGTGTCGGGATCCTCGCCGCGCTCGCAGACGCCGCTTCCGCACTGCGGGCCGCAGTCCTGCGGGCAGGTGCTCGGCGACTCGCCGCAGCCTCCGTAGCCGAAGCACACTCCGTCACCGCACACGGTGCTCCGGCAGCAGTCCTCGCGGCAGGACTCGCCGTCCTCTCCGGGGTGGCAGGCGCCGTCGCCGCAGCGCACGCAGTCCTCGGGGCAGTCGACGGGGTTCTCGAGCTCGTGGCAGGTCCCGTCGCCGCAGCACGACTCGAGCAGGGCGCCCCTGCAGGTCCCCGACGCACAGGTGTCCTCCTCGGTGCAGGCGTCCGAGTCGTCGCAGGGAGTGTCGGTGCCCGCGTGGATGCAGGCGCCGCTCGCGTCGCAGGTGTCTTCCGTGCACGCGTTGTTGTCGTCGCAGCCCCCGCAGTCGATGACCAGGCCGCAGCCGTTGTCCGCCGGCCCGCAGGTCACGCCCAGGTCTTCACAGCCGAGGTGCCGGCAGGTCGGAACGGCACAGTCGCCCTCGCAGGTGACGGCGCTCTCGCCGAGCCCCGGACAGCGGCTGCAGACGCCGTCGCCGCAGAAGCCGCAGTCGATGGGACACGACACCGCGTCCTCGCCCGCCACACACGCACAGTCGCCGCACTGCTCCGAGCAGTCGGCAGGGCACGCGCGGTGACCGCCGTCCTGGGGCTCGCAGACACCGTTTCCACAAACCCATCGGGCACAGTCCGAGGGGCAGGTCCCCGGGGACTCAGCCTCACCACAGGCTCGGTCGCCGCAAGCCGAACCACAGTCCTGCGGGCAGTGGTGCTCGGAGAGATCGTCGCCCTCCGCGCAGACAAAGCCCAGGCACAGGCCGTCTCCGCAGCTCCCGCAGCACTCGTGGCCGGGATCGGCCGGCCCCTCTCCCGGAGAGCAGACGCCGTCGGCGTCGCTCGCGCAGTCACGTGGGCAGCTCTCGATGGTCTCGCCCGCGCCCGCGGAGCAGTCCCCATCGCCGCACCCAGCACAATCGCGGGCGCAAACGGCCGCGTCCTCTCCGCAGGCGGTCTCGCACCGGCCGTTGCCGCAGGAGCAGTTTGGCAACAAGGGCTTGAAGTCCGCGTCCTCGCCGGCCGGGATGTCACCGGCCAGGGAGGGCGCTTCGCCGTCGAAGCCCGGGTCCGGGTCGGAGGTCGCCGGCGCGTCAAGGGAGTCCGAGGGCGCGTCGAGGGGAGTAGACCGCACGTCGAGGGTTCCGTGCTCGGCGTAAACGCTCGCGAGGTAGGCGACGTCTTCGCTCGGGCCCTGCACCGAGAGACAGCCGCCGCAGGTCAAGGCGAGGAGGCAAGGGACGAGGTGGGAACGGGAGGGTGCCCCTGGCGCTGGGTGCCTCATCGCATCACCCCGCGGAGCCCTATGCCCGAGAAGCCGGGCCCGAGCACCGGCTCGACCGTGAAGGAGGCCGAGCCCGCCGAGGGCGCATGGTCCATGAGCAGCAACACGGCCCCGAAACCCAGCAGCGCGGCCGACCCTGCCCACAGGCCGATGCCCAGATCCCTGCGCAGCACCGCGGCGTCGTAGGCCGAGTCGTAGTCCGCCAGGTAGTCGTTGCCTCGGGAGTAGTCCACACGCAGGTCGTCGAGGTCCGCGCGCCGGGAGAGGAAGCTCGCATAGCTCCAGGTCCCACCTGCGAGCAGGGCGGCCCCTCCGGCGACGAGCACCCAGCCGAGGTACCCGTCGTCGCCGGTGGCCACGGGCTCCGCGAGGCCCGGGTCGACAGGACCGGGAGGCGCGGTCTCGCTCGCCGCATCGGCACGTGTGCCCTGCCCCGCCGCCGCCGTGGCTGTACCCGACGGCGCGGGCGGCACAGCTACCGGCGCCGGTACGGCGGCAAGCTCCGGAATGGTGATCCAGTGTGTCGCCCCGCGCCCAGTCTCCACGGAGATCTCCAGGCGAAGCTCCGAGCCCTCCACCGGCAGGGCGACGGCCTGATGCGTCCCCGCCGAGAGCCCGATCGTGCGCCCGGGTGGAACCGCCACACCGGCCAGCTCGACACGCGCGCCGGCCGCTCGGTCCTCGGGCCGGACGCGGAGGATCGCCCACCCCATGCCCGACCCGCACAGCGCCGACTCCTCGGCGAGCAGCTCGGAGACCCGGTCTCGCTCCACGCCGGTGGGGCTCAGGTCATGGGCGAAGAGCAGGTCGTCGAAGGCCGCGCAGTGCTCACCGAGCTCGGCCAGCACCTGTGCGCGGTAACGCAGCCACGCCGGGCTGGGGTGGAGGTCCAGGGCGCGGCCGAGGTGGACGAGGGCCTCCCCTGCCCGCTCATCGGAGAAGAGCTGCCGTCCCTTGTCGAGCTCGACGCGAGCCTCCGCGGGGGCTGCACCCGCGGACGACGCCGCTTCGGGCAGAGGGCGGACGGCGCGCACCTCCCCCCCCTGCAAGGTCGGCTCGGCGTGCACAGCGGGTGCAACCAAGGCGGATGTTGCACCCAGCACCACGGCAAGGGCGGTCAAGCCGCGCGGTCGTTGGAGCGGCATGAGCAGATCAGCGACCCGAGGGAGGGTTGGAAACCGGGGCGCTAGGATGCTACGGCACGGGCCTGGCCACAAGGCGGACCGTGCCCAGCGCGTTCGTCCCCGGCTGGACCTCGAAGGTCCTGGTCCTGCTGTCATAGCCCAGCAGGGAGAATCGAAGCGACAAGCGTCGCTTCGAGGTCCGCAGCTCGAAGGTGCAGGGGGTGCGCTTGCAGACAACGCGCTTGCCCCGATGAACGGTGGCGCCCAGAGGTTTCGTGCTCACGGCCACCGACACCAGCGGACGGGGCGGCCGTCTATGCTTCGCCGCCTTCGGGGCGGGGGCCGGTGCCGGTGCCCCGACATCCTTGCCCTCGTCCTGCTCGGCTCCGTCGGGCGCAGCGTCCGGAGGCACAAGAGGCGCGCCCGCGGCGCTGGAGTCCGTGCCGGCTTCGGGTGCCGGCGCCACCGCGGCACCGGCATCCGGGCTCGACTCCGGTGTCGGTGCCCCGTCGTCCCGTGGGCTGACGGTCTCCGCGACCGTCGCGGCCACGAGCTCCCCCGCGGACGCTTGCCCATCGGTGGCGCCCGGCTTCGCCGAGGGCCCCGCGCGAGCCGTGGGGCCCGATACCATGGGATCGCTCGGTGTCGTTCCGTCGGGGGGTGAGGACAGCCACACGCTGATCCCGGTGACCAGCACACCGAAAAGGAGCACCGCGCCGACCAGCGCCCGCACCCGGCTTGGCCCTCGTCCTGCGCCCGTGACCATCTGCGGGCCCGTCGGTCCTTGTTCGACCGCGGAGATACCCGACGTCGTGTCGTCGGCTGGTGCGACCGCCGGCGCAGGGCCTTCGTAGGGCTGGGTCGGTGAGAAGGCGCGGGGCTCCTCGACCGCTCCCGGTGGAGTAGAGCCCGGAACGGCAGCGGCCAATCCCTCCGCACGCCCGGGCACGACCACCTGCCGGGTGGAGCCGGCAGCGCTCGAGCCTCGATGTCGATCCGCCTGCGCTTCGGCCAGCATCGCCGCCGCGTCGACCTCCTCCCCCCGCTCGACCGCCGCCAGCACGCGCACGACGACGCTCGCGCTCCCGGGACGGCAGTCGGCCGCTTTCTCGAGCATCGCGTCGTGCAACACGCTGAGAGCCTCCGGGGCCGCGACCCCGGATGGCAGGATCTCCGGAATGCTCGGAGCCGGCGAGTGCAGATGGCTGGTCACGATCGCCGCGCGCTCGCCCGAGAAGGGGGGCGCGCCGAGCAGCGCCTCGTGAATGATGCAGCCCAGACCGTAGAGATCCGCGCGGGCGTCCACCTCGGCCCCGAGGATCTGCTCCGGAGCCATGTACAAGGGTGTCCCGATGGCGACGCCGGTCGACGTCAGGTTCGACTTCCCGTCCCTGCCGTCCTCGAGCATCTTCGCGATGCCGAAGTCCACGACCTTGACGAACTCACCCCCGGCGTGGGTCTCGAGCAGGAAGATGTTGTCAGGCTTAAGGTCCCTGTGCACGATGCCTAGGTGCTCGGCCTCGGCCAAGGCCTGCGCGACCTGCTCGGCGATGCGGGCGACCCGGAGCGGGTCCATGGGGGCCTCGGAGAGCAACGCCCTCCCGAGCGTCCGTCCGCGCAGCAGCTCCAAGGCGAGGAAGGGGTAGCCCGTGCCGTCGTCCACACCGAAGTCGTAGACACGCACGACGTGCGGGCTCGTCAGGCGGCTCACGGCCTTGGCCTCGCGGTAGAAACGCGCGAGCTGGGTCTGGTCGGCGACGAGCTTCGGGTGAAGCGTCTTCAGCGCGACCTTGCGGTCCATGGTGAGCTGCGTCGCCTCGTAGACCCGCCCGAAGCCGCCCTCGCCGAGCAGGCCTTCGACCAGGTAGCTCTCGGAGAGGACACGGCCGATGATCGGGTCCTCCGAGCCCCTCACATAAGGCTCCGCGAGCACGGTCGGGGCGCGGTCGGTCGGGCACACGCGCCCGTCCATGCGCTTGCCGCACAGGGGGCACAACCTCTTGGCGTTCGTCAGGCTCATTTCCGCCGAACCTGAGTAGCACACCGCGCGGGCTCCGGGGCGCGAGGAGTTGCTGTCCCGGCGCTACCGCCGAATCAGAGGCGGCGCGTGTCGGATACCTGCTTCCGAGGGCCAGGCAGTCCTTGAATGTCCCCGCCACAACACCTTCGGGCTTCACGGCGCTGAGGTGCTCGGCGCGCGGAGCCGGGGAGCCGCGAGCCGGAGGTAGCGCTCGAAACTGTCAGATCTTCGGGCTTCTTCCGACCTCTCAAACAAGCGCGGCCAACCGATTCCGCGCGCCTCCGCAAGCAACGAGTGAGGGAGCCATGGTCAGGCCAACTCTCGAATGGTGTCGTAGGAGCCTGCGTCGGGACGTTTCCCGACAAAGATCGGAGCGACGCGCTCGCGCATCGATTCCGTTACTCGTGTCCACCGGGCTGACGCTGAGCCTGTGTATCGCCAGCGCTTGCGGCCCGGCTCGTCCCAGCCTGGCGTGCGATCCCCTCTCGGATTCGGCGCGGCGGCGGCTGCCAAGCTGGATCGAAGAGGTACCCGAAGCGGAGGAAGGCAAGCTCTTCTTCGTGGGGAGGGCGAGTTGGCAGCGGAAGCCGGACCACGCGATCAGGGCCGCCGAGGTTCATGCTTACGGCCTGGCGCTCCAGTACGCCGGCGCCGGGAAGGTGGAGGACGCCGTACAGGGGAGCGGGGCCAGCGACGAGCTCTTGGAGAAGTTCGCAGCCTTCGCCAAGGGGAAGGGCTGCGGGGTCACCTTCCCGAAGTCGACCCACGCGAAGGTGAGCTGCACGCTCACCCCGGCTGAGAAGCGTGTGACCCGCTACAACGGCTTCGTTCTGGCCGAGGTGGTCGAGGAGAAGCTCAAGGCCTGCGTCGAGGACTTCGGCCTTCGCGTGGACGCCTCCCTGTCACCTCACGCCGGGACCTTCCGCCCCGGCGAGGCGCTGGGACTCCGGGTCGCCGTGAGCCGCCCGGCCTACGTCTACGTCCTCGCCAAGGACCGCAGCGACCGCACCCGCCTGATCTTCCCCGGCCATGGTGCCGGGGCCGTGCACGTGCGGCCGGGAGAGCCTCTCCTTCTGCCCGACGAGCGCTTGAGCGCCGAAGGGCTGGTCTGGAGGGCGGGCCTGGCCGACGATCTGGAGCAGTGCGAGAGCCGCGTCGTGGTGCTTGCGGCCTGCAAGCCCCTCGCGGCGGCGGAGCGCTCGGGGGACGTGGACACCACGGAGCTCAGCGAAGACTTCAACAGGGCGCGCGGCAGCTCGCCCTCAGACTGCTACGGGCGCGCGGAGGTCGCCGTGAAGGTCGTTCGCGGGGACAGCGGTGGCTGGAGCGAAGGAGCACGCGTCGCATGTCGCTGAAAACGATGGCCGCACAGGAAGGCCCTTCGCATGGGAGCGGCCCGGATCCGTTGACGGTCCGCGGGAAGAGCGGTGCTCGACGGATCCACCTCGCGAGCGCCGCCGGCCGCGCCTTTCGTCCGTGTCCCCTGGCCTGGTCGCTGGCGCTGGCTCTCGCCGGCATCTTCGCAGCAGGAGAATCCAGCGCGCAGTGGGCGCCGCCTACCCCTTCGAGCGCCAACCCCAAGAGAGCTCCCGCAGGCGGCCAGCTCGAGCAGGAGATCGTGCGCGAGCTTCCCGGGCTCGAGCGCCCCAGCACCGGCAAGAGGCAGGTGAAATCCCTCGATGACGAAGGCTTTCTGGCGGTGCCGTCGGGGACGCCGCAGGAAGACATCGAAGACTGGGTTGTCCTGCAGGTGCTCAAGCTCTTCGAGAAGAAGAGCTACAGCGATCAGCAGGCCGGAGAGGTGGCCAAGCTGCAGCGGACGGTCGAGGCGGGGCGGAGGTGGGCGAACCGCTGGACGGGCGGCTGGCGAAAGACCCTCCTGGGCAGCCGCAACGAGCTGGTCGACCGGCAGCTCGGACACTCCGACTACCTCATGGACCTGGAGGTCATGAAGGCGAAGCTCGCCCAGGCGGAGGAGCGGCAAACGGGAATCGCCGAGCAGCTCCGCTACCTCGAGAAGGGCATCGAGCTCCTCGCGGACAGCATCGAGACCCTCCGGCGAGAGCGAGAAGCCCTCGTGCTCGGGCGCCGGCGCTACGTCGGGGTGTGTGCGAAGGTCTCGACGGCGCGCGAAGGTGGGTACGACTCCGCCCACTACGAGCGGCCGAAGAAGGCGGCGCACCGTCAGGCTCTCATCCGCGGGGCCAAGGGAGCGGTCGCGGATCACAAGAGCCTGCTTCCGCCGGCCGGGAGGAAAGGGCGTGGCCGCTACCGGGCAATGATGGAGAAGTTCGGTGCGAAGGCCCACCCGGCATTCGAGCCGATCGAGACATTCGTCACCGGCACGAAGCGCACGACCTACTACATCTTCAACGTCTTCGTGGTCGTGCCCCAGCTCTTCGCCGAAGCGGCCGAGGTCCCCGAAGGCGAGAGCATCGCTCGCCTCCAGCGCGTGTCCAAGGGGAGCCAAGGACCCCTCCCGCGCGCAGCCGTCGTCTCCGATGTCCGCGAGCTCTCCGGCAAGTGCTGGGACCTCTACGCGCGCCTCGAGAAGCTTCGCGGCGGCGAAGGCGAGCGCAAGCAAGCGGACAGGGCGAGGGAGATGCTCGACCTGCTGCGGCAGAACGATCTCGAGCGGCGCCAGACCATGGAGACGTTCAACTCCTACTCCAGGCGCATTAGCGACTACCGCGCGAAGCTCGAGGAGAGGAGCCGGCAGCTCAGCGACATCAAGGAGGAGCGGACCCGCATCGCCAAGCTGGTCGCGGACCTCAAGATAGGAGTCGAGAACGGAAACGAGGAGGAGGAGAGGCTCCGGAGAGCATACAGGAAGGCACAGAGGGAGCTCCTGGCCCAGGCGGCCTTCGGAGACGTGCTCCATTTCAGCCTGACGGTCCAGTACGCACATCCGGCGCGCGACCAGCGGAAGAAGGCCAGGGAGATAATCGAGCGAGCGGCCCGCGACGAGTACAGGCGCGCGCTTCGCCTTGCCCGCGTGACCATGCACAGCGAGACCGACTTCCTCCCGCGCCTCGGCGACCTCGAGTTCGTCGCGCCCATGGAAGACCTGCCGCTCAGGGTCACCCACGTCAAGCCCGTGGCGGTCGCCCAGGTTACCTTCCGCTCCGATGCGCCGGCCTACGGCGTGTACCTGGCGATACGTGTCCAGGGCGAGCGAATCTTCCGGACCGCGTGGACGCCGTCCGCCGACTACGGTGCCGGAAGTCCGCCGGTGTCCGTGACTCCCGGCTCGGCGGTGATCATCCCGGGAGGGTGCTTCGAGATGGGCAGCGACGAGGGCGAGGATCGTGAGGGGCCCGCCCATGAGGTCTGCCTGTCTTCTTTCGCCATCGACCGCAGCGAGGTTCGGGTGAGAGACTACCAGGGCTGCGTGGACGCGGGGGCCTGCACCGCCGAGGGCTTCGACGGCATTCGCTACCGAGGGGAGTCCTTGTGCACCTGGGGCAAGGCGGGGAAGCTCGACCACCCGATCAACTGTGTGACGCAGTCCGAGGCCGAAGCCTACTGCAGCTGGGCGGGCAAGCGCCTGCCGACCGAGGCCGAGTGGGAGAAGGCCGCACGAGGCGGCGACGCTCGGGTGTACGCCTGGGGCGGCAGCTGGCCGCCTCCGCGCGGAGTCGCCAACCTGAAGGACCGAAGCGCGGCGGCGAAGTGGCCCGATTGGAGCGCCGCTCTGGGCTTTGACGACGGCTACGCCCTGACGGCGCCTGTGGGAGCCCACGCGAAAGACAGGAGCCCGGAGGGCGTCGAAGGCATGGTCGGAAACGTCGCGGAGTGGGTCGCCGACGTCTTCGACGAAGACTACTACCTGCGAAGCCCTCGTCAGGATCCGCGCGGACCGGCCCGCGGAAGATGGGTCGTCGTGCGAGGAGGCTCCTACGCGCGCTCCACGCCGGCAGAGCTCCGGGCGACGGCGAGAGGGCACAGGCCACGGGACGCCCGGGCAGGCTGGATCGGCTTCCGCTGCGCGCAAGACGCGCAGGCTTCCCCGGAGGCCGGCGCCTCCGTGACAGAGAGGTAGAGAGATGTCGGCAGAGAAGATGCGCGGCAAGCGACACGCTACGCTCCGTTCCGCAGCAGCAACGCGCTGGGCAAGCGCCCTGGCTCCGGTGTGCGTTCTGCTCTTCGCCCTGTCCTTTCCGTCGCCCTCCCGCGCTCAGGAAGCGCCGGCGCTGGTCATCGGAAAGATTGACGGCCTGGTTGCCCGCGAAGACGCAGATGAGTTCTCCGCGGCCACGACTCCCATGGCGCTGTTGAGGCCCTTCCTGGTCGTCGACGACTCAGACCCGCGATACTACCTCGTCGAGGACTTGCACATCGGCGTGCAAGGCTGGGTCAATCGCGAGCTCGTCTACCGCTGGCCGTCGCGCCACGCCCTGCGGCCGCGCCGAAACGCGAGGGGGCTGCGAGGCTTCTGCTCGCGCGCCGAAGCGCAAAGAGATGTCGACGAGGAGGAATTCAAGGCCTGCATCACGTTTCCGCGCGCGATCTTCAAGCTGGTCACGCCGGGAAGTTCCGATCTTTCGCCCTTTCCCGTCACCGGCATCGAGGACCTGGAAGGGTTCGCGGAGACGGCGGACTACCTCGAGGTAGCCGTCCCCTTCAGCTTCGCGGGCGTCGGCACGACGCTGCCCGGGAGCGGATCTCGCTCTCCCCATGCCCTCGCCGAAGCCGTCGAGCTGGTCATCGTGTTGGACGTAACCTCCTCGATGAGCGCTGAGTTCGACGCCGTCAAGCGCCTCCTCTCCCGCCTGGTCGGCGAGCTCGGCAACGGCCCGGGAGAAGTCCGTGTCCGCCTCATTCGTTACCACGACGGCGAGCTCCTGGACTCGAACCTGACGACTCCCGAAGCCGTGTTGCAGGAGCTGGGAGATGCCACGACGAGCGGCGGCGACGAGTTCCTCTTCGACGCGTTGTGGGCAGCGGCCGGGACCGACTGGTCCGCCGACGCCGTCAAGACCCTCCTCGTCATCGCGGACGAGCCTTCCAACTGCGACGGCAACGGAGGCTGCAGCGCCTGGTCCACAGCGACAACCGTGGGCCGCTCGCCGAGCTCGGGTGCGCCGGATACCCCAGCGGGCGAGACCCTCGAGTCGATCGTCGCCAGGTTTCGTGAGCATGCCCACGTGAGCACCTACTTCAACGCCATCGTCACACCGGACCAGGAGGACTCCACCCACGCGCTCGTGAGCCAGCTGACGGCCGTGGCGCAGGGGATACCGTTCATGAACGCCGGCGGCGACTTCCTCACCCGCATCTCATCCGAGGAAGAGGACGCCCAGCTCGCAGCCACCGCAACAGACCTCGAGCGCATCTTCAAGGACCGGAGGAAGAGCTTGGTGGGTTTGAGAGAAGCCGTATCCGACTGCGTGCAGGAGCTCAACAAGGCTTCCTCCGGTCGGGTTCTCTATGGCTGCTGGGCCTCCAAGGATCCGCTCGTCCAGGCGAAGTTCCGGGAGCTGCTGATCCTCGAGAGCGAGGTGGTCGTCAACAAGATCTGGATCCGGGCCCGAACCCAGGCCTTCTCCGACGTCGTGCTCCTGTTCCGGAGCGAGCTGACGGGGCTCATCACCGCCATCGACAAGGCCCAGGGAGCGCTGCGCTCGCCCAACCAGAGCGAGGCCCTGTGGCGGAAGGTCTGGGAGAGCCTCATCGGAAAGGGCGCACCTGGCGCACGCAGGGAACGCTTCGCAAACAGCGCCTTGTGGCGCTACCTCGGCGCACGCTCGCCCGACTCCATCCTCAGGAAGACCCTGGGCGAGATCAAGGCCCTGGCCAAGAACCCCGCCGAACGCAAGCGCATCTCTGATCGCCTGACGGCAGCTCGGAAGAAGCTGTCTGCCCTGAAGAAGAACGCAAGCCAGACCCAGCAGGTGTTCTGGGTGAGTTTCGGAGCCATACCATGATGGATGCAGCAACGGGCGGCCCCATCCCGGCGGCGGCACAGCAGAAGCCGGCCGCGGACGGCGAGCTGATCGTCCACTGGACGGAGCTCAAGAAGTCCGTCCTTCAAGAACGTACCGTGGCTACGCCCGAGGGCAAGAAGACCGAGGCGGTGAGACACCCGGTGCTCAACATCGGGCCCTTTGGGATCCGGCGCGGGGAGTTCCTCTGTATCCTGGGAAAGACCGGCGTCGGCAAGTCCACCCTGCTCGGAATACTCGGTCTCTTCGACAGAGACTTCGATGGCGTGCTGAGCTTCGAGGTCAACGGCAAGCCGGAGCTGTTCCGGGGCGGAGAAGATGACGAAGCAGCGAAGGCTCGGTACGTCGCCCTCCGGCAGCAGGTCGGCTACGTCTTCCAGCGCGCCCGCCTCCAGGATCGCATCACCGGACTCGACAACGCCCAACGCGCCTTGATCTGCAAAGGGGTCGGG
>CAZQPP010000056.1:0-6079 GCA_964594295.1 uncultured Myxococcales bacterium | reverse complement strand
GCAGAAGCTCCTGGCTTCGCTGTACCTCCCGGAGCAGCTTTGGCGGCAGCGGGCGAGCGCCTACTCGGGCGGAGAGCAGCAGCGGGTCTCGTTGGCGCGCGCCCTCGCGGCCTGTCCGCGGCTCCTCGTCTGCGACGAGCCGACCGGGAGCGTCGACCGGGAGACCGCCGACGACATCTTCAGGCAGCTCAGGGCCTACAACGAGACCATGGGCATCACGGTGGTCGTCGTCACCCACGACGAGGGGCTTGCGTGGACGCACGCGCATCGCGTCGTCCGCCTCGAGAGCAACGGCGAAGGAGCGACGCTCGTACCGGCGGAGCCAAGGCGCGTGCAGAACCAGGAGGACGAAGAGAAGCACAAGCGCGAAGACGGGCTCGACGAGATCGACGGCGCACCCGCCGACGGCAAAGCAAAGGAAGGGAGCAAGCCCCTGCTCGGAACTCCACGTATCCCGGAGCTCGCGCCTTCGCCCGCGAGGACGCGGCTCTACGACTGGCTCCACGGGGTGAAGGGCGAGTTCCTCCCGGCGGCGCGAACGCGGGCGCGGCTGGCCAACGTGCTCTCCTTCATCTTCTGCCCCTTCATGGCCATGGCCGCCGCGTACATGATGCTCGGCATGACCCTGGGGGTCGAGCAGGTCGTCGGCGAGATCAACCGCGGCCTCGACAGCGTGCGCCGCGTGACCGTCTACGCCTCCGAGGCCGCCCATGCCGTTGGAGTCCTCCCGGGCATCGAGGAGGTCGAAGCCGTCCCCCACGTGCGCGATGTCGTAGGCCGATGGGACCTGCTGGGTGACCTGCTCAGCCGCGAGGACCGCAACGACTTCCGGCGCGGCGGCTTCCTGTGGCCGCGAGCGGAGGCCAGCGAGCGCTACTCGGTCACTATCTCGGCGCTGGCCGGCGACGACCCGCAGTGGCGGGAATGGGGCTTCGAGTCGCCCTTCTCTGGAGACGACGCGCCTGAGGCGGTGATCCACATCGGGTCGGCGGAGAGGTTGGGCCTTTCTCGCGAGGACTTCCCTGATGCCGGCCAGAAGCTGCCCAAACACAGGCGGATCAGGCTCGCCATCCCGCCGGTCGGCGGCTACGAGCGGCGTTGGAGCGAGGAAGAACGGGCCGACGTCGACTTCGGTGGGCTCTGCCTCGACCTGAAGGTCGTGGCCGGCGCGCCCGGCATAACGCCAAGCGTGGCCCAGGTCGTCGTGCCGGCTGCTCTCCTTCGCCGCATCATCGACTGGAGGGAGAGAGACCGCCGCCCGGAGGACTTCCCGGCTTCCCTCAGCTGCCTCGGAATCTCCGCGGCGGACGCTGCTGCTGCGGGGACCCAAAGCCGCCCGGACCCATCGCCGGCGCCGACCGTCGCAGAGATGGTCGCCGCCTACCCACCGTCGCTCTACCACGTCTACGTGGACGAGCTCCAAAACGTCGGCGCCGTGCACACCGCGATCGCGGAGATGCACAAAAGCAAGGACCCACCGATCCAATATGACGTGGAGAGCAACAGAGACGCGGTCCAGACCACCCAGGGCTTCTTCACATATGCCGCATGGGGCCTTCGTTTCCTGCGCTACATGCCCATCTTCTTCGCCCTGGTCCTGATCTTCTTCGCGACCCTGGTCATGGTGTACAGGCGCCGCTCGGACCTCGTCCTGGACGTGGTGCTGGGTGCAGAGCCCCTGGCGGTACACAGGCGCTACGGCTGGGTCGGCCTGGTCGCCGCCGGCGCCGGCGCCGGGCTCGGCTGGCTCGGCGGTGCCTTGGCCATCAGGGGGGTGAACCTCCCCATCCAACGCTTCTTGGGCCTCGATCTCTTCTTGGCGCCCGGCTTCGACAAGGCTCTCTGGCTGTGCTTTGCGCCCACCGTGATCATGAGCGGGCTCATCGCCTACTTCGCGGCTAGCTACGCGCTCAGGCCGAACCTGGCCGATATCATCCGGGACTAGCAATGAAGCTTCGCGATCTCTGCCTCATCTGCTGCTTGCTCGCACCGGCATCCGTCATGGCTCTCCCGGCGCAGGGTCTGGCTCAGCTGAAGATCGAAGTCGAGGTCCCGGCATGTCTGCCGCTCCCGGAAGGAGAAGACGGGACAGCGACGGACCGTGAGCACGACGCACGCGGAGCCCGGCTGCCGAAGGAGTGCCGTCCGAAGCTTCACCACATACGTGTGCCCGCGTTGGAGTGGTGTCCGGCGAAGGAGGCCTACGTGCCCGCTCCGCAGGAAGTACAGCGGGGCTTCGCCCTGGCCCTCGGAGACGTCAACGTCTTCGTGCACGGCTGCGAGGAAGCACCTCGCCGTCGCCTGGTCCAGGCCGCACGTGAGGTCTCCGGCGGCATCTTGAAGAAGCACAGTCGCACTCGGGTGTACCTGTGGTCGCCGACCTCGGCAAAGGCTGCGCGCGTGCTCCAGCGCTTGGATGTGTCTACGGGCGCATCATCCCGGGTCGACCTGCCGGACGAGAGCACGTGCGTGTGGGAAGACCTGGCTGCCGACATATGCGGCCGGGAGCCGCCTCCCGAGCTGAGCGGGGAAGCGTGGCAGCGCTCCCGCCCCAACTCTGCTCTGGTGATCCTGTCCTGCGACCCGCGCATCGACGAGGAAGCCAGGAAGGCAAACTGTCCCGATCTCCGAAGCGCGCCGATCGGCTGCCTCGAGGTGCGCCGGCACCTCGTCTGCGAAGCCGCTCTCGACGAGATCCGGAAGCCGCTGAAGGTGTGGCTTGACGAGCCGATCCGGAAGCGCGCCGACGGGTGGGCGTGGGCGCACGGCGTCGTGCACCAAACGCCTCGGGGCCGGCCGCAACGAGCGCCGGCGGCGGAAGACCACTTGCAGCTGGCTCGCGCCGGCCTGCGGGTCCGCGTGCTCGTCGAGGGCGAAAGCGGTCCCGTGGAGGTGACGTATGTCCCCGAAGACCTGCAGAAGAAGCCGCTGCTCGCGCGGCCTGGCATCCCAGGCGGAGCCTTGAAGGAGAGCTCCGGCGGAGCTGTGGCGAAGACCTCCGGCGGAGCTTCGAGCGAAGGAGCTTGTACCCCGGCCCCTCGGCCGGTGGCGGCGGCGACGGAGAGCGACGAGGAGGGGAGGTTCGAGGCCCTGCTCGCCAGCGAGGGCACGACAAGCGCAATGATCGGCTTTGGCAGCACCTTCTCGCTCGTCGGTGCCTACCTCTTGACCATGGCCGCGGTCGGTGACGAACGCTATGCCAATGCTCGCACAGACTGGGGGTGGAGCCTGCTGGTGGTCGGCGCCTTGTTCGCCGGGGGAGCGGGGATGAGCTGGGCCTACCGCGCGGGCCGCGAGGAACGGGCCTACGTGCCGGCCTCGAAGGGGCATGCGCCCTCTCCCGCCCCGGCCGCGCCGGCGCACGTGCGCCGGCAGCCAAGGAATCGATAGAACCGCAGGAGCAACGAAAAGGTGCACCGGCACAGTCAAAAGCTCGGCACGACCCTGCTCTTCTTCCTGGGGATGTGCGCGGGGGAGACGCGGGCGCAAGGGCGCGTTGCCTGGAGATTCGACGCCGGCGCCCCCGTTCGCTGTACCCCCGTGATAGGCTCCGAGGGCGAAGTCTACTTCGGAACGGACCGGGGAGATGTCTACGCCCTGGATGGACGCAGCCGGCCCTTGTGGTCCTTCCGCACGGAGGGACGGGTCCGGAGCGCGCCGGCCCTTGGGCCGGACGGGACCCTCTACGTCTCGTCAGGCGACGGTCACCTGTACGCGATCGGGAGCGAAGGGGGCTTTCGCTGGCGTTTTCGAACCGGCGGCGGCGGAGAGAATGCTCCGGCCGTGGGCGCCGGCGGCACGGTCTTCGCGGGCCCGGACGGCGGGCAGCTTCGCGCTATCAGTCGAGGAGGGCGCCTGCTTTGGACCGTGCACACCGGACCTTGGGTGCCCGGCCGCAGTCGAATCGGACCCGGTGGGCCCAGGGTGGGACCCGACGGTACCGTATACGTGGGGACCGACAGCGGCCTGGTGCTCGCCCTGACGGCAGGCGGGAACCTCCTTTGGAGGTACCAGACCCAGGGCGAGGTCAGGGGAGCGCCGGTCCCAGGAGCGCGGGGAAGGCTCCTCTTCGGCTCTCAGGACGGCCGCCTTCACGCAGTCGACGCTGGGGGTGCGTCGCTGTGGCAATACGCAACGGGAGGATGGGTGCTCGGCTCGGTGGCGGTGGATCCCGACGGCACGACCTACGCCGGCTCGAGCAACGGCGTGCTGCACGCGGTGGATCCGGACGGGGAGAGGCTGTGGGAGGTGACGCTGGGCCGCGGCTTCTGCAGCACGCCCGTCCTCGATCACAAGGGCACGATATACGTTCGAGTGGACGGGAAGCTCCACGCGATTGACACGTCGGGCCGGAAGCTGGAAGGAGAGCTGGCCCTCCCGGGCGAGGTCTGGAGCTCACCCGCCCTTGCAAGAGACGGCCGTCTGTACGTCGGATCGGACAGCGGTCACCTCTACGCGGTCGACACCGAAGCCGGCTTCGAGGGCGCGCCGAGGCTCTCGCTCACGCTGAGCTTCGCCGACCGCGGCGGCGACGGGGTGCTCGACGCCGGAGAGAGCGCGACCCTGACGGTCACGCTCCGAAACGAAGGCAGGGGTCCCGCGCGAATGCTCCGCTTCAGCCTGAGCTCCAGCGGTCCGGCGATCTCTCTCGGTCCGGCGCCGCGACGAGACGAGGCTCTCGAGGCAGGCGACGCATGGGTCTTCTCTCTCCCTGTCAAGGTGCGCTCGGAGCAGCCAGATGGTGAGCTGCAGATCTGCGTCGAGGCCACGGAAGGCTCCGGCTTCGATCACTCCTCCTGCATCGGTGTCGCCACGCGCCGGAAGCGCCCTCCTCGGCTGTCGCTCGCCGGTGTACGTGTCGACGATGACCGCGAAGCCCCCTCCGACGGGGACGGAGACGGGCTGATCGAGCGTGGGGAAGCGGTCGAGATCGAGGCTGTCTTGCACAACTCCGGAGCCGGTGGCGCGGTGATCGGCGCTGCCGGTGTCCGCTCGCGGCACGACCATGTTCGTGTGGCGGAACTGCATTCGGACTTCGGGACCTTTTCACTGGGGCCCGGCGAGTCCTCGGTCTTTCGCTTCGTTCTGGTTGTCGCTCCCCGCCACGCAAGTGCGCCCGAGCTGCCGGTGGAGTTGGTCCTGGAGGAAGGAGGAGTCGAGCGCAGGCTCCCCCTCGGGTTGGTCCTGGGCCCGAGGCAGCCGGCTCCGGTGGAGGACAATGCCCGCGGAGCCGATCCCCTGCCCGATGTCGATGCTCCTTCCAGAGGACATGGCGCCATGGACCCGCACGCCTATGCAATCGTGGTCGGCCTCGAGGAGCATGCAGAGCTCGAAGGGAGCGCCTTCGCGCTGCGTGATGCAACGGCGGTGGCCGCCTACCTCGAGTACCTGCTGCGCGTACCGAGATCTCGCATCGTCGTGCTGACAGATCGCGAAGCTACCGGGGGGCGGCTGCGCCTCGAGATCGGAAAGCGGCTCCGCGCGAGGGCGCGGGAAGGTCGCATTTCCAGGCTCTTCTTCTTCTTCGCCGGGCGGGGAGCCTTTCTCTCCGTCCGGCGCGCCGGCACCTCCTACCTGTCACGCCAGCTCGTCCCGAGCGACGGTGACCCGCGCCGGCCTGGTTCGCTCCTGCGCCTCTCGGAGCTCCTCGACCTGCTCGCCTTCGCCCGCGCCGAGCAAACCCACGTGTGGCTGGATGCCGCTTTCGGCGGACGAGGAGCACGCTCCGTGGATACAGGAGCGCAAGGAATCCCCCTCGACCAGGCGCCGGCTCCCGGAGCCTGCTTCATCGAGGCGGCGCCGGCCGGAGGCGGGGCAGATCTGCCTGGGCTCTTCGTGCTCGAAGCCGCGCGAGGCGACCAGGCCGCCAACGAGCTCGAAGAACGCCGGCACGGGCTCTTCACCTACTACTTGCTCCGGGGGCTTCGGGGCGAAGCCGACGAGAACGTCGACCGCACGGTGACCTTCACCGAGCTCTGCGAGTACCTCGCCAGGGAAGTCTCGGCGGCGGCTTGGCGCCGCGGCGCCAAGCAGGCTCCTCGTTGCTCGCCGAAGGGCTCCTCCCGCCGCGATCCGGAGA
>CAZQPP010000055.1:0-24172 GCA_964594295.1 uncultured Myxococcales bacterium | reverse complement strand
ACGGGAGCTGCGACGAAGACGAGAGCCCCGAGACCTGCCCCGTGGACTGCGGCGTCATCTGCGGCAACTGCAAGTGCGAGGAGATCGCCGGCGAGAGCTACCTGACCTGCCCGACGGACTGCGGCTTCTGCGGCGACCTCGTCTGCTCGCCCTGCGGCAACCTGCGTGAGGACCCGGATCGCTGCGCGGTGGACTGCTGCGTGCCCATCGCCGACGACGACGCCAACTGCGACGGCTTCGACGACGACTGCGACGGGCTGACCGACGAGGACCAGTGCGACGACGGCAACCCCTGCACGGCCGACGACTGCGACGAGGTGGACGGCTCCTGCACCTTCACGCCCATCCCCGGGAGCTGCGCGGCCTCGGAGGTCATCGAGCCGGACGAGGGCGGCACCATCGCCGATCCCCAGAGCGGGGTGCAGATCGACGTGCCGCCCGAGGCCCTCGACGACGAGGGCGGCGAGGTGGTCATCAGCATCACCCCGGCGCGCGAGCTGGAAGAGGAGCCGGTCGGCGGCGAGATCGTCGAGGAGGAGGAGCTGGTCGTGGTGTCGGTGTTCCGCTTCGAGCCGAGCGGGCTGGAGTTCCAGGAGCCGGTCGCAGTGACCATCCCGGTGTTCCGGGGGCGTCTGCCCGCCGGAGAGAAGGTGCCCGTAGTGCTCTTCGACTGGCGCTCTCGGACGTGGAAGCGCGCGCGCCTGCTCGACGGCACGGAGATCATCGGGACCGTCTCCGAGGACGGCACCAAGGTGGACTTCGAGACCGACCACTTCAGCGAGTACGGCCTCGCGCGCCCCAAGGAGTGCGAGCCGGTCTGCGAGGGCCGGGTCTGCGGTGACGACGGCTGCAAGGGGAGCTGCGGCGACTGCCCGGTGGGCCAGATCTGCACCGGCCTCGGGCAGTGCACGGCTGCCTGCATGGACGCCTGCGTGTTCGGGACCACCGAGTGCGCGGGCGAGCTCGTCCAGACCTGCGACGCCGTCGGGGCGGACGGCTGCCTCGACTGGGGCGAGGGCAAGCCCTGCCAGCGCGCGCACGAGTGCGACGAGGGGCGCTGCAAGCGTTACTGCTCGGACGAGTGCACGCCGCCGGGCGCGCGGGACTGCGTGGACGAGGGCCGGCGGATCTGCGGCCAGCACGACCCGGACATCTGCCACGAGTGGAGCGAGCCCGAGGCCTGCCCCGAGGGGGAGGTCTGCCGCGGCGGGGCGTGCTTCTCGGAGGAGGCCCCGGTCGACGCGTGCGTGAACGAGGCCGACAAGGCGATCTTCGACCTGATCAACCAGAGGGAGAAGGACCGCAACAACGGATCGAACGGGAACGGCGAGGCCACCCCGGACCCCGACGCCGGCGCCGACCCCGAGGGAGAGCCCAACCCCGAGGGAGAGCCCGGCTCCGAGCCCGAGGGCAACGGAGACGGGGACGACTACGAGCGCGCCTGTTTCAACGACTGCGCCGCCGCTCATGCCCCGGACCACGAGGCGATGCTGGCCTGCTTCAACGACTGCTACCACGGCCAGGTCGAGCAGATGGTGCCTGGCAACAGGCTCTCGGACGCGTGCATCACCTGCTTCGGGGCGTCCGAGCTCTGCGCCTACGAGCACTGCCGCGACAAGTGCTTCGAGGCGGACAGGACCATGGACATGTACTGCTGGTACTGCATGCAGGACAACTGCACCGCGGCCCGCGAGACCTGCGCCGGGCCCGTCATGGAGCCCACCGAGTACTGCGACAACGGGATCGACGACGACGAGGACAGCGAGACCGACTGCGACGACGAGCGCTGTCACGGTCACCCGAGCTGCGCGCCGCCCTGCGAGAGCGACGAGGACTGCCCGGAGCACAACCCCTGCGTCAACTCCAGCTGCGACCCCGAGATGAAGGTCTGCGTGCGCTGGCTCAAGGAGATGGGCTCGCCCTGCCAGCAGAACCTCTGTCTGCCCGAGGGGAGCTGCAACAAAGGCCAGTGTGAGCAGGAAGGTGGAGAGGCTCACCCCGCGCCCGACGGTGAAGACGACCCGTGGGCCGACCTCTGTGACGACGGCGACGAGTGCACCCGCGACCACTGCGATCCCTCCCGCGGCTGCTCCAACATCCCCGACGACGGCGCGCACTGCGACGACGACGACCCCTGCACCGAGGACGACCGCTGCTGGGGCGGGCGCTGCGAAGGAGGCCTCGCGCGGGACTGCGACGACCGCAACGAGTGCACGACGGACTCCTGCGAGCACGGCGAGTGCGTCAACGTGGAGGCCTGCCCCGAGGGGCATGTGTGCATCGAGGAGCGCTGCGTCCCGACCGAGAACCCGTGCGGTGGCCCGGAAGACTGCGACGACGAAGACCCCTGCACACACGACGACTGCCGCGAGGGCTACTGCTTCTGGTTCCCGGCCTGCGAGGACGGGGATCCGTGCAGCGTCGACGCCTGCGAGGTAATCGAGGACAGGTTCGAGTGCAGCAGCACACCCGCCAGCGGCGAGCCCTGCGACGACGGCGATCCCTGCAGCATCGGAGACACCTGCATGGAGGGCCGCTGCGAGGGCGGCGAAGAGCGTGACTGCGACGACGACAACCCGTGCAGCCAGGACCAGTGCGAGGGCGGCAGGTGCAACCACCACCCGGTGCACTGCGAGGACGAAGACGGGTGCACCGAGGACTTCTGCGACGCCGAGGCCGGCGGCTGTGTGCACCAGCCCATCGAGTGCGGGCCGGGCCACCGCTGCGAGCCGGGCCACGGCGGCTGCATCCCGGATCAGATCTGCCGGAGCGACGCCGACTGCCACAACGACAACCCCTGCGACCCCTGGGTGTGCGCCGAGTCGGCGGAGGGCACGCGCCGTTGCTCCCCCGATCCCCTCGACTGCGACGACGGCAACGACTGCACCGAGGACTGGTGCGAGGTGGGAGAGGACGGCACGGCGGCCTGCGTGAGCCACCCTGACAACAGCAGGGGCTGCGAGGACGGAGACGCCTGCACGCACGATGACCGCTGCATGAACGGCACGTGCAGCCCGGGCATGCCGTCGGAATGCAGCGACCACGACCCCTGCACGACAGACACCTGCAACACCGAGACGGGTGAGTGCGACAACCAGCCCGTCGAGTGCGAGGACGGCGAGGTCTGCACGGAGATGGGCTGCGTCCCCCACGAGCCCTGCGAGGACGAGAGCCCCGACGGCTGGGGCTGCGAGGACGGCGATCCCTGCACCCACGACGTGTGCAGGAACGGAAACTGCCTCCACAAGCCCGCCTGCGAGGACCACAACCCCTGCACCCAGGATGAGTGCATGGCCTCACCGGGCAGCGGCCCGGAGTGCACCCACACACCCCTCGACGGCCAACCCTGCGACGACGAGGACGAGTGCACGACGGGGGAGACATGCGAGGAGATGAGCTGCACGGGCGGGCAGCCGATACACTGCGACGACGGCGACGCCTGCACGGAGGACTACTGCCTGCAGGATCGGGGCTGCTGGCACGACCGAATCGGCTGCGACGACTTCAACGACTGCACCGACGACAGCTGCGACCCGGCCTCAGGCTGCGTGAACAAGGTGCGCACGGAGGACCCGAAGTGTGCCAGCGGCGAGGACGGGTGGTGCAACGACGACCAGGACAGGGCGGCCCTCGAAGCCATCGAGATGAGCAAGATGGACGCCGGCCTGAAGGAGGAGATCAGCGCCGGGTGCACGCGTCTGTGCAGCAGCGAGGAGATGAGTCACGACCCGGAGCGCTGCATCTCGACGTGCGTCTTGAGCGCCCTCGGCGGCAGCGACAACCCCGAGGACGGAGTCAGCAGCGGTTGCAGGGGCTGCCTCACGGCGTACGCGGTCTGCGCGCACAAAGCCTGCCACCAGGCCTGCTCCCCCGACCATCCTTCCGGCGTCGCGAACGACTGCGACAGCTGCCTCGCCGAGACCGGCTGCGACGCCCCGCTCGACGAGTGCGCGGGCATAGCAGTGGGCGTGGGGACCTACTGCACGACCGACGGGGACTGCACCTCGCCGACACCCTGCAGGCTTGCCAGCTGTGTGTCCGGCTACTGCCGCGCTCCCGAGAAGGACTGCGACGACAACAACCCCTGCACGGACGACTACTGCGACACGGGCACCGGCGACTGCGTCAACCAGGTCGATGAGGGCTGCCGCTTCGAGATGGTCTGCGACAACGAGGCCGACGACGACGAGGACGGCCTCACCGACTGCGACGACCCGGACTGCGCCGACAGCCAGCTCTGCATCATCCCCTGCGAGAACGACGGCGACTGCGACGACGGCGAGGTCTGCACCGCGGACTCGTGCGTCGAGGGGCGCTGCGTGTTCGACCCGGATGGAGCCGACAGCTCTCCGTGCGAGGGCGACGACATGTGCCGTGGCCCGGGCATGTGCATGCACGGCAACTGCGAGCAGTACGGCGGCAACATGGACTGCGACGACAACAACGACTGCACCCAGGACCACTGCGACCCACGGACGGGCTGCGTGTACACACCGCGGGACGACGAGTACTGCGACGACGGCGACCGCTGCACCCGCGACGACCGCTGCTTCGGCGGCAGCTGCGCACCTGGCGGGGCCTACGACTGCGACGACCGCAACGCCTGCACCGAGGACTCCTGCGACCCGGAGCAGGGCTGCGTGAACGTGGAGAGCTGCCCGGAGGGACAGGTCTGCGCGATGAACGAGTGCTGGCCGGAGAAGCCGTGCACTGACAGGGCCGAATGCGACGACGGCGACCTCTGCACCATGGACTCCTGCTTCGTGGAAGTCTGCGTGCACCGGCCCGGCTGCGACGACGGCGACCCCTGCACGGCGGACGCCTGCGACAGCAGCTCGGGCAGCCCGGAGTGCAGCAGCACCCCGGAGGGCGCCGACGGCCAGCCCTGCGACGACGACAACGTGTGCACCACGGGCGACTTCTGCGCCCAGGGAGAGTGCCTGCCCGGCACGCCCCTCGACTGCGACGACGGCAACTACTGCAGCGAGGACGCGTGCAGCCCCGAGGACGGCTGCTATCGCCACCCCACGCACTGTGACGACGGCCTCGCCTGCACCGACGACTACTGCCTCGCCAGCGAGGAGCACTGCCAGTTCGACCCGCGGCCGTGCCCGGAGGACCACCGCTGCGTCGAGCCTCGCGGCGAGTGCATCGAGAACATCTCCTGCACCGACGCCTCGACCTGTCCCCAGGACGACCCCTGCCGACCGCATCAGTGCATCGGCGGCCTGTGCACTCCCATAGACTTCGACTGCGACGACGGCAACGTCTGCACCCACGACGAGTGTCGCGTCGCCGCCGACGGCGCCACCCCCACGTGCGTCAGCAGCTTCCAGGACTACCACGACTGCGACGACGACGACGCCTGCACCCAGAGCGACCGCTGCATCGCCGGGGAGTGCAAGCCCGGACACCCAACGAGGTGTGACGACAACGACCCGTGCACCGTCGACTCCTGCGACAGCATGACCGGCGAGTGCGTGTACCAGGCGGTGGAATGCTCCGGCGACATGGTCTGCCGCGAGGGGCAGTGCTGGCCCGCTGAAGACGTCTGCGGGAGCTCCCTTGACTGTGACGACGAATACGTGTGCACGAGGGACGACTGCAGAGACGGCGTCTGCACCCACGAGAACACGTGCGATGACTCGAACCCGTGCACGACGGACGTCTTCGAGGATACGGGCGGCCTCCCGGATTGCCGCGACGAGCCCGCCTCCGGGGCCTGCTGCGACGACGACGACCTGTGCACCACCGACGACACCTGCGACGCACAGGGACAGTGCGCAGGCACACCCAAGAGCTGCGACGACGGGAACGTGTGCAGCCTCGAGAGCTGCAACACCCACCAGGGCTGCTCTTTCAGCCCTGTCCGGTGCGACGACTACAACCCCTGCACGGAAGACAGCTGCGAGCCGGAGGTGGGCTGCGTCTTCGTGGTGAGCGAGGACGACCCGAGCTGCCAGGGTGACGGCTGGTGCAACAACGAGAACGACAAGGCGGCCCTCGACGCTCTGGAGCGCCGCCTCAGCTCGACCGGTGTGAAGGACGAGGCCGGCCAGGAGTGCACCCGCAGGTGCACCGGTGGGGAGACGGGCTTCGGAGAGCCCTCGTCCTGCCTGTCGGGATGCGTGCTCGAGGATGTGTTCGGTCACGGCGAGGGCCCCGAAGGGGGAGTCGGCGCGCCGTGCCAGAGCTGCTTCGTGCACTACGCCCTGTGCATGCACGAGGCCTGCCATCGGGCCTGCTCCGTGGGCCGCGCGGATCTCTGCGACGAGTGCCTCGCCGGGACCGCCTGCGACGCCGCCCTCGACGAGTGCGCCGGGATCGCCGTGGGAGCGGGCAGCGACTGCGGCACGCCCGGGGAATGCGGCGACGGAGGCCCCTGCACCGAGACCGAGTGCGACAACGGCTACTGCCGCGCCCGTCAGAAGCCCTGCGACGACGGGAACCCGTGCACGGGCGACAGCTGCGACACCGGCTCCGGTGAGTGCGTCTTCGAACAGTACCCGGGCTGCATGTTCGAGCTCGAGTGCGACAACGACGCAGACGACGACGCGGACGGGCTGAGCGACTGCGACGACCCGGACTGCTCCGAGAGCACGGCGTGCATCATCCCCTGCGACGCGGATCAGGACTGCGACGACGGAGGACCCTGCACCGTGGACATGTGCATCCTCGGCCGCTGCATCTTCGATGCCGGCGCCGCCGACAACACGCCCTGCGAAGGCGATGACAAGTGCCGGGGCCCGGGCTCGTGCCGCCACGGCCTCTGCCGGCAGCAAGGCTCCGTCTCATGCGACAACGACAACCCCTGCATGGAGAGCCGCTGCGACTCGGCCGTCGGCTGTGTATACACGCCGCGAGACGACGAGCACTGCGACGACGGCGACCGCTGCACACAGGGCGACCGTTGCTTCGGCGGGCGCTGCTCTCCGGGCGGGCCGCAGGACTGCGACGACCGAGACGCCTGCACCGAGGACTCCTGCGATCCGCAGCAAGGCTGTGTGAACGTGGAGAGCTGTCCCGAGGGCGAGGTCTGCGCGATGAGACAGTGCGTGCCCGTGGAGCCGTGCACCTCGTCGGCCGACTGCGACGACGAAGACCCGTGCACCCAGGACATGTGCTTCGGTGACAACTGCGTGCACGCGCCGGGCTGTGACGACCACAACCCCTGCACGGCGGACACGTGCGACAACAGCTCGGGCACCCCGGAATGCACCTACGACGCCGCGGACGCCAACGGGGAGCCTTGCGACGACGGCAACACCTGCACGACGGGCGACTTCTGCGCCGACGGACAATGCCTGCCGGGCACGCCCCTCGGATGCGACGACGGCAACCCCTGCAGCGAGGACTACTGCGACGAGTACGAAAGCTGCTCGCACCACGTGATCGACTGCAGCGACGACCTCGCGTGCACCGACGACTTCTGCCTCGCCGACGAGGCGGAGCCCTGCCAGCACAGACCGCGGGCGTGCCAGGAGGGCTACCGCTGCGTCGAACCCTACGGGCAGTGCATTCAGAACATCTCCTGCACCGACGCCTCGACCTGCCCCGTGGACGACCCCTGCCGGCCGCCCCAGTGCATCGAAGGGCTGTGCACCCCGGTGGACTTCGACTGCGACGACCACAACGAGTGCACCTCCGACGAGTGCCGCGTGCGTGCGGACGACGGCACGGCCACGTGCGTCAACAGCTTCCAAGACTACCAGTCCTGCGATGATGACGACGCGTGCACCCAGAGTGACCGCTGCATCGGCGGGGAGTGCAAGCCAGGCTCCCCCACGAGGTGCAACGACGGCGATGAGTGCACCGTCGACTCCTGCGACGGCTCCACGGGTGAGTGCACCTACACCGCCGTGGGCTGTCCGGACGGGATGACCTGCCGCGCGGGCGAGTGCTGGCCCGTGAGCGACCCGGCCTGCGGGGGGCCGGGCGACTGCGACGACGCCAGCGCCTGCACGCACGACTTCTGCGACGACGGCGTCTGCACCCACCGCCTGATGTGCGACGACAGCAACCCGTGCACGACCGAGCAGTGCGACGAGACCGGCGGGTCGCCCGAGTGCACGAGCACACCGGATCCGGGAGCTGATTGCGACGACAACGACCTCTGCACCACCAACGACAAGTGCAACGACACAGGAGAGTGCGCTGGTGATCCGGAGGGCTGCGACGACGGCAACGCCTGCAGCGTCGACAGCTGCAGCTCGTCGCGCGGCTGCTCCTACCAGCCCGTGCGCTGCGATGACGACAACTACTGCACCATGGACTCCTGCGACCCGGGCTCGGGCTGCACCCACGACCCGGCGCCCGAGTACGAGGAGTGCGCCAGCGGCCGCTTCTGCGACACCGAGCAGGACCGCGGGGCGCTGCCCGAGATCGAGGCCGGCATCGCGGGCGGCATCGGCGTCGGCGGCGACCTCTTCCAGGAGTGCGCCCCCTCGTGCTTCGACACCCACGAGGACCCCGAGAGCTGCCTCGACGACTGCATCCGTGACCGCAGGCGCGACCAGATAAGCGAGAGCTGCCACGCCTGTTTCGCCGGGTACACGCGCTGCGTCTTCGAGCGCTGCACGGCGACCTGCCAGGCGGACTCGAACATCGCCCCGACCGCGGCCTGCGGTCAGTGCGCCGCCGCCTCCGGGTGCAACAAGGCTCTGGAGCAGTGCAAGGGCCTCGACACGACGCCCACCGGCGAGTCCCTCTGCGACGACGGCTACGACAACGACCTCGACGGGGAGCGCGACTGCGAGGCCGAGGAGTGCGGCGAGGACCCGGTGTGCACGGGGGCCGCTTCCCAGCTCAGGTTGAACGAGGTCGACTACGACCAGGAAGGCGCCGACGAGACAGAGTTCGTCGAGATCTTCAACTCCTCCGCGGGCGCCGTTGACCTGCAGAGCTTCGCCGTCGAGATCCTCGACATCCACGGCTACGGCGTCAGCCACCGGATAGACCTCAGCCCCGCCGGCACCCTGCCCGCGGGCGGGTACCTCGTCGTCGGCAGGCAGGCCCTGCTCGACACCGTCGACAACGGCGCCCTCGAGGTTGCGTTCCCGCTCGACCAGGAGATGCTCGAGGACTACCAGGCGGGCATCCGCATCAGCTTCCGCTCCAGGTACGTCGACGGCGTCGCCTACGGCGGCCACGTGCCCGGGATCGAAGAGGGGAGCCCCGTCACCACTGGCGACCAGGGTACCGGCAGCCTCTCGCGCTGCCCGGACGGCCACGACACCGACCGCAACGACATGGACTTCAGGACGGTGCCCACCCAGACCCCCGGGAGCGCCAACGTCTGCCCCTGAGACGATGACGCCGCGACGCGGGCCGCATCTTTGTGTATAGACGCGCGCCCGCTGAGCGAGGTCCATGGACTGGCGACCAGGTAACAAGCTCGTCCACCCCTTCAACCCCGAGCTCGGGGTGGGGGTCGTGGTGCGCGTCGAGGGCCGGTTCCTCGACGTGCTCTTCCCCGACTGCGCCGAGCAGCGCCGCTTCTCCACCGACGGCTCGGGCCTCAAGCGCCACGTGCTGCGCCCGGGAGAGAGGCTCGAGCTCACCGAGACGCGCGAGATCGCGGTGGTGGAAGCGGTGCGCGGGCACTTTTACCTGCTCACCGACGGCAGGACGGTCCCCGACGCCCTCACCTGGCCGGTGGGCGGCGAGGACACCCTGGTCAACCGCCTCATCCGAGGAGACACCGACCCCTGCGCGGCCTTCGCCCAGCGGGCCGAAGGGCTGCGCCTGCAGGCCGTTCGGGAGGCCGGCGGCCTCGGGAGCTTCCTCGGCGGGCGCATCCAGATCTTCCCCCACCAGCTCCACACGGCCCTGGCAGCCGCGCGCTCGGACCCGGTCCGATGGCTGCTCGCCGACGACGTCGGCCTCGGCAAGACGGTGGTCGCGTGCCTCGTGCTCTCCGCCCTCGTGCGCACCGGGCGCGTCAAGCGCGCCCTCGTCGTCGCGCCCTCTCACCTCGTGCTGCAGTGGCTCGGCGAGCTCTACCGCAAGTTCCACCAGGTCTTCGTGCTGCTCGACGAGGAGCGCCTCGACAGCGTGGGCAGGGACTTCGGCGAGGAGGTCAACCCCTTCGACGTGCACCCCTTTGCGGTCATCGCGAACGAGCAGCTGACGGCGCGCCCCGGCCTCGTGACCCTGGCCAAGGAGTCGGGCCTCGGCATCGTGGTCGCCGACGAGGCGCACTGCCTCGTCCGGAGCTCACCGCCGGAGCCCGCGTTGACCCTCGCGGGCCTCGCGGAGCACGCCCTGCTGCTGACCGCCACGCCGCTGCGCGCCGATCACCGCGGCTTCTTCGAGCTGTTGCGCTGCCTGCACCCCGACGACTTCAAAGAGCTCGACCGCTTCGAGCAGGCCATCGCAGCCGAGGAGGCGGTGTTGCCCTGCACGAGCGCGGTCCGGAGGAGCCAGATAGGCGACCTTCCTCCGCGCGAGCCCTGCCCGATTGACGTCGGCCCCGTCACCGCATCCCTCTACGACGACCCGCGCAGCGACTGGCTCGTGGAGCACGCTCGGCTCTGGCTCGAGGCCGGGGAGAAGGCGGTCGTCTTCGCGCGCGACGTGGAGACGGTCAAGCAGCTCAAGCAGGTGATCGAGTCGCGCACGCATCTCGGGGTCTTCGTCTTCCACGAGGAGCAGCGCCTCGAGGACCGGGACGTCGAGCTCGCGCGCTTCCGCGTCTCGAAGGCGCCTATCCTGCTCTCGAGCGAGGTCGGCGGCGAGGGGCGCAACTTCCAGTTCTGCGCCCGCATGGTGCACTTCGACCTGCCACTCCACCCCAGCCGCCTCGAGCAGCGCATCGGCCGCCTCGATCGCATCGGCCGCGACCGCCCGGTGGAGATCTGCTACTTCCGCCACCCCGATGGCGGTGACCTCGACCTCGCCCGCCTCTACGAGCGCTTGGAGCTCTTCAGTCGCCCCTCGGGCGGCCTCGACGACACCCTCACCGTCGTCGCCGCGGAGCTCTCCGGAGGCGGAGGCGCGGACCTCGACGGGATCGCGTCCCGGGTGGAAGAAGCGCGCGCGCGCCTCGACGGGGACCTGAGCGCGGTCTTCTACCGCGACGCATACGACGGCTCCACCGCCGAAGCCCTGTTGGCCCAGGTCCCGGAAGGGCTCGACGAGGGCATGGAGCGCTTCTGCATCGGCGCGGCCGAGCAGCTCGGCCTGCGCGTCCTGGAGAAGCCGGGGGCGCGCCGCTACTACATCGAGGTCGGGGCCGGCGCGCAGGTGGACCGCCTCTCGGGCATCGCGCCGGACGCACGCTTCTTGGGGACCTTCGACCGCGCCGAGGGCGTGGCCGCCGAGGAGCTGGACTTCTTCTCAAACGGGCATCCCCTCGTGGAGGCTCTCTTCTGTGAGCTTGAAGACGGCGACCGCGGCAGCGTGACGGCCCTGGAGCTGCCCCCGGACGTGGCGCTGAGCGCCGGCGCCATCGGCCTGTTCAAGTCCAAGGGCAGCTGGACGGCCGAGGTCGTGGATCTCCACGGGCGTGCGCGCCCCGAGTGGACCTCCGAGCTGCTCGAGGCCCTGCCCCGGTGCCGCGACCTGGACGTGGCCTCCTTCGGCGCGGACTCCACCTGGTCAACCAGGGTGCGGACCATGGTGGCCGAGCTCGAGAGGCACGGCCGCCTGGTGGCCCTGGCCTTCTTCGTGTCGGGCGGCGCGGGCTGACCGGAAACACCGTTGTTTCTGCCCGGCCGCCCTGGCAAGCTCGGCTCTCCCCGAAGCCCGGAGCCCCCAATGGCCATAGAGATCGGCGCCCCCGCCCCTCCCTTCCGCCTCCTCGACCAGGACGGCGCCGAATGGACGCCCGAGGACCTCAGGGGCAGCATCGTGCTGCTGGTCTTCATCCCCTTCCCGTTCACGGCCGTGTGCGAAGGGGAGCTGTGCCAGCTGCGCGACCGGCAGTCCGAGCTCGAGAGCGTGGGGGCGCGCGTGGTCGTGATCACCTGCGACACGCGCTTCGCAAACCGGCGCTGGGCCGCCGAGCAGAGCTTTCGTTTCCCGATCCTGTCCGACTTCTGGCCGCACGGTGAGGTCTGCCGTGCCTACGGGAGCTTCATCGAGCTGCTCGGCTGCTCCACCCGCACGACCTTCGTCATCGACCGTGAGGGCATCGTCCGCGGGGTCGTCACCAACGGAGTGTCCGTTCACCGGGTGACGCAGCAGAGCCTCGAGATCCCGCGCAGCTTCGCCGACTACCAGCGGGAGCTGGCCGCGCTGCCGGCGGAGTGAGGCGGACGTGCGTGAACGCAGCCGGCGGCGCCTCGCGTTGGCGCTGGCGCTCTGTGCGGCGTTTGGCCTGTCGCCCATTGCGGCTTGGGCGGATGACGCGGCGGGGGCGGTCTTCCTGTTGCCCCTGGCGGGCGGAGTGATTACCTCGGTTCCGCTGGCCATCGCCCACGCGCAGAACGACCGAGTGCACCCGGCGTTGCGCAACATCGGCATCGTCTGTGGCGTATTCAACACAACCGTCGGCCTCTCCGGCATCGTGTACTCAGCGGTGAAGCACGAAGGCGACACAGCGACGCTCGGGCGCGTCATAGGAGCTACCTGGCTCACGATCGGCGTGATGGGCGGCGGCCTCGCGCTGGCCGCTGACGCCTACGATCCCAAAGACAGCACGCCGGTAGTCGTGGTCGGGCCTTCCGGAGGATTCGTCGGCTGGGCCGGGCGATTCTGACGGCGCCCGGCCCTCGCTCGCAGGTCGACTACTTGCAGGTCTTGCGGCCGGCCTTGCCCTTGCACTTGCCCGAGCAGCAGTCGCTGGCGGTGGTGCAGGAGGTGCCGGCGGCGCCACACTGGCAGGCCGGGTCGGCGGCGCAGTCGCCGTCGTCGCAGTCGGCCTGGCCGTCGCAGTCGTTGTCGACGCCGTCCGTGCAGAGCTCGGCTCCGGGGCTGCCGCAGTCGGCGGCGCAGGTGCACTGGTCCTCGCCGGTCTCGAGGATGCCGTTGCCGCAGCTCGGCCCGCTCAGGCGGAACTGGGCGATGATCGGCGCGGTGGAGTTGATGGTGCGGTAGTTCTCGCGCTCGTCGGTGACGCCGGTTGGCAGTCCGCTGTAGTAGACGCCGGCGTTGGAGAAGTAGGCACGGCGGGTGCAGCCCGAGGTGCAGGGGTTCGAGTAGGACATCACCGTGCGGTAGTAGCCGTTGTGGTAGTGCGCGAAGGACCACGGGTATGAGGCCGTCGACGGGGTCGCGCTGCTGTTCTCGGGGTTGTGCTAGCAGCCCTGGTTGTGGCCGAACTCGTGGGCCAGGGTCATGTTGCCGACGGCGCAGCTGCGCGCGGTGACCTGGAAGGCCCAGGCGGCGAAGCTCGAGCCGGGAGCGCGCCGTCGCATGCGGGGAAGGCGGCGCTGTCAAGCTCGACGAGGCGGTGGTCGCCGCCCGGCACGGGCTCGATCTGGAAGGTGCCGCCGGCGGTGAAGATGGCGCCGGAGACCCACGGACCGCGGCGGGGGATGACCACGTCGCCATGTCCCGGAGCGGCGCCGACGAGGCGGCCCTTCCAGGTCAGATCCTTGTTGCCGCGGACGGCCTTGCCCTTGAGATCGGCGAGCACGACGCGGCCGTCGGTCAGCTCGATCTCGAAGGCGGCGGCGTGCATCAGGGCGTCCACGTTCACGTCCATCCGGGCGCTCGCGCGCGCGGGGGTGCCGGTAGGAGGTCCGACGTCGGGGCGCAGCGGCCCGAAGAGCCGCGGGGCGGCCAGGGCGGAGCTGGAGAGCAGCACCAGCAGGCAGACGACGGCGAGGGCAGTGGCGAACGAGCGGAGCATCAGCGGGCTCCGGTAGGTTGAAGCTTCTCCACGCCACGGCTTCTCCCGGCTGCCGCCTTCGGCAGGGCGGCGTGGAGATGTGGCGTTCTGGTCCGTGACCGCGGCGGAAAATGCAGGATGCGGCCTGCGCACGCCAAGTGAAAAGACGCGCCGACGCCATGCGCAGACCGAGGTTTGGCTCTGCGGCCTGCGCACGCCAAGTGAAAAAACGCGCCGACGCGATCTCGAGGGGGGCTCCCAAGACCGCAACGGAGCCCAGGCGCAGAGATCCGGCGGGCACCGCTGGCACACAAGTTGCTGATTTCTTGGGTGCCCTGGCGCCAGGTGGCAGGCTGCGAGAGCGAAGAGGTGCGCATGAGACGACGTGAGCCGTTCACCCCTTGGATCAAGAGCCTCACCGTCCTGTTCGTCGTGCTGGCCACGGGGTGCACGAGCGGTGAGCGGGGCACGACCGGGTCGGACGCCGGGCTGACCGAAGACCGGGGCGTATCCGAGAGAGACGATGCTCGGATCGCCGGGGATCCAGGCACCGCGAAGCGAGATCCGGGCACGGATCCCGGCGAGCGGGATCCCGGAGTCGACCCCGGTCAACCCGACCCTGGCGCCGATCCCGACGAGCCGGACGCCGACACCGATCCAGGCAGCTCAGACACAGGCGCGGACACAGGCACAGACACAGGCGGAACAGACCCGGGCAGCGAGGTCGGAGAGGTCGACCCGGGGAACGATCCGGGTCAACCAGATCCCGGCGGCGACCCAGGCGAACCCGACCCCGGCACCGACACGGTCACCGACCACGGCACCGACACGGCCACCGGCGCGGACACAGCGACGGACACGCCCACCGACACGGCCATCGACACGGAGACGACCACCGACGCGGCTATCGACACCGGTCCATCCGACCCAACCCCCGCCGCGCTCCGCCCCCTGCCCGCCGCCTTCCTCGGCCGCCCCTACGACTGGTCCCTCGTGCCCGACACCCCGCCCGGCACCGAGGCCCTCACCGTCGCCGGAGGCTCCCTCCCGCCCGGCCTGCTCCTTCGCGTCGCCCCCGAGAACCTCGGCATCGTCGGCGCCGCCACCGAGACCGGCCGTTTCGACTTCGTGTTGCGCTACGATGGCCCTGCCGCCCCGGTCGAGATCCCCTACACCATCTACGCCAGCGACCGTTGGGTGCCGCACAACCCGTGGCCCACGGGCGCCGACATCTACGACCTCTGGCACCCGCCGGGCGTCGAGGACTTCGTGGTGGCTGTGGGCGCCGCGGGCACCATCCTCTTCCACGACGGAGAGACCTGGTCTCCGACCGAGAGCGGCACCGGCGCCGATCTCCACGGCGTCTGGGGCACCGCGGCCGACGACATCTGGGCCGTGGGAGACGGCGGCGTGCTCGTCCACTTCGAAGGGATCGCCTGGGTGCCCGTCGACGTAGACACCGCCGCCGACCTTTACGACGTATGGGCGCTCGGAGATCTCGTGGTCGCGGTGGGCGACGGAGGGGCGGTCGTCGAGCGTCGTGAGGGCGCCTTCGAGCTCGCCGCCTCGGGCACCGAGGCCAATCTGCGCGGCGTCTTCGGCGTCCCGAGCGGAGGGATCGTGGTGGCAGTCGGCGCCGGCGGCACGATCATCGAGCGCAGCGAGAGCGACTGGAGCCCAATGGGCTCAGGCTCGCCCGCCGACCTGGAGTCTGTCTGGGGCACAGGGCCGGACGACCTGGTCACCGTGGGCGACTCGACCGCCCTGGTCTACGACGGCACCTCCTGGTCGCCCCTCGGAGACCCGGGCGCCGTGCCGCTGGTCGGCGTCTGGGGCGACGCCGCCGACAGCTACCGCGCCGTCGACCTCGAGGGCCGCATCCACGTGTGGGACGGCAGTACCTGGGAGGCCCACGGCAGCGGCGGCGACGAGGGCTACCGCGCCATCTTCGGCAACGCCGTCTACTGCGTCGGCGAAGGCGGCATCCTCTGCGCCTGCGACGATCCCGAGAACATCGCCTGCGCAACGACGAGCGTGGTCGAGGAGAACCTCCGCGCGGTGCACGGGCAGAACGCCGGAGAGGTCATGGCCGTCGGCTACATGGGCAAGCTCGTGGTCTTCGACGGCCTCTTCTGGAGCAGCAGCACGCAGACCGAGGTCACTCCGGCCGAGCTCGCCGACGTCTGGGTGTCTCCGCAGGGCGCCGCGTGGGCGGTCGGGCCGTGGCGGACCATCGTCGGGCGCTACAGCGTGGAGGAGCCGTGGCGCTTCATCAGCGGCGGCATACCGGACAGCGAATGGCTCCACGGCATCTGGGGCATCTCCGAGCAGGCCGTCCGCATCGTGGGCGACGAGGGCCTGATCATGTACCGCTTCGAGGACAAGTGGATCACGGAGGACTCGGGCGTCACCGTGGACCTGCGCGGGATCTGGGCGCCCGACGAGGATCTCTGGTTCGCGGTCGGCGACCAGGGCCGAGTGCTCCGCCGCCTCTACGGCCTGTGGGAGGTGAAGGTGGCCGGCGACTTCGGCATGTGGCGCCTGAACGACGTGCACGGCACCAGCGACGAGGACGTCTGGGCGGTGGGCGAGCACGGGCTTGTCCTGCACCTGGACGACGACGGGTGGAGCGAGGTCGAGCACGGGCTCGGCACCCACGAGCTCCGCGGCGTATGGGCTGGCGACGGAGCTGTCTACGTGGTCGGCGGGGAGGGGGTCATCCTCCACTACGACAAGGTCGCCCAGACCTGGACCAAGCAGCTCGCCGGTACTGACGCGGATCTCCACGGCATCGTCGCCGCGCCGGAGACCGACCCCGCCACGGGCGAGGCGACCGGAGACACGGCCGTGTTCGTAGTAGGTGACGGCGGAACGATCCTCCACTACACGACCGCAACGGACGGCGGCGTGCTCGTCCCGCCTCCGCCCAAGCTACTGCTCGACGCCCGTTTCCAGAAGCCCGGTGGTGGAGCGCTCTCGGCCGTCTGCAGCTCCGAGGAGCTGGTTGTAAGGGCCACCTTGAACAACGTCGGCGGGCCCGGCTTCTCCTCGGCCGGCACCCTCGTCCTCGAGTTCCCCGAAGGGCTCGAGCTCCAAGAAGGTGTCGAGGCCGAGCTCCCCTTCGAGACGAAGTCCGGCTCGGCGTCGGTGGAGTGGGCCGTGCGCGTGGTGGAGGGCTTCGCCTCCGAGCAGCCCGTCCCGGTCCTGGTGCACATCGGCGAGGCGCTGCTCGACACGGCCACGAACGAGCCTGCGAAGCTCGTCGACGACACGGTGGAGCTGGGCCTCACGGTCCGCGAACGTCCCTCCGTGGAGATCGTCGACGTGCACCCGAGCGCCGCCCTCGGGCCCGCCCTTGGGATCGCGAAGCCCGGCGGCTTCGTCGGCGTGACGGCCACGGTCCTCCCGATGGGCTCCAAGACCACGGGCCACCTGCGTGTCTGCGCCGAGCTGCCCCAGAGCTTCGCGTGGGACGACCCGGGCTGCGGCGTGACGGGCAACCAGGCCGCGGAGTGCTGCAAGGAGGTCGACACCGTCTACGAGCTCCCGCCGTGGAAGCGCTTCTTCGGGCTCCTGGCGCCGGGCTGGCCCATCGCGGAGCCGGTCGAGGCGAGCGTCCACCTCGACCTCCCGGGCCCCGACACCCCCGAAACACCGCCTCCGCTGAAGCCGGCGCAGTGCGGCGGCGCCGTCGAGTCCGTCGTCGACTCGCTGCCCTTCTCGGTACGCGTGGCCGAGTGCGGACCGAACCTCGGGCCCACCGAGATCGCCGTGGAGACCGACAAGACCGAGCTGCTGGTCGGCGAATGGTTGGACGTCACCTTGCGCTTCAAGAGCGGGGACCAGCCCGTGCCCTGCTACAACCCAATCGACTGGCTCGAGCTCGTGGCGGAGACCGTCAACCTGGTCTCGGGGGAGATCTCCAGCCTCGAGCTCGAAGCGCCGCTGCTCTCGGAGCTCGAAGAGCCGGGGAAGTGGAGGTTCCGCGAGGGCACGGCGACAGGCGTCGCGCCACCGGAAGACGACGCGGGCGCCATCCGCTTCCGCGTTCGCTCCACGGCCCCCATCGGGGGCATCCGCTTCCGGACCTACGAGCAAGCCTTCCCGGAGCTCACCGTGGGCCTGTCGGAGCAGCTCACCTGGGCCGAGGCCCCGCTCGGCGGCTACGAGATCTCGGCGCACGGCTCCACGGATGAGCCGGTGGCGCTGCCCCTCGGGGAGCAGGTCCTGCTCGAGCTGCGGGCCCTCGACACCGAGGGCGAGCCCATCGCCTTCCACCGCCCGGTCGAGCCCCTCGTGCTCCGCTCGGTCGGCGACGAGGGGGTTTGGGCCGAGCTCATCGCCGGCCCGCCCTTCGTGCCCGCCGGGGACGGAGCCCTGGACCTGCCCGCGCAGAGCCCCTTCTCGGAGGCCGGCGATCTCCAGCTCCACGCGGCCTTCTCGGACCCCTACAAGGTGCCGGTCGAGCTGGTCTTCGAGCTGCGCGCCGGCGAGGCCGCGCTCGCCACCTCGCCTCCGGTCACCTGGACCCAGGCGCAGCCTGCGGCGCTCGTCTTGGACGCGCCCGACGGGGAGGTCTTCACCGGCACCGGCGTACCGGTCAGCGTAACCGTGCTCGACGCCTCGAGCCAGGCCATCCCCGGAGCGCCCTTCAGTGGAAAGACCTTGAGGATCACGGCCCTTGGAGAGGGCGCGGGCGCGGTCTCGATCGCGGCCGAGGCCCCCGCCTCGGTGGAGCCGGTGTCGCCCGGCGTCGCCGACCTCAGCGCGCCGGCCTTCGACGGCGAGGGCAGCCTCGGCTTCGTCGCGACGAGCACGGAGATCGCCAAGGACATCAGCTTCTCGGTCCAGGAGGTCAAACCCGGCGAGGTGCTGGGGCTGTATGCCGTCTCGGCCGGCGCGGTCACCTGGCGCCCCCATCCCTCCGAGCTCTCGCTGAGCCTCGAGGTCGTGGGCACCCACGACGGCGGACGCATCTGCCCGGGCGGCTCCGTGGAAGCACACGCGACGGTCGAGAACACGGGCGGGCCGACATCGGGAGAGGGTGTGCTGGAGCTGGCCCTCGATCCACCCATCGGCTGGACCATGATGGCGAACGGCGCCCCGGTCGGGGCCGAGCTGCCATTCGTGGCCGGCGAGGAGGTCACCTGGACCCTCGTCGCCCCGGAAGAGCTCCCCGAGAGCACCGAGATCGCCCTCGTCGTACAGTCGCCGCCAGCAGACGCGTGGACGGGCGAGCCCGCCGTCGTGAGCCTGGGCACGGCGTCGGCCACCTTCATCCCGCCGCTGCCCGGCGGCACGGTCTCGATCAAGGGCTGGACCCTCGATCCACCCACCGGGGAGGTCGGCATCTCGAGCACGGCCCTGCTCGAGGTGGAGCTCGAGCACGAAGGCGAGGTCGGCGGGCCGATGACGCTGTGTCTCGAGACCGTCGGTGGCGAGCCGCTGACGATGCTCGACGGCGACTGCCGCGCCGCCACCCTGGCGGAGGACCCCGAGACCCTCTCGTGGCTGATCTCCACCCCCTCTTTCCCGGCGAACAGCACCGTGGGGCTCGTCCTCGCGGCCCCTCCCTCCCACGTGCCCTGCGGCCACGACCTCGCGGTCGGCGGTGTCGAGGGCTTCGCCGTCGAGCTCGCCACCGTCGAGTGCGCCGGGGTCGAGAACGGCGCGGAGAGGTACGTCTTCCACGGCCCCCCCACGTACGCGGCCAAGCTCAAGGCCGGCGACTGGCTCGACCTCCAGATCCGCGCCCAACCCGGACCCAGCGGCGGCATCGCCAACTACGAGCCGATCGGCGACCTCATGCTGGAGGCCCTCGGGACCGACGTGCAGGGGGTTTCTTTGGAGGTGAGCGACCAACCCGGCGTGGTCACGGCGCTCGGCCCCGGGGTCGCCAGGATCTCGAAGCAGGTCGTGTTCGACGAGGAGGGTTACATAGGCCTGCGCGTGCGCAGCACCTTGGCTGGAGTGGTCGCCGTCCGGGTAAGCGAGCCCTGCGTGGGGATCGACGGGACCTCGGGCGGCTACAACTGGCAGCCGGGCACCCTCGCGAGCTTCGAGGTGCGGGCCTCGCGCTCCACCCTGCTGGTCGGGCAACGAGCTACCCTGGAGATCCAGCCCCTCGACGCCTTCGGCAACCGCCTGCGCTGGACGGTCCTGGAGGAGGAGGGCACGCCGGACTCCGTGGAGCTCGTGGCCCTCGGCGGCAGCAGCTCGGAGGCCTTCAGCTTCTACTGGGCCGGCGGAACGCAAGAGCTCGGCGCGCCGGTGACGATCCCCAAGAGCACCGACTTCGAGTACACCTACGGCGTGCGCTTCGACGTCAGCTCGAGCGTCGCCCAGGGCCCCGTCGCGTTCCGCGTGCAAGACCCCGACGACCCGGACACCGGCCCGGAGGGCCCCTTCAAGGGCACCTCCAAGCTCGTCACCTGGCGCGACGTGCCGCGCATCGCCGAGGTGGGCTACGTCGACGTCGACGACAACCGCGCGGTGGGCGCGGGCGACGAGCTCCGGGTGCTCCTCGACGCACCGATGAGCCCCGCCACGGCAGGCCTCCTCAAGGGCGCTCCTCCCAGCGAGGTCTTCTTCCTCGGCATCGCCGGAGACAGCCTCGGGGCGGGCGCGACCCTGTCGGTGGACGGCGACTCGGGCGGAGAGATCCTCGTGGTCACGCTGGGCGCCGAGCCGAAGCTCCACGTGCACGGCACCTTCGGCGGCTGGAGCGACGCCCCCGGTCACCCCTCGGGCATCGACTTCGGGCGCTCGGCGCTGATGGAGGCGCTGACGACGTCTCCGACCGAGGGCGTGGCGGACCACGGCCTGATTGGGGTGCACGACGCAGGTGTGGACATTCACTCCGCCTTCGAGGACGCGTCCGAGGAGCGCTGGCCCGACGCCAAAGACGACGACAACCGCGCGCTCCTCGCCGGCGACTTCGACGGCGACCGGCGCCCCGACGTGGTGCGCGTGCGACCGGACGGCGTCGACCTCTACCGGGCTGACCCGGGCTCGCCCGGTCACCTGCTGCTCGCCGCGGAGATCATCCCGATGCCCGAGGAGGTGGTGGCGACGACCGCCGTGGTCACGGACTTCGGCTCGGACGGCTACGACGATCTGCTCGTGGGAGTGCAGGTGGGCGCAGGCACCGCCGAGGAGGACCGGCGCCTCAGGATGCTCGCCGGCGGCCCCGGTGGGCTCGGCGACGTGTCCGAGAGCTCGACTCCGGGAATCCCGCTCCCGGGCGGCGACAAGGACTCGGTCACGAACCACCTGTTGGTGGTGGACTTCAACCGTGACGGCGCCCCGGACGTCTTCGCCTGCCGCGGCACCCTGTCGTCGAACGAGCAGATCCGCCTCCTCCTCGGCGACACCTGCCTGGACGGTGTGCTCCGCGACTCCGGCGACAACCACGGGGTCGAGTCCTACTCCGCCGTGCTGCCCCTCGACGTCGAGCGCGACGGGCGCTTGGACTTCGTGCGCCTCGGCTTCGGCTCGCAGACCTGGAACAAGCTCCTGCGGCACACGGCCGAGGGCACCTTCGAGGCCCACGACGTGCCGGGCCTCCACCCCCACCGCGAGACCGAGACAGGGGAGGTCTGCGACCTCGACGGCGACTCCAGGGAGGACCTCGTCGTTGCCTACGCGGGCCCGAACCCCGAGGGTCAGCGGGCCCTCAGCGTCAGCCTCAACGCGACACCGGAGCAGACGGGCTTTGAGGCCGCGCAGGAGCTCGAGAGCCGGGCCGGCGTGGAGATCCGGGCCCTCGCATGCGCTGACCTGGACGGCGACGGCGCTCCGGAGCTGGTCGTGGGTGGGCACGAGCCGGCCGGTGAAGGGCAGACGAAGGCCTTCGCGCGAGTCTACGGCAACGTGGGAGGCACCCTCGTGCTCACCGCCTCGCTCCCGGTGAAGCCGGCGGCCGGAACCGTACAGACCCTGGCGGTGAGCGACCTCGACGGAGACGGCGACAACGACCTGCTCGTCGGCCTCGACAGCGGCCGCCCGCGTTACCTGGAGAACCGCTCGCCCTCCCTGTCGCCGAAGCTCGTGGTCGACGAGGGGGTGCTGCCCGCGGTGGTGGACGGCGTCGTCGGCGCCGTGGTCGCAGACCTCGACCGGGACGGCCACCCAGACCTCCTCGTGGCGCGCGACGACGGCGACGCAGAGGCATTACGCTGGTCGCCGACCTCGGGCAGCTTCGAGGCGGAGGCGCTGCCCGCGGCCTCGGACTGTCCCTGGGGCACCCCCAGCGCTGCCTCCCGGCTACGCGCCGCCGACGTGGACGGCGACGCCGACGTCGACGCCGTGCTGTTGGGCGTCGACGGCTCTCTGAGGCTCCTCGCAGGCGACGGCGACGGGCAGATGGAGGACGTCACCTGCGACAGCCTGGCCTCGCTGAGCGCCGAGAGCACCTCGGACCTCGCCCTCGCGGACCTCGACGGAGACGGGCGGGCGGAGCTCCTCCGGCTCACGGAGGGCTCGGAGGAGCTGGAGGTGCGCTCCTTCGGCACGTCGGGCCTCGAGGAGCCCGAGTCCTTCAACGCGCTGCTCCAGCCGCTCTCAAACCCCACCGCCTACGACGTCGACTTTGACGGCGACCTCGACGTGCTCGGGGTCGGCCCGGGCATCATAGCGCTCCGCCACCAGCGCCCTTCCCCTGAGATCTACGACCTGGACATGGACCCGGACGACGACCTGGGCGGGGCCAGCGTGTACGACGTATGGGGGGCCGGGCCGTCGGAGATCTTCGCGGTGGCCTACGTCCCCGGCTCGGATGACGTCGTGCTGCGCTTCGACGGCACGGAGTGGGCGGTGGACCCGGCCGCGGCGACGCTGGGCTACTTCGAGTCGGCCCGCATCGACGGTGCCCACGCGGGCGACGTCTGGGTCGTCGGCACCAGCACGGGCGGTGCGCTCGTGGGCCGCTTGAGCAGCGACACCTGGTCTGCGCTCGACCACCCTGCCATCGACGCGGAGAGCTACTTCGGCGACGTATGGGTCAGCGGCCCTACCGGCGAGGGAGGCACGGTGATGATCGTCGGCCACGGCGGGGTCGTGCTCCGCTGGGTCGGAGGCGAGCTCCAGGAGGGCCCGAACGTGGACCAGCTGCACCCCGGCGACTCCCTCCTGGAGGTCTGGGGTCAGAGCGCGGACGAGGTCTACGCGGCCAGCAACGCGGGCCTGATCGCTCGCTTCGACGGCGCCGGATGGGCGGTGGAGAAGGAGGCCGACGACTACGTCCACGGCATCACGGCCCTCTGGGGAAGGCCGGGCGCGGTCTGGGCGGCGGCGAAGAGCGGCAAGATCTACGCGCGAGACGGCGGGGAGTGGAAGAACGTCTACTACGTCGGCTACGAGGACGTCCGAGGCGCGTGGGCGGCCGGTCCGGGCTGGAGCTTCCTGGCCACCGCAGGCAGCAAGCCGTGGCCCGAGGTAGGAACGCGCGGCGCCGTCGCGAGCTGGCGCCCGCCCGACATCGAGATCTGCTACCCGGGCGTCGAAGCCCTCAACGCCGGCTGGGGCACGTGGCACGAGGGCTCTCCCCTCTTCGTCGCCGGCGGCGAAGACGCCATGGTCCACGTCGGCGGGGGCGCTCGTTTCGACGGGAGCTACGGCTCACCCATCGGCGAGCCGCGGCCCGACTCCATGCACGTGCTGCGCGGCGGATTCGGGAAGCCGCGAAGGGTCTTCGTCGCCGCCGCCAACGGCGACGTGGACGCGATCATCCTCGACGGCGGCGAGATCCAGCTCCAGACGCACACGGGGACCGTCTCGCGAGCCGCCGGAGCGGCGGACTTCGATCTCGACGGAGACGACGACCTCGCCCTCGTCAGCGACGGCGCGGCTCCTGTCTTCAGCCTGAAGGGCACCTCGGGCGACCAGGGCTCCGAGATCGCGCTCGAGGGCGCGCACGTCGCGGTGGCCCCGCTCGACATGGACCGCGACGGCGATCTCGACGTCTTCCTGGCCGGCGGCGAGGCGACGCCGAGCGTGGTCTTGCGCAACGACGCCATCGTTGAGCGTCACGCGCTCGTGGAGGAAGGAGCCTGGACGCAGGTGCACGGCGTGTCCCAGAGCATTCGCCGGCTGAGCTGGACGCCTCGGGGCATCTACGCCGCCACAAGCGATGGGATACTCGCGAGCTGCGACCAGGGCAACACATGGGCAGCCCTTGACGACGACGGCGCGCCGGTCGACGTGAGGCACGTCGTAGCCGGGACCTCCGGCGACGGGTTGCGGCTGGTGGCGGCCCACGCGGGCGGGATCGCGTGGACGTCCCTGCACAAGTGCCCGCCGGAGGGTACGTGGCTCGCCGCCACCGGCGCCGAGGGCGCCGAGATAGCGGACGCCACGTGGGAGCTAGACAGCCACGAAGGGCCCCCCGGAGCGGTGTTG
>CAZQPP010000054.1:0-24394 GCA_964594295.1 uncultured Myxococcales bacterium | reverse complement strand
GGTCCGGGGAGTCGGGATCCGGGAGGTCGACCAGGATGACCTCGTAGAGGCCCGGGTCCTCCTGCACGAAGCGCATGGCGTCGTCGTTGACGACACGCAGGCGGCGATCCTCGAGGCTGCCGCCGCTGAGCCTCCGGAGCAGCGGGTGCTCCTTGAAGAGATCAGTTACGGCGGGATCGAGGTCGACAAGGGTCAGCGAGGCGATGCGCTCACCGTGGCGGAAAACCTCGCGGGCGGCGAGGCCGTCCCCTCCGCCGAGGATCAGCACCCGCACCCTGCCCTTCGTGGCGCTCACGGCCGGGTGTACGAGGGCTTCGTGGTAGCGGTGCGCGTCCCGGCTCGAGAGCTGGAGCTGGCCGTTCAAGAAGAGGCGCACGTCATCCCTCCAGCGCGTCACGACGATGCGCTGGTGAGCGCTGGTCTTCGTCAGCACGACCGTGTCGTCGTAGAGCGAGGCCTCGGCCCAGCCCTGCACGCGCGGAGCCGCGAAGATGACCGTGGCGAGGGCGGCGGTGCAGCAGGCGAGCCACGCGGCTACGTTCCTCGGCCGGCGCAGAGCGTCCCAGAGCACCCAGAGGCCGAGCCAGCCCACGCCGAGGTTGACCGCGCCGAAGGCCAGCGCGGCGCGGTGAAGGTCCAGGGCAGGCAGGAGCACCAGGGGGAAGACTATGGCACCAGCCAGGGAGCCGAGGTAGTCGAGCCCCAAGACCTCCGCCAGCGCCAGGTCCAGAGGGCGGCTCGCCCTCACGAGACGCACGAGCAGGGGCAGCTCGGCCCCGACGAGAGCTCCCGTGACCAGCACGACCAGGAGGAAGGCAGGGTAGAAGGCGCCGCCGAGCGCCTGGACGGAGACGAGGAGCAGCGTGCCGGAGCCGCCGACCAGCGCCAGCAGCCCCTCCAGCACGAGGAAGGCGCCGGCAGGCATGCCGTGCGCGAGCCGCGACAGGTAGGAGCCCAGGCCCATGGCCGCGAGGAAGGCGCCGATGGTGACCGAGTAGTGGAGGAGCTGGTTGCCGAGCACATAGGTGCTGACCGTGGCCAGCGCCAGCTCGTAGACCAGGCCGCCCGCCGCGACGAGGAAAGCGCTCAGCAGGAGGAGCCGCCAGGCCCTCGCGGAGCGCGGTTCCCGCTCCGTCACGGAGACGAGATCGCCGCGCCGATTATGTAGGCGATGCCCAGGAAGATGGCCGCGATGATGATGGCCAGCGCGATGTTCTGGTCATCTTCGATCTCTTTTCGCACCGAGAAGGGCGTAAGGCGCGTCACCGCCCAGAAGCTGAGCCCGAACAGGAGGAGGCCCAGGACGACCCAGACCAGCGTTGCGGGGAGCTGGCTCAACGTGCGCGCGAGCTCGTCCATGGAAGCCTCCAGGGAGTAGAACGGACAGGACCATGCCTCAGCGCTGCGCGCGGGGCAAACGGCCGTCTGTGCCCGCGCCTGCTACAAGGCGTCTCGCTCCCGAAAGACCCCGCGGTAGTGGCGTTTCGCGAGCGAAACGCCTGCCCCGCCAATCTGCTAGTCCTGGATCTAGCTGTTAGACCTTAGCTGTTAGCGGTTGGCCTGAAACCCTGCGCACTTGCGGCTGCGTTGGCACTCGCGCCTTCGCGTTTTCAGGTGAAGATCTCACAACACCGAAGCAAGGGGAATGCCTGAGCTAATGGCTAATGGCTAATCGCTTGTTTTGGGGCTAGTTTTGAAGACATGCTCCGACCCTGGTTCACGGCCTCACTTGCGCTGCTGGCGTTCCTTGCGCCGGCCGGCGCAGCCGCCGACGTCTCCGACGCGAGCGGCGGCGAGGACACGGGCGACGTCATCAGCCACACCGAGGACGCGGGCGACGCCGGCGAGACCGTGGACGGGGACGCGACCGGAGGCTGCGACGATCTGACGGCCGAGGGCTGCTGCGCGGGCACGACGCTCCGTTTTTGCCGGGACGGCGCCCGGCGGAGCATCGACTGCCCGACGGCGAACCCCTCGCGGCCCTTCTGCGGCTGGGTCGGCCCGGACGCCGTGCACGACTGCGTCGCCGACCCTCAGCCGGCCCCGGACGACGCCATGCCCCTGCTCTGCCCCGGCTACGAGTGCGCCCCGGGGTGCTCGGGCCGCGCTTGCGGTCCTGACGGCTGCGGAGGCTCCTGCGGGGAGTGCTCGAGCGGGCGCATCTGCAACCCCCTGTCCGGGCGCTGCCTGCACGCCTGCAAGGACACTCCGGTGACCGGCTGCTGCGAGGACGAGAACCTCCGCGTGTGCGTGCTCGGACCGGAGGAGCCCGTGTCGGTGCTGGTTGACTGCGAGGCGCGGGGCCTCGTCTGCGGCTGGGTCTCGGGGACCGCCCAGTACGAGTGCACCGCCTACGGCGCGTCCGAGCCGATGGGCGCCTTCCCCAGGGCGTGCCCCGAGCGCCCGTGCACACCGGCCTGCGCCGGGCGGGAGTGCGGGCCCGACGGCTGCGGGGGGAGCTGCGGTGACTGCGCCGCCGGCACGACCTGCTCGCCCTCCCACGTGTGCGTCCGCGCAACGCCGCCGGACGCCGGCGCGTCGGACTCCGGCGCCGCCGCGGACGAGGGCGGCGCCACGGGTGATCCGGGGCCGGCCGTGGGCGACCCCGGGCCGCCGGCGCGCAGAGACGGTGGCGGCCTGGTCATCAGGCGCGACATCGTGACGGTCCGCCCCCCGGACGAAGCCTCAAACGGCGGGAGCTGCGCCGCAGGCACGTCCCCCGAACGCTCGCCGGCCGCGCCGGCCGCCCTGGCGCTGGTCCTGCTGGCCGGCGCTGCTTCGAGACGGCGTCAGAAGCGGAAGTAGAGGTCGAGCTCCCCGAAGACCGGCAGGCCGGGGATCACCTCCTTGCTCGGGTTGACGAAGTTCACCGCCGGGAAGCTCCAGTTCCCGTACACCAGGGCCAAGCGAATGTTGAACACGTCCCAGGACCAGTAGAAGCCGGAGGTGACCGACCAGGCGTTCTTGACGTCGAGGACGTCCGTGTCCCCCGCCGCCAGGAACTCGATCGTGGTGTAGGCGTCGGGGGGCGGGATGATCACCCTGCCGGACGCCGAGGTCTCCTGGTATGCCAGGAAGCGAAGATGCGTGGTCCAGGCCGTCACCTCGCTCCAGCGCCACTCGATGGTGGAGACGAGCTGGAGGTTGGTCACGGCCAGCGCGCCCTGCACCTCCGCCGTCTCCGATGAGCCCTCGATTCCCACCTTCGTGTAGACACCGCCGAAGCTCAGGGTGATGCTGTCATCGACGCGCCATGACGACATCAGCTCGACGGGGATGACGTTGAGCTGCGCCGGCGGAGAGTCCTCGTCGAGGTCTTGCAGCTTCAGACGTGCGAGGCCCAGACGCGCCGCGAAGGTCCAGTCGCCCTGGTGAAGGAAGTCCCACTTGAGGTGGAGGTTCCCCACCTTGGCCAGCCAGGGCCAGGTGTAGGTGCCCACGTCGAAGCGATCGAAGAGCCCGAAGTCCACCCGCCAGACGCTCACCCGCCACTCGTGGTAGTCGAGGGTGTAGGCGCTGTCGATGGTGACGGGGGTCCGCTCGGTGTGCCGCGCCCAGGAGGTACCGGGCGCAAAGAGCAGCGCCAGCAGGAGCGCGACCCCTACCAGACGATGGTGTCGCCTGCCTCGTTGGTGCATTGCTTTTGCTCGAGGAAGCAGCCCCAGGTCCCGTTGGTGGCCCGGAAGCCGGTGCTTGAGGTGTTGCCCTTGGTCTCGTGGAAGAAGATGAGGTGCTGGTCGACCACCGGCACCCGCACCTCGACCTTTCCGGTCATGCGAATTCGCAGGTCCACCTTGCCCTCGAAGACCTGCTCGTCGATGGCCACCCTGGCGGAGATCTCCAAGACCACGTAGTCCGGGTTGAGGACCACGGGGCCCTGGTCTACGCCCAGGTACATGTGGAAGTCCCCGGAGACCTTGAGCTTGTGGCCCTCGCTCTCGAGGCGACAGTCGTTGAGGTTGCCCCAGACCACGGGGTCGAAGCCCGCCTCGGACATGGTCATGGTCAGCGTCACGCCGCCGTTGGTGTTGACGTCGATAGGTGCGTTCGGTCCCCAGCCGGGGCAGGTCCGTCGAACGTCGAAGAAGCCCTCCCCGCTCACCTCCGTGCCGTTGAAGCTCAGGGCGGCGCTGAGCTGCCCGGTGGTGCCCCCCGTTTCGCCGGGCTCCCCTCGCTGTTGGGCCTTGCCTACGGCCCCGACGGACGCGAGCAGGATCTCGAGGCCCACGCAGGAGCCTCCGGCCCCGCTCTCGCCCTCGAGGCGGCCGCAGAATCGCTCGGTGAGCTGGAACTGCTCGTCGAGGGACTCGAAGACGGTCTGGAGGTTGGCCTTGTTGAGCTCGGCCGTTGGCACCTCGAAGGCCAGGATGACCGGCTCCATGTCGGGCGAGGTGGGCATGTCGCGGGCGAGCTCCTCGGCGCAGCCCGCCGCGGCGAAGGAGACGACCAGCGAGATCAGAAGAGCCCGCATGTCGCTTCCTTCGCGCAGTCCTTGAGCTCCTCGCAGCTCACCTCTCCGCACGCGCCCATGGCCGCGATCACCTCGGGCCTGAACGCCCGGCCGAAGCTGGGACAGGCTGAGACCGTCCGGTCGAGGGCGGTGTCCTCGAGCGCACACGCCTGCGCCTTGGCGGCGAGCGCGTTGCAGGCCTCCTCGAGGCCCTCCGGGCTGACGGCCGCCTTCGTGACCTCGAACATGCAATAGCCGCCCGGATCGTCGAAGCCCTCCGGCACACCGTCGCAGCCGGTCTGCTCGAAGCAGGTCGACAGCTCGTCGAGGGCCGCCTCGCGGAAGATGTGGCGCGCCGCGATGCAGTAGTGCTCGCACGTCGCGAGCGGCGTGCAGTCGCTGACGGTCTGGCAGAGGTCCGGACAGTCTACGCTGGTGCTCGGGTTCTCGTAGTTGCACACCGGCGCGCCGGTGCTCACGTCTTCGGGCCCGGCGTCCGCAGCGTCACCCTCACCGGTGTCCCCGGGGCCCGGGTCCTCGGTGACGTCCTCGCCTCCGTCCTCGCTCGTGTCGCCGCCCTCGTCCTGCTCACCCGGGTCCGCCGGTCCCGCGTCTTGGGGTCCGGGGTCCTGCTCCTCCTTGCCCGGGTCCGCGCCTTCGTCCTTCTCCGGCTCGGTCCCGGGGTCGGCCTCGCCCGGGCCGGGATCCTGGACCGCGCCCGGATCCACCGCGCCGGTGTCGGCAGCCGGGGTAGCGGCCTCATCCTCTCCGCAGGCAATGAGCGCCAGGGCGCAGAGGAGCAGGAGCAGGCAGCGCAAGTGTCGTGTTGGGCTTTGCACGGCTTTCACCCTCCGACGGATTGCTTCCACCGAGGCACTATAACAGTCGCGGATCAGTCACAGAAGCCCTCACCGGGGAAGTCCTCGGGAGGGTTGCACTGGGAAGGAACGTCGCCGCAGAGCTTGCCGCAAACATCAGGGGTGCCGGCCGGCACGAGGTCGGTAGGCACGAAGTCGGCTTCGAAGGGCGCCGTGCCGCCTTCGTACTCGGTGGAGATCTTGTTGATGGTGAGGGTCACCCCCTCGTACGGCAAGGTGCCGCTCAGGTGGTCCTTGCCGGTCGCCTCGTTCCGGTCGATCTTCGCGAGCAGGCGGATGTTGTGGATCTGAATGCCGATGCCGCTCTGCTTCATCTCGATGTCGAAGGGTGAGGACTCCAGGAAACGGTCGCCGTTGTCGGAGTGGCACAGCCAGCCTTTTCCGAAGATGCCGAAGCCCTGTTCGGAGGTGTCGACCATCAGCTCCTCGGGGTTCTGAGTGTTACGTGGGGCGTCGCCGATCTCGTCGCCCTCGGCTCCGGCAACGGCGACCTCCCCCAGGTCGTTCTGCTTGATGTGGGAGATCAGGGTGAGGACAGTAGGCATCGGCTTATCGATGGAACCGACGATGATGTAGACGCCATCGTCGAAAGGCACCCTCTCGCCGGCGCCGCAGTTCGGCTTGAACTGAAAATCGAACCACAGAGGCACCTTCGTGAGCCCACCGGCTGTGGTCTCGAGGCCGACCATGACCTCCAAGACCAGGGGTACGTCCGGCTGGCCGAGGTCCTCCGGATCAAGACGGATCACCGCGCTCTTGCCGTCATCGGGGACCTCGAGCTCAGTAGTGCCGCATGGCGAGGTGTCGCGAGTGCAGCGCTCGAGCAGGGGTGTGTCCGCGATCATCTCGTTCTCGATGTCGCGATCGCCAGGCCATATTCGTAGCGCCAGGGTCTCGGGCCGGACGGGAGGATCGAATTCGAGGGTGACTGGATCGCCCTTGACGAAGCTCCCGGTGGGCGGGGGCACGATCCTCACTTCAGACGAGGGCACGTAGCTGCACGCCCCCATAAGAAAGCTGGCGATCGCGAGGGCGGACGTTGCGATGCGGGAGCATTCGTTCATGGCAGAACCCGTGTCTGCGTTGATGAGGCTTCAGTACCGGAAGACAAAACGGCTCTCGAGGAAGAACGAGGGGACGGCGTCCGTGTTGGCGTCCTCGAGGGCGTCCCCGGGGAAGAGCACCGCGCCTTCGACGACCCACTCGAAGAGGCCGCGGTAGATCCAGCCGAGCTGAAGGTCGAGCTCGGTGCCGTAGTAGCTGCCCGGCCTGCCGCCGTGGAAGTTGACCGCGTCGTCGTCGATCTCATTTCCGTCGTCGCCGAGGATGGTGAGGATTGGGTCGACCACACCTCCGTCAGGCCAGGCCATGAGCACGCCGAATCGGGTGTGAAGCTGGTGGTCTACGGTGTCCAGCCAGTCCATCTTGAGCTGCGGAAACAGGGCGATGGCGTTGGTGAAGCGGCCCTCGGTGGAGACCTCGGTCAAGGGGAAGGAGGCGGCCTTGTTGGCGTCGAGGTTCTCGATGCCGACGGCGGCGGAGCGCGCGGTCTCGAAGGCCAGGATGTGCTCGAAGAGCAGCAAGCCGACGTTGAGGTCGCGGGGGAAGCTGAAGGACTTGATCGCGCCGCCCGGACGCGGGTCGCCGTCCCCGCTGGCGTAGTCCGCCTCCATCGTCAAGGTCAGCGGCCCGATCTCACAGTCGATTACCGCGCGCGCGGCCTGGGCTTCGATGTCCTGCAGGGCCGGCTTGCGGTGTGGGGAGAGGGCGCCGAAGCCCTCGGAGATCTCCTTGGTCGAGCCGCGGATTGGCTGTGCCTGCAGCAGGACGCTGACGGGGCCGATTCGCGTGGAGAAGCTCACGGGCACCGAGTAGATCCTGGTCTGGAAAGCACCGCGAAGGTGCACGACCACCACCGAGAGCTTGAGGTCCCGCCAGTCTGCTCCGAGCCAGCTCGCCCGCGGCTGAAGCCACTGGATGGCCGTGCCCAGCTGAACGAGGTCGTCGGACTCTACGTGCGGCAGGCCCTGGTTGGGGCGGTCCACGAACAGCGCCCAGAAGACTCCCTCGTTCAGGGTGATCTCACCGCCCCCCTCACCGCCGGAGAGCCGCCGCACGACCTCGTCGAGCTTGGTGCCGAAGAGGAAGCGGTCGGCCGTGTCGCCGTGCCAGGACACCCCCCAGCGGTTAATGGTGTCGCCGCTGTGAGCGGCGAGGCCCACGCCGTCGACCAGCGGCTGCCGGCCGACCCTCAGCACGCCGATGGGCAGCACCACTTCGCCGTAGATGCGGTCGATCTGCAGGGGCTCGATGCCACGCAGGACGGGGACGTAGCTCTCCCGGTCGACGGGGCCCTTGCCCTCGTCGAGCATGCCGACCCGCCAGCCGGTGTTGTTCGGGCGCTTTGCCGCGATGGAGACACCTGAGATCGGCGCCGGGTCGCCCTTGAAGACGCCGTTGTCCCCGAAGAGCACGCCGTCGAGGAGGTCCATGCGCGTGATGATCCTGAACCAGCTCTGGTGGCGGAGCGTCAGGTCTACGCGCATGCGCTGCTCGGTCCAGTTCGACGCGCCAACGCGCGTGCCGCTCAGCTCGAGGGAGTTCACGTAGACGGTGCGGACCCTGTACTCGGCCGAGAGGTCGACCGCGCCGGGCGCCCCATCGGCGCTCGCCTCGCCTGCTGGTGACTCTGCGGCCAGAGCCGCCTCTCCCGACCCGAGCATCACCAGCAGCAGCAACCCAACAGAAACCGAAATTCGGAGCATGACCAACCCGAGCCGGACCGGACTATGGATAGTCGTTTGAGGGCGGTCGGCGCAAGTCGGGCTGGAGAGTCAGCAACACCCGGTAGATCCAGGTCGGACCCTGCTGGCCATGCACCCAGGGGAGATCCTCTCCCTCGAGGGGCGAGCTGTAGTTGTAGACCACGAAGCTCGACTCGCCCTGCTTCACGGCGGCGGGGAAGCAGGTGTCTCCTCGCGACGGCAGATCCACGACCAGCTCGACCTCGAGGGTCTCGGCGTCGACGCGCCAGAGGCTGCAGCGTTTGGGCTGCTGCCAGTAGTCGAGCTGGTAGCGGAGGTAACGGTCCTCCTCCGGCAGGTCGTCGAGGCCGAGGTCGAAGTGCCCGGTCTCGTTCAGGTTTCGGCGGGCCAGGAGGTAGACCTCGCCGCCCTGCTCGAGCAGGAGGGGGGAGTCGTACTTGCGCGGGTCGTGCTCGCAGCGCCAGGCGCCGAGAGAGCCGGCCTCGGCGCGGCAGACCTTGGAGCCGAAGCCCTCGTCGTCGCCGCGCTCGTTGCGCATCACCGCCACGATGCCGCCGCCGCCGGTGAAGACCAGGTCGGTCTCGGAGGTCCCGCCGGTGTGCACGACGGGCTGGTTGGGGACGGCCGGCTCGAAGTCCACGCCGTCTTCGGAGCTCAGCCAGTGGACCTCGATGGCTCCCTCTTCCGATGTGTCGTAGACGTCCTCGCCGCCCGTGTAGGCGATGAGGTGGGCGCGCCCTCTCAGCGTGCGAGCTCTCCAGACGATGGTGGCCGGGAGGTAGAAAGCCTTCGGGGTGCTCCACTCGCCCGGGCCGAGGTAGCGGGCGCGTCGCGTCTCTTTGGGCTCGAACTTCAGCGGGTTCCTGCCCAGGACGGCGAAGTAGAGCCAGAGATCGCCCCCCGCGGACAGGAGCCTGGGCTCGCGCAGGTCGCTCCCGACGTTGAACCAGCCCTCGAAGCGGAAGCTCTGCTCGTCTTCGGTGCTGACCACGTAGATCTCGGCCTCGGCGCTCGCGAAGTGGTTCGGGGCCGAGCGGAAGGCGAGGAAGAGGCGGCCGTCGTGGCGCGCGAGGTCGAGGTTGTTGTTCGCCTGCTGCGGTGCAACGTCCTGGGGCAGACGATCGGAGGGCACTATGATCTCCGGCTCGGAGAGCTGCGGGGTCGGCAACTCCGTCGCCCCGGAGTCCGGCGGTGTCGCCTCGGTGGAGGCGTCGACCTCCGCCGCGGCACCCGAGTCCGCGACCGCGCCCGGGAGGCCGGGCTCGGCGGGGTCGCCTTCAGCGCCGCACGCGGCGGCGAGGAGGCACAGGATCGCCGCGGCCGGCAGGAGCTTCATGCGCATCACTGCTTCGCCGGACCGAGCTTCTTCACTTCCTTGCGCAGGCGCTCAATCAACCCGGGCATCTCCCGCTTGCGTGCCCAGTCCTGCAGAGACTTCGGCACGACCATGTCGGGGACGGCGGCGGATCGGTACACGACCAGGGTGCGTTGGGTGTCCTTGCCGAAGGCCGAGAGCGTCCACCCCCCTTCGTTGCGCTTGTAGTCTCCGCTGATCATCTTCCACTGCCGCTTCCACCGCCCGTTCCCGACCGTGTGGACCGCGCGCGTCGTCGCCTCGAGGTTCGGCAGGGGGAAGGGAGTGTCGATGACCACCTTGCAGATGAGCACGTTCCCCTCCTTCTTGATCAGGACCGACTCCATCACGCGAGGCATCCTCTCCTTGTAGCGAGAGCAGTCCTCGATGACGCGCCACACCTGGGCCGGCGGCGCGTCCACGACGGCGGTCACGATCACCTCGGGCAGGTCGCTGCCCGGCATCTGCTTGGTCTTGATGAGCACCTCCCCGTTCGAGAGGCGCTCGCGAACGCTCGCGCGCTTCTTCGCCTCCGCCTGCGGAACGAAGGTGAGACAGGAGACGAGGAAGAGTAGAGCTGTGGCGACCCGCATCGAGCCAAGGTAGCGCCCGCTCAGCCCGGACACAAGGGCCGGGTCGGCTCGACCTACGCTACGCCTTCGTGCCCAAGCGCTCTCCCTTCGCCCGCGCTCGGATGACCTCCGGCTTGTGGAAGCGCGGCAGGTCCCTGTCGATGCTGTAGACGTTGGTCCCCACTACGACGTGCACGTAGCGCTGGACCGCGTACTCGGAGGCGCTGAAGATGCCGTCGGTGGTCCAGGTGATGCTCTCGCCGAGCTCGTCGCTCACCGACTGGAAGATGCAGCGGCCGGTGACTAGATCCCAGAGCACCAGGCGACGGTCGTCGCTGCCGGAGAGGGCGCGGCGCCCGTCCCTGCTCAACGCGACGGCGTTCACCGGCTCCGTCCCGTGCTGCATGCAGCGCCGCTCGACTCCGGCCTGGGCGTCCCACAGGCGCACGCTGCCGTCCTGCCCTCCCGAGATCACGGCGCCCCCGGTGCGCGCGATGTCGACCGAGAGCACGCGCCCCTTGTGCCCGGTGAAGGTCTGGATCGGCCTCACCGACTCGATGTTCCAGACGCGAACCGTCCCGTCCCAGCCCGCGGTGGCGAAGCTCGCGCCGTCCTCCCGCACGGCCACGGAGCAGACGCCGCTCTCGTGACCGGTGTAGGCCCTGGCCTCGCGGCCCCCGTCGACGTCCCACAGGCGCAGGGTGTCATCCGAAGATCCAGACAGGGCGTGCTTGCCGTCGGGGCAGAAGGTGACGCACAGGACAGCGTTGGTGTGGCCGCGCAGGGTGTGCAGCTTGCGTCCCCCGGGCACCTCCCAGAGAAGCACGACCTCGTCCCCTCCGGCCGACGCGAGGAGGCGGTCGTTCGGGCTGAATGCCACCCCGTGCACCGTGCTCCGGTGACCCCACAGGGTGCGCACCTCCTTGTAGCGCTCGGTGCCCCAGAGCTTGACGGTGCGGTCTTTGGCCCCGGTCGCTATGAACTCCCCGTCGTGGTTGAAGGCGACCGCGCAGAGCTGATCCGCGTGACCTCTCAGCGAGGCGATCACGCGCCCCTGCTCCAGCTCCACGACCTTCGCGGAGTCCGCGCCCCAGGCGAGGACGGCGTGGTCCTTGCCGGCGTGGAGGGCCATGTCGTGGATGCGGCCGGCGATACCCGTGAAGGGGTACAGCGGCTGGCCCGTGATCGGGTCCCACATTCGCAGGGAGCCGTCCCCCGCCCCCGAGAGGATGCGCCGGCCGTCGGAGGACACGGCCACAGCCTCGATGCTGCGCGCCCCGCCGTCGAAGCTGCGGAGCGCGGTCCCGGTGCCCAGATCCCACAGACGCACCGTGCCGTCGCGTCCGCCCGACACCGCCATGTGTCCGTCGGGACAGTACGCAACGCCGCCGACCCAGCTCGTGTGGCCCTCGAGGGTGCGCTGGACCTCGCCGGTCTCCACGTCCCAGAGCTTGAGCACGTTGTCGCGGCCTGCGCTGAGGATCTGAGCACCGTCGGGGCTGAAGCAGGCGGCGTGGACGGCGCCGGCGTGGCCCTTGAACTTGCGGATCCGGCTGCCGGTCCACACGTCCCAGAGGCAGGCGGTGTGGTCCTCGCTGGCCGAGAGCACGAGCTTGTCGTCCGGCGAGAAGGTCACCGAGTGCACCCGCCCGCGGTGGCCCTCGATCACCCTGGGCTCGTCGTCCTCGGTGAGGTCCCAGAGCTTGACGGTGGAGTCCCAGGCGGCCGAGGCGAGGCGGTTCCCGTCGTGGCTCATGGACGCGGTCGTGGGCCCCGGCTCGTGGGCCTTCACCGTGCGCAGCGTCTCTCCGGTGGCGGCGTCCCAGAGCCTCAAGGTGCCGTCGAGGGCGGCAGAGAGCACGCGCACGCTGTCAGGGGCGAAGCAGACGGAGTGCACCGGCGCCTCGTGCCCGTGCAGGGTGCGCAGGAGGCGAGCCGTCCCGAGGTCCCACAGCTTGATGGTGCGGTCGCGGCTGCCCGAGGCCACCAGCCTGCCGTCGGGGCTCACCGCGATGCAGGTGACGTGCTCGAAGTGGCCGAGCTGGATGCCGAGCTCGAGGGGCGGCCCCGCGGGCTTCTTCGCGGCCTTCTCCTTCCCCTTCTCCTTGGCCTTCTCCTTCTCCTTGCCCTTCGCCTCTTGCTCTTGCTTCTGCTTCCCCTTCTCTCCCGCGTCCTCGTCTTTTTGCTTCGGCGCCGTCTCGACCACCGGCTTCACCACCTTGACCGAGGGGGCGAGGCGGTCGGAGTCGCGGGTCTGCGGCGTGCCCACGCCGGGCCCCTTCTGGGGCAGCTCCTGCACGAACCACCTGGTCCCCGGCTCGTCGTCTTCGTCGATCCGCGCGATGGTCTCGGAGCCCGGGGTGACTACCGGGGCTTTCTTCTCCTCGGGAACGGGCCGCGCGCTCTCTTCCGGGCTCGCCACGGGCGCGAGCGACTCGATGTGCGCCGCCGCGTGCGCCGCCTGGCGCGCGCCGTCGAAGGGTCGGGGCACCGCGTCGAGAGCGTCGAGCGCCGCCCTCATCTCCTGGCGGAACAGGGCCGCCGTGCGGATGCGATCGTTGGGATGGAAGGCCATGGCGCGCCGGAAGAAGCTCAGCGCGGCGTCGGGCACGCCGCGGCCGAGCAGGCGCCTGGTGGGATCGTAGGCCGGGTCGAGCTTCCTCGCGACGACCTCGTGGGCGGTCTCACCCTCGAAGGCCTCGAGCCCGGTCACCAGCTCGAAGCAGAGGGTGCCCACCGCGTAGAGGTCGGTCCAGGTCCCGATGGCCCCCTGCGTGAACTGCTCGGGGGCCATGTTCATGGGCGTGCCCATGGCCAACGACGTAGCGGCGCCCTCCTTCAGGAACTTGGCGAGGCCGAAGTCCAGGATGCGCACGTAGTGGGGGTTTCCCACCACGTCCTGGATCATGATGTTCTCGGGCTTGATGTCCCGGTGGATGATCTCGAGGGAGTGGGCGGCCTCGAGGCCGTCGAGGACCTGGGAGAGGATGCGCGCGGTGACCTCGAGGCTGACCCGCCTCTGCCAGAGCGCGTGCTGGCTTATCTCTTCTGAGAGCAGGCGCCCGCCGGCCACGTACTCCATGACCATGTAGGGCGCGGTCTCGTAGGTGCCGTAGCGCAGGAGACGCACGATATTGGGGTGGGTCAGGGTGGCCAGGGCCTGTGCCTCCCCCTCGAACTTCTGCAGGACCGGCTTCAGGAGCTTTCGGCGCACCTCGTCGATGCGCAGGACCTTGAGGGCGGTCTTCATCATCAGCGGCATCTGGAGCGCCAGGTAGACGTTTCCAAAGCCGCCCTCGCCGAGGACCGAGACCACCAGGTGATCCTCGATGGCCCTGCCTACCATCGGATCGAGCCGCTTGGTCTCGGGGCTCTCGAGGAACTCGTGGGGGATGAAGTGGTAGCGACGCTTGCGGCAGCCGCGCTCGCGGCAGAAGTCACCGACACGACCGAGCTGGTCGCAGTTGGGACAGACTCCGGTTGTGTCTCTCGTGCGCTTCATCCCTTGAGGCCTTCACCCTGTTTGGCGGAATGCCGGCCGGCGCGCAAGCGCGGAGAGCCCGCCTACTTCTTTTTCCTGGCTGAGCGTGCCGGAAAGTCCACCGGCGGTAAGCCGTCTTCCTTGTCGCGCACGAAGTGCTCCATCCAGCGCATCAGGCGCCGGTTGTAGTCGAACCTCGAGGCTGCGCGGCGGAGCCCGTGTGGCTCGCCCGGGTAGTAGATGAGCCTCACCGGGGCCTTGCCGCGGAGCTTGAGGTGGCGGTAGAGCTCGTGGGCCTGGGAGGGGTGCACCCGCGTGTCGCGCGTGCCGTGCACGACAAGCGTCGGCGTCACCGACGCCCCGGCGTGGAAGATCGGGCTCCTCTTCAAGAAGAGCTCCCAGTTTTCCCACGGAGCCTTGATGTAGTGGACCTCCAACATCTCGTTGGGGATGTCGGTCGTGCCGATCTTGCTCGTCTGGTTGCTGATGCCGGCGAAGACGACCGAGGCGGCGAAACGTTTGCTCTGCGCGGTCGCCGCCCACGCCGAGGCGTAGCCTCCGTAGCTGCCGCCGGTGATGCCGACGCGCGCCTTGTCGGCTATGCCCCGCTCGACGAGGTGGTCGACGGCGTCGAGGATGTCCGAGAACTCCTTGCCCGCGGGATCGCCCTGCCCTTTCTTGGTGAAGTCGACGCCGCGCCCCGTGCTGCCCCGGTAGTTCGGGTAGAAGACGGCGAAGCCGCGCGCTGCCGCCACCTGCCCCGGGTAGATGTAGTGGGTGAGCCAGCCGTTCTCGAAGTGCCACTCCGGGCCGCCGTGCACCATCACGATGAGCGGGTGGGGGGCTTCGGAGGTGCCGGGCAGAGGCCGGATCAGGAGCCCTTCGAGATCGAGATCGTCTCCGGCTTTGTGTCGCACTGTCTCCTGCCGACCGAGCTTGCGCTCCTCGAGCCAGGGGTTGGAGTCGGTCAGGCGCTTGGCGTGGCGGTCGCGCGGCCGCAGCAGGTAGACCTCGGGGGGGTGGTCCGACCCGTGGCCCGCGGCGGCGACCCACTTGCCGTTGCGGGACAGGCTGAGGCCGCCTAGCAGCGCCGTGCCGGGCCCGAGGAAGATCTTGTCTCCCGAGCCGTCGGCGCGAGCCTCGCCGTAGATGCTCTCGGTCCCGACGTCGGCGACGTAGGCGACGGTCATGGGATCACGCCAGGCCACCGAACGCACGTGACCCTCTAGCTGCGGCAGCACCTCGAAGAGCTGGGGCGCCTTGACCGGCCCGACCATCAGCCGGCCGGCCTGTGGGTCTCTCGCGTCCGCGCCGGCCACGATCGCGATCCGGGCGCCGTCGGGGCTGAAGCGGAAGGGGCCGAGCTTGGCCGCCGGATCCTTGACGGCCATGACCCTCTCCCTGCGGACGTGGACCATGTGGAGCTTGGCGCGCATGTACTGGTCGTCGATCCGCGGCGTGGGAGCCATGGCCACCGCGACCAGCGTGTCCGCGGGGCTGCACTCGAGCGCGAAGCCGGATCCTTTGAGGAAGCCGAGCATCTTGGGCTTCCCGGCCACCCCGCCCTCGTCGAGCTCCGCGGTCCACAGGCGCACGGGGCGCTCGCGCTCCTCGAAGACCTCCTCGGTGAAGCCCTTGTCCCGAGCCTGCTTGCGGGCCTTGTCCTCCGGCTCCCTGGCCAGGAAGACCACGCTGCGGCCGTCGCGGCGCCAACAGTGGTCGCTGACGCCGGAGCCGTGGGCGATGAGGCGCCGGGCCTCTCCCCCGTCGACAGGGATCAGGTAGACGCTCGTGTGCTCGTCGCCAGCCCGCTTGGCAAGGAAGGAGACGGCCTTCCCGTCGGGCCGCCAGTGGATGTCTCGCAGGCGCACGCTGCCCGTGACGAAGGGCCTCGAGAGACCCTCGCGGTCGACCAGGTGGAGCTCGACGCTCGCCGGGCCGTCCTCTCCCTCCCCCGGCGTGCGCGGCACCAGGAGGAGGTAGGCCACGAGCTCCCCATCCGGCGCGATGGCGACCTGGCGCACGCCCCGGAGGCGTGCCACGTCCTGCTCGTCGAGGCCGCGCGCAATTGCAGGCGACGCGGCGACGGCGAGCAGCACAACGAGAAGGAGCGTGAGTCCTGCGGGTAAGGCGCGCACGGTGATGGATCAGACAACAGGGTGGGGCCGGCGCGTTCGCCGGCCCCACCCGGGCCGAGTACTCAAACGAAGCGTTTGCGGGGCTTGACTAGAAGGCCCGGTAGTAACCCGCGGTGATGCCCGGGATGGCGTTGGCGCGCCAGTTCTTCCCGATGAGCGGGTAGCCGGCCATCACGTCCTCCCAGTCGCTGCCGAGGGCGAGCCAGAAGCCGCTGACCGAGCAGGTCGCGTAGTGGAGCCAGGGCATGATGTAGAGCAGGTTGCCGTCCGAGTCCGGCATCTCGGTGCCGGCAGCCTCGGTCTTGCCCTGCATGGCGTAGCCGACGACCGCGCCGACGGAGAACTTGTTGTTGAGCTCGTAGCCGAGGCCGACGTTCGGGTCGATGAGCATGCCGCTCTTGACCTTGTCGTCGTTTTCCATGTGGAGCAGGACGTTGGCGCCGGCGGTCAGCTTCAGGTTCGTGCCCATGGCCCCCAGGTAGTGGGCGCCGAGCTTGATGGTGTTTTGACCGTCGCTGGTGCGCATCTTGTCGGTCTCGGTGGGCTCCGGCTTGCTGCCCATGTCGATGTTGAAGCCGCCGTTGAAGTGGATGAGGGCGTCCCCGACCGGGAGGTCGTAGCCGACTCCCAGGCCGAGCTCGCGGAGCCCGAAGCCCGACTTGTCGCCTACCGAGGTGCTGAGCAGGGAGAGCTCGACGCCCACGTCGAGGTTGTCGATGACGCCGTAGCTGGCGCCGACGGTGATCGGGATCTCGGTCGTAGCGTCCTTGGCCGCGTCTCCCTTGTCGCCGTCCTTGTTGAAGGACTTGTCCCAGGTGGTGAAGCCGACCGAAAGGCCGGCCCCGATGGAGCCCTTCGGGGTGACGGGGTGAGCCTCACCGCCGGCGAAAGCCGCCGCGGGCGCCATGGCAAGAGCGACGACGACGAGCGCCGTCCAGATCGTGTTCCTCATCGTGGATCCTCCGTTTGTCCAAGACGGGGTCAGGTGTCTACAATTTTAACATATAGCGCCGGGGCTATATGTGTAAATTTTTTACACCTGACCCCGTTCCCGGCGCTGCGCGAGCCTTCTCCCGTCGCGCATCGCGGCGAAACAGCAGACCGGCGGTGGCGCGGCGAGTCACGCTTGGCTATGTTCCCGCGCCCATGAGCACGAAGACCTTCTGCGACCCCGACGAGATGGTCGGCCTCATGAAGAGCGGAGACCTCGAGGCCCTCGACAGGATGACCCGCTGCTTCGGCGACCGCCTCGTCGCGATCGGGCGCAGCCACTGTCGCACCGAGGATCAGGCCCAGGACGCGGTGCAAGACGCGCTCCTGTCGGCCGGGCAGAACCTCAAGTCCTTCCGCGGCGAGGGCAGCGTCGAGGGCTGGCTCGTGCGCATGGTCACGAACGCCTGCCGGCGATTCCACAGGGGGCGAAAGAACGACCCCTCGCTGCACGTGCGGGACGTGGAGCTCGGCGAAGGCGACGAGGAGCCCGAGGCGCTGGCGCTGAGGCTGGAGATGGCGGACCACCTCGGCGAGGCACTGCTGGCCCTGAGCGCCCAGGACCGCGCCCTGGTGCTGCTCTCGGACGCCCAGGGCTGGAAGGCACCCGAGATCGCCGAGAAGATGGGCATGACGCACGGCGCGGTGCGCACGCGCCTGAGCCGCGCGCGCAAGAGGCTGCGCGAGAACGTCGACCTCGAGGCCCTGCTCCCGGGTGAGTGACACACTTTCTGGAGATGGCGGCTCTGGTGGGTGAAGACCGGGACCCCGGTCCAGTCACCAGAGGAGCTTCCCATGAGCGACAATGTCATCCACCTGAGCGAGAACGACTACGAGCGCGAGGTCGTGGAGAGCGAGCTCCCCGTCGTCATCGACTTCTGGGCTCCGTGGTGCGGGCCTTGCCGCCAGCTCGGCCCGGTGCTCGAGCGGCTCGCCGGCGAGTACGACGGCAAGGTGAAGGTCGCCAAGGTCAACGTGGACGACGAGAGGGGTCTGGCCCAGGCCTTCCGCGTGCAGGGCATCCCGACCATGGTCGCCATGCAGGGAGACCTGGTGGTCGGCCACCAGGTCGGCTACTCCGGGCCGGACGGCGTCAGGCGCCTCTTCGAGGAGGCCCTCGCCCACAGCGCCAAGCAGGGGAAGGCGGCATGACGCTGCGGATCCTCATCGGCCTCGGCGCCGGGGCAGCCCTGGGTTTCGCCTATCACAAGGTCCTGGGCTGCCCGTCGGGCGGCTGCCCCATCACGGCGAACCCGTGGATCTCCACAGCTTACGGCGCCGTGCTGGGGCTGCTCTTCAGCAGCGGAGGGGGTTGACTTCCGACCCCACTGGACTCTCCGGCGAGCGTGCGCAATTTTGCGTGCCTTTCGGCGGGGCAGGCGTTTCGAAACCGAAACGCCACTACCGCGGGGCGTTTCTCGAGCGAAACGCCCCATATGTGAACGAGCTGGAGAGAATAGATGGAGAGTACTCGCACGGACGACGGCATCGCCCGCACCTGGCCGCTGTGGGCCACGCTCGCGCTCCTCGTCGTAGGAACGGCCGTGGCCGCGTGGCTGGTCCTGATCAAGATCCGCCTGGGCTACGACAGCACCTACGTCAGCGCCTGCAACATGGGCGGCAAGCTGAACTGCGACGCGGTGCAGACCCACCCGACCTCGTCGCTCTTCGGGCTGCCGGTCGCCCTCTACGCTCTCCCCACCTACGCGGTGATGGCCGTGCTGGCGCTGATTGGGCAGGCGCGGGAAGAGCACAGCCGGCGGGCGCTCACCTATCTGGCCGGGATCGGAACGCTGACGGTCCTGCACGCAGCCTGGCTGGCCTACGTCTCGGCCGCCCACATAGGCTCCTTTTGCACCTTCTGCATGACCCTGTACGTGGTGAACCTCGGAGCCACGGTCTTCGCCTTCGTGGCCCTCGGCAGCGGACCGGTGGCGGTGGCGAAAGAGGCGCTGGCCGGGCTGGCCGCCCGCCAGGGGCCGCTCGGAGCTCCGGCCATGGTGTTCATCGGCACGGCGGCCGTCTCCTGGTTCAGCTACGACGTCACCAGGCAGACCTACATGGAGGAGCAGCAGGCGCGCATCGCGGCGCAGTTCGCGGGCTCGACCGGCGGCGGCGCGGCTGGCGCGGAGGCGCAGCCGGAGGCGGCACCGGCTCCCGCACAGACCGGGGCGGCGACGACCGCGAGCGCCCCCAAGAAGGCGGCGGCCACGCGCACGCCGGCGAAGGTCACGCCCAAGCTCACCAAGAACGGCTGGGACTACTACGAGATCCCGGTGGGCCCCGACGACTACGTGCTCGGGCCCGCGAACGCGCCCGTGACCTACGTCGTCTTCAAGGACTTCGAGTGCAGCTTCTGCCGCTTCGTGGCGAACCAGGAGAAGAGGCTCAAGACGAAGTACAAGGAGGAGGTTCGCTGGGTCTACAAGAACTACCCGATGAACGCCGACTGCAACTGGCGCATGGGGGGTGAGCGCATGCACGAGGGCGCTTGCCGGGCCGCCTTCGCCGCCTACTGCGCCCACGAGCAGGGCAAGTTCTGGGTGATGCACGACACCCTCTACGAGAACCAGCCGAAGTTCTCGGACGAGGAGCTCAAAGGCTACGCGCAGAAGGTGGGGCTCGACATGGCGAAGTACTCCGAGTGCAGGGCCTCCCAGCGCCCGCTCCAGAAGATCAAGAGGGACCTCGCCCTCGCGGCCAAGATGCGGATCATGGGCACCCCGCGCATCTACGTGAACAACCGGGCGCTCGACGGCTCCAAGGCGAGCGACGTGCTCGACTACGTGATCCGGACCGCCATGAAGCACCCCGTGGCGCCTCCGGTGACCGCGGAGCACGCCCCGGACGGCAGCACACCGGACATGGTCCGGGCGAAGACGGCGACACGGACCTTCTGGATCGACGCCTTCGAGGGCAGCATCGACCGCGACGGGGTGGCCCACAGCCTCCCCGGCGTCATGCCGGCCCAGACCAACTGGTTCGAGGCCAAGGCCGCCTGCGAGAAGTCGGGCAAGCGCCTCTGCACCGAGGAGGAGTGGGTCTCGGCCTGCGCAGGAGAGCCGGCGGTCGAGTACGTGGGGCCGATCCAGCGCTACCGCAAGACCTACACGAACGGCCCCGTCGTAGGTCGCATGTACCCCTACGGCGCCCTGTACCAGAAGGGCCGCTGCCGAGACTCGGAGGACAAGTACACGGGCGAGGCCGGCAAGACGGGCGTCCTCCCCGGCTGCCGCACCCCCGATGGCGTCTACGACCTCGCCGGCAACTACCAGGAGTGGGTCGGGCACACCCCGGAGGGCTCCACTATGATGGGCGGAGAGTGGCGCTCCGAGAGCTCCTCGGGCTGCCGAGCGGGCAGCAAGACCTACGGGGCGGGCATCAAGAACGACACCACGGGCTTCCGCTGCTGCGCGGACACGAAGGTAGCGGCGAAGGAGATCGCCGGCTCCCTCGACGCCGCGAGCATCGACGAGATCGTGGGCGGCTCCATCCCGAAGGACCTCGACCTCGAGATCCACGGCGGCGCCGACAAGCTCACGCCCAAGAGCTTCCGAGGCAAGGTCACCTTCCTGACCTTCTTCGCCTCCTGGTGCGGCAACTGCCGCAAGCAGATGCCCGCCATCAAGGCCTGGCAGGACGAGTGGAAGGCCAGGGGCTTTCAGGTCGTCGCCATCGACGTGGACCGCGAGAAGGCGAAGGGCGAGCGCTACGTGAAGACCCTCAACCCCAACTTCACCATCGCCTACGACCCGACCGCCCAGTCCATGACCGACTTCGACATCAACGCCATGCCCACGAGCTTCATCGTCGACCGCAAGGGCAAGATCGTGAAGCGCGTCATCGGCTACAAGGACGACAACATCCCGGACACCAGACGCACGATCCAGGAGCTGCTCGGGGGATAAGGGGACAGTCCCGTTTCGATTTCGAATCGCAAGGGGACAGTCCCGTTTCGATTCGCAACGAGGGCGGCCCCCGCGGGGGGGCCGCCAGCTCGCGGCGTCGCTGCGACTAGTCCCAGAACAAGCGATTAGCCATTAGCCGTTAGCCATTAGCTCAGGCATTCCCGTTGCTTCGGCGAAGTGGGCACTTCGCCTGAAACGCGAAGGCGCGAGCGGAGACGCAGCCGCAAGTGCGCAGGGTTTCAGGCTAACCGCTAACAGCTAACAGCCAACAGCTAGATCAAAGACTAGTGGCCGGCGTCCGGCACGCAGGTGCTGCCGGGGATGGTGCCGCCGTGAGTGTTCTCAGGGCAAGGCACGCAGTTGTCGGCGGCGTCCCAGTAGAAGTCCCCGTCGCAGCCTCTCTCCAGGCGCAATGTCTGCACCTCGAAGAAGGCTCCGTCGCGGCCATCGCCGTCGGTGAACTCGGCCTGTCCGGCCGGCTGCACCGAGTCGAACAACAGAGAGAGAGCGCCCATGGCCGTGATGTCATCCACGAGGCCCTGGGCCACCGCTGTGATGGTCGCGTCGCCGCCGGCGTAGACGATGTTGAACGAGGCCGCCGGGACCTGCTCGCTCACCGCCGAGATCCGGTCGTCGGTGCAGACGTCGGAGTCGACGTAGTCGACAGTGACGTAGAGAACCGGGGTTTGGGCGCTCACGAGCTCCTCACCGTTCAGCAGGAACGTGAAGGTTCCGCCCGTGTATTTGCGGCTCTCGACAGAGCCGTCGAAGGACCAGTCACTGCCCTGCGCGTCGGCGCCCAGAGTCGCCGCGGTCCAGATGAGCTTGACGTCGCCCAGGGCGGCGTTGGCGTCGGTCAGGGCCTGGGCGAAGGTGGCGAAGCCCTCGATCTGCGTGATGTGCGCGCCGGCAGCGGACTGCGGGTCGATTCCCTCGTAGTCCCTCGAGGCCATGTTGGCGTAGGCGTTGTCGTTGTAGTTGTAGTCGTTCACGCCGTCGGGCTTGCAGGTGTTGTAGGGCGCCGGGATGGCGTGGCCCCTGCCTGCGCTCTCACCGAGGTTGGCGACGCCGTTCCACCACATTGCGATGCCCTCGTGGTCGCCGTCGAGGCCCTGGAAGTGCAAGACGTTGGGCACCCGGACGCAGATGCCGTTGCCGTCGTCCGCGAAGCCCTGGGCGCACGTCCCGCAGGCGGCGCCCGCGTAGCCCTCGTTGCACTCGCAGGTGCCGTCGCCGGCGCCGTCCTTGCAGGCGCCGTGGTCACCGCAGTCGGGACAGTTGAGGCACATGATCTGGCCGGTAGCCGGCTGATAGGTGCCAGGGGCGCAGACCATGCACTCAACGGCGCCGTCCGTGGCACCGTAGTGCCCCGCCGGGCAATTCTCGCAGAGCGTGGCGCCCGTGCCCTCCTGGAAGGTCCCGGCCGGGCAGAGCACGCACGAGGCAGCTCCCGCCTCCGCCGCGATCGTTCCGGGGTCGCAGAACGTGCACTGGGTAGCCCCTGCCTGGGAGGAGCTTCCGGGGGCGCAGTCTATGCACTCGGTGCCGTTGTCGTACTGGCCCGCGGGGCAGACCCTGGCGTCAGGCACGCAGACCCCGCCTTCGAGCTTGAAGCCGTCGGTGCAGACGCAGCCCTGGACCTTGTCGCAGCTTCCGCCTTCGCCGCATGCGGGGCAGGCGATGCACTCGGTGGCGCCGGCGTCCGGAGCGTAGTTGCCCGCCTCACATTCGATGCAGGCCATCGCACCGGCGGTGCCCATGGCGTAGCCGGGCTGGCAGGGGGTGCAGCCCGTCTGCCCCTCATCCATCTGCTCCTGGCCGGGGAGGCAAAGCGTGCACTCGGTCGCGCCGGGCTCGGCGGTGAAGGAGCCGCCTACGCAGTTCTGGCACTCGGTGCCGTTGTCGAACTGCCCCGCGGGGCAGGTCCTCGCGGCGGTCTCGCAGGCGCCGGTCTCCGCGTTCTTCACGAAGCCCTCGTCGCAGACGCAGGTTCCGTTGCCTTCGGGGCCGTCGCTGCACTTGGAGTTCGCGCCGCACGCCGGGCAGTTCCTGCAGAAGGACTTGCCGGGATCGTTCTGGTAGGTCCCGGCCGGGCACTCGAGGCACTCGATGCTGCCGGCGTGGGCGTTGTAGTGGCCCTGCGGGCAGCCGAGGCAGGTGGTGGCTCCCTCGTCCGGCTGCGCCGATCCAGGCGGACACGGGACGCAGTCAGGCTGCCCGCTCTCCGTCTGGTAGCTCCCCGCCCCGCAGGGCTTGCAGGTCTTGGAGGCGGTGTCGAAGAAGGTGCCCGGCTCGCAGCGGGTCTCCTTCAGGCCGCAGTCGGCGCCGCAGTAGCCGTCCTTGCCGTTGTTGACCCCGTCGTCGCACTGCTCCTTGCCCTTGACCTTGCCGTCGCCGCACGACGCCTCACCGCAGGTGCAGAGGTCGAAGGGGCAGCTCGCCTCGTCGACCGCGCCGTCTTTCAGGCAGCTGTCGGCGCAGAACTGGTCGAGGCCAGGATCGGCGGGGATGCCGAAGTAGGTCCACTTGCAGAAGACCTCGACGACCGGGTTGGAGGGAGTCTCGATCGTGCACTCGCCGGTCTGGTAGCCCTCGGCGTCCGTTCCGTGCTTGCAGGTGCCATTCTCGTCGTTCGCCGTCTTGCAGACCGTGCCCTCGGGCATCACGGTCTGGTAGATGCACTCGCCCTCCCAGCAGGTCTCGCCGCCCTGGCAGGGGTTGCCGTCCTCGCAGGCAAAGCCGTTCTTCGGCGCGGTCAGCTCCTCGCACTGGCCCGTATTGCCGTTGCACTTCGGGAGCGCGCAGGGGTTGTCGGTGTTGCACTTGACGCCCCAGCACTTGTCGCAGCGCGGGAAGCACATGCCGAGCCAGTCGGTCGCGAGGACCTCGCAGATCTCGTTGCCCTGAGCGTCGGTCGGGCAGTTGCCGGATTCGCGCGCGAAGAGCTTGTTCAGCTCCGCGATGTACTGCGGCGAGTAGCGCAGCGGGCCGCCGCACACGCCCTCGGAGCAGGGAGGCAGGATGCCGCCGATGTTGCCGCAAGCACCGTAGAGGCGACCGGCCGCGGACGGCCGGGTCGGCGGGTTCGAGGCGGCGGCGTCCGCGAAGACGCAGCCCCAGTCCGTGGTGGGGTCGCCGGTGACCTGGTCGACGAAGTTGACGCACTTCGTCGGCAAGCCGCTCGGCGTGTTGGGGCACACGGGCTCGCCGGCGCGGGCGCTCTGGATGTCGCGCACGAACTTGGGAGCGTCCACGGGGCACTCGAGCTCGTTGACGATCTTGTCCGCCGCCATGGGCGCGCAGTCGGCGATGGTCACGCTGCCGGGTGCGCCGGTCGGCTTCACGCGCGGGTCGAGGTCGTTGCAGTCGAAGGCCCGGTCCGCGCCGAAGGTGTGGTCGCCCGGGACCGTCCAGCCGTCGCCGTCGAGGTCGCTGTAGAGGAAGTCGCAGTTGGCGTCGACCAGCCTCGAGCGGAAGGCGATGAGGGGCAGGCCCGTGTCCGGGTGGAAGTTCGTGCAGTAGCCCGGCTTGCGGTGCCAGATGCCGTTCTTCTCCTCGTAGTACTGCGCGAAGGTCGCCTCGGGGTTGTCGTCCACCGTGATGGTCGCGGCGGGGTTGGCGTCCTTGTTGTCGTCGTCACAGTCGATGCCCCGCTTGTAGATCTCGATGAACTCCAAGATCGCGTCCATCCCGCCGCTGAAGTCGAAGGCCATGAGCCCTTCCACAGTCCAGTGGGTGTCGCCGTCGGCGTCGAGCTTCAGGCCGTCGCAGTTCTCGTCTACGGGGTTGCCGGCCTCCTCGGACTCGAGGGGGTTCGCCTTCGGGTTGCCGTCGTCGCAGTCACCCCCCAGCAGCCCC
>CAZQPP010000053.1:17045-24397 GCA_964594295.1 uncultured Myxococcales bacterium | reverse complement strand
CCTCGAGACCAACACCCTCGAGTCGGTGATCTCCAACGAGGAGGGGGACGGGCTCATCATGGACGACCCCGACTCGGTGCTCATCGCCAACGGAAACGTCAGCTTCACGGTCAACCGGGGTCAGGGCACGGCGACGAGCGAGGGGAACCTCAGCGACGGCCTCATCCGCCTGCGGGGCAACTTCTCCCAGACGCGGGCGGACGGCGCCGCGTCGCAGCGCGCCTTCGTGTCCACCGGCACGACGGTCCTCTTCGAGGGTGAAGGCGAGCAAACCCTGGCCATGGCGACCCCCGGCGCCGAGCTCTCACGCTTCGCCGACCTCCAAATCTGGGGACAGGTGGCTTCCACGTCCGGCCTGTTCGCGTCCGGGGCGGTCGAGCTGACGAACGGTGCGGCCCTTCGCATCACCCAGGGAGGCGACGCGATCCTAGGCTCGACCCTCCTGGTCGACGGCGGCACGATGGAGGTCGCCGACGACCTCGACGTCACGGGGCAGGCCCAGGTGAGCAACGGCGGGCGCCTCGCCTGCACCGACGACTGCTGGCTGCGCAACTGGCTCTTCGTGGACACTGGCGCCACCTTCACCGGCCAGAGGGTGACCTTCACCTTCCACCTCCCGGTGGTCGACGGCGGGACCTACGAGGTGGCCGACACCTGGGTGAGGGGTCAGATGGTCCTCGACCGGAACATCACGCTGCCGGGCGAGGGGAGGCTGAACATCAGCGGGGGCAACGCCCTGTTCCTCAACGGCCATCGCCTCGAGCTCGAAGGAGCCTTGAGCCAGAACCTCGGGGACGACCCGGACGAGGGCCTCGTCCTGCTCGACCCCAACGACGCGCTCGTGGTCGGCGGCGCGGCGCAGTTCATCTGCGACAGGGGAGCGCGGCACTGCAGCTCCGAGGGCAACTTCGTAGACGGCGAGATCCACTTCCGCGGCGACTTCGGCGCCACCGTCGGCGACGGCGCGTCGGCCCACACGGCCTTCGTGGCCACCGGCACGACGGTGTTCTTCGACGGCGCGGCAGAGCAGGAGCTGCGTTTCCACGTCGGTCAGCTCGACCGCTCGCGCTTCGCGGAGGTGGTCTTCGACAACCCCGCCGGCGTGGTGGTGCGCAGCTCCAACCTCCCGGCCTCGGGCAACCTGCGCGTCACCGACGGCTCCAGGGTGCGAATCGTCGAACGCGGGGCGATGCTCATCGGCGGCGGCGTCGACGTCGAGGGGGGCGTAATCTCGCAGGAGAGCACGCAGGACAACCTGGTCGCCGGCGACGTCGTTGTGCGCAACGGCGGCACCCTCACCACCGCCGGCAGCCTCACCCTCGAGGACCTGCTGGAGCTCAGCGAGGCGAGCACCGTCGACGCGCCGACGCTGGCGGTGAGGCACCACGTGCCCCAGGTCGACGTCGCAACCTGCAACTACAACGTGACCACGACCTCCGTGGTCGGCGACATCGAGATGAGCCGGGACGCCGAGCTGCCGGACACGACCACCCTCCTGATCAACCCCGGCAGCCTCCTCGGCCTGAGCGGTCACGAGCTCGTCCTGGGCGGAGACCTGACCGTGCGCATGGAGGACGGCGCCGACGACGGCCTGCTCATGGACCAGCGCGAGGACACGCTCGTGGTAGGCGGCAACGCGCGCTTCCTCTGCGCCAGGGGACAGAGGACCTGCACCACCGAGGGCAACCTCACGGACGGCACGATCCACTTCCGGAGCGACTTCACGGCCACCGTCGAGGACGGGGCCTCGGCTCACACCAGCTTCGTCTCCACGGGCACCACGGCGATGTTCGACGGACGCGGCGAGCAGGAGATCTCCTTCCACTCGGCCTCGTCCACCACCTCTCGCTTCCACCACGTGCACGTCGAAGGCGGCACGGCGACCCTGGCGAGCAGCCTCTTCGCTACCGGCGACCTCACCGTCGGAGAGGGCGGCCGGCTCGAGGCGAACGAGCGCGGAGACCTGCGCGTAGAGGGTGACCTGCTCGTGGACGGAGGCCGGCTCGTCAGCTCGCGGGCGCTGACCGTCAACGGGGACGCGACCGTCAGGCAGGGCGGACGCCTCGAGATGTCGGCGGACGCGCTCTTCCGAGGCCGCCTCGCCCTCACGGGGAGCTCCACCGTGATCGGGCCGAGCCAATCCTACGACGCACACCTGCCCGAGGTAGAGGCGGGGTGCACCTACGAGGTGGAGCGCAGCTTCGTGGTCGGCGGAGTCCGCCTCGACGGCGACCGCAACCTGCCCAACACCAACCTGACCGTGCAGTCCGAGGCGAACCTCGATCTCGCCGGCCACCAGCTCGTCGTGGGCGGCGACTTCGTGAACATCATCTCGAACACCGACGGGGACGGCCTGATCATGAGCGCCCCCGGCGCGGAGCTCGTCATCGAAGGCGACGCCACCTTCAGCACGGCGCGCGGTCAGGGCTCGGCGAGCACCTTCGGCAACCTCGGCGCCGGCGTCATTCGCGTGCGGGGAGACTTCGGGCAGACGCGGCTGGACGGCGGCGCCTCGGATCTCGGCTTCGTGTCCACGGGCACCCGCGTCGTGTTCGACGGCACGAGCTCCCAGGACGTCGCCTTCAACTCCCCCGGGCCGGCTCGCTCCCGCTTCTCGGACATCGAGATCCTCAACCGCGCCGGCGTAGACCTCAGCTCGACGACCCACGTCGCCGGCGACCTCGACCTGCACGGCCGCCTGAACCAGGTTGAGGGCGACGCCACCATCGCCGGCACCTTGACGCTGCGCGCGGGCTCGTTGCTGGACAACACCCGCGACCGCACGACCGTCGCGGCCTGCGTCAAGGAGCAGGGCCACCAGGTGATCGGCAACGATCCCTGCCCTTAGCTACCTCTTCGCCCACGCGTTCAGAGCAGCCTTCGCCAGGTGCCCCGAGCGTATGTGCCAGAGCTCGTCGTTCACCACGAGCGCGGCGAAGGCTATCTTCGGGCGCCCGGCCGGAGCGTAGCCGACCATCCAGCTGTGGTGGCGGCGTCGCCCGTCTCGGTAGGCGCTCAAGCTGCCGGTCTTGGCCGCGGAGGAGACGGCTGCCCCCGAGAGCGTCTTGCGCGCCGTGCCCTTCTTGACCGCGGCGCGCATCATCCTGCCGATGTGGATGCTCTCCCGCCGGCCGAGCACGCGGGTGGCCGCCGGCGCCTTCGCGTCGCGCTCGATCACCGGCAGGGGGAAGGTGCCCCCGCGGGCGATGGTGGCCGCGATGAGCGCCCCGTGCAGGGGAGACAGCGACACGGCCGAGAAGCCCGCCGCCGCCCGCGCCCTCGGGAGTCTCCCGCGCGGCACCTCCGCCCGGCTGGCCTGGACGGGGTAGGTGAAGGGCAGCACGGCGTCGAAGCCCAGCGAACGCCCGACCCTCTCCAGGCTGGCCTTGTTCAGGTGCTTGTAGGCCAGCTTGGCGAAGACGGCGTTTCGACTCTTCGCGAAGGCGGTCAGCAGGTCCTCGCAGATGCGGTCGCGGCGGGGGTTGTCCCTGACGTGGTGCTCCTCGACGGCCCGGCTTGCGGTGTGGAAGCAGACCTTCTGACTCGCGCGCACACCGCGATCGAGGAGCGCGGCGGCGGTCACTATCTTGAACACGCTCGCCGCCGGCGCGCGCGCCGACAGGGCCTCGACCGAGGCCTCCTTCAGCGAAGGCTCGTGGGAGAGCATCACGCGCAGCTCCCCGGTCTTGACGTCCACAATCACGAGCGCGGCCGCCACCAGCGGCCTCCGGCGCATGAACTCCGCAATCTCGAGCTGGAGATCCCAGTCCAGCGTCGTAGAGTCGCGCAGCTTCGAGTCCCGGCACGCGCGGCTCTTCTCCAGCGTGGCGGCGTCGAAGCACTCCAGCGGCGGCAAGCCGCGACCTTTGCGAGGCCCGCGCTTGCCGCCGGCAGCGATGACCGCGGGCAGCGCGCGGCGTCTCTCGCGGCGCTGCACCGGCGGCGGCGTGCGCAGGCGCTTCTCCGGGCTGCCTCCCCGCTCCTGCTCCTTCGCCGGCGTCTCTTTCCCGCTCCCCGCTGGATCCTGCCCGGGCTTCGGCAGGAGCCCCGGGCTCGGTGGCGCCGCGCCTCCGCCTTCGCCCACTTGCGCGCCGGCCGCCGGGGGCGTCGCGGCACCTGGCGCGTCAGGGCTCATGGCGTTTCGCGCCACCGTCAGCGCGAGGCCGACCGCCAAACCACTCGCGGCCACGATCATCCTACGCAGCGTCCGCGGTAGCGGGCGTGGCTGGCTCCGGCGCACCATGGTGGCAGTTTAGGCCACGTGACCGAGGGCACAAGTTCGTTGTTGCCGACCAATCACCCCGGTGGTAGCACTCGCGATAATCGTGGAGGTAGCGGTGTCAAGGCGCTTCGACGAAGCTTCTGCGGGCGACTCCGGCGCCGTCTACACCCTCCACCGGGGCTTCGAGCTCTTCGGCGAGCCGGTCGAGCTGGTGGGGCGCGGGGCGGAGCTCGGTCGTCTCGAGGCCCTGCTCGAGAGGTGTTGGACCGAGGAGACCTCGGCCGCCGTCGCCCTGGTCGGCAAGGAGGGCATCGGCAAGACGCGGCTGCTCTTCGAGCTGGCCTTGAGGGCGGAGACCCACGGCGACAGGGTCTACCGGCTCAGGTCGGCGCGCCTCGAGAGCGGCATCCCCTCCCCCCTGACGCAGCAGGTCATCCGCCAGCGCTTCGACCTGCCCCCGGTGCTCTCCACCAAGGACGTGAGAGAGCGTCTCCGAGAGGGCCTGCGGGAGCTGGTTCCGCCTCGGCGCCTGGGCGACGCGGTGCTCATCTTCGGCTACCTGATGGGCGTGCCGGCGGAGGTCGAGGCGACCCAGGACCAGCGGCTGCTGGCCGAGCGCGCGGTCGCCTCGGCGGCGGCCCTCCTGAAACGTGACGCGGCACGCACGCCACATGTCGTGTTGGCCGACCGCTTCGACGACGCCTCCCCCCTCGACCGAGCCCTGGTGGCCAACCTCGCCTCGGGAGGCAAGGGCGCTTGCCTGCTGCTCGCCGTCGGCGCGCGCGACCCGGCCAGCCTGTCCGGCGTCCTGGACAAGGAGGTGGAGAGGATCCAGCTGGAGCCGCACGGCAAGCAGGAGTGCCGAGATCTGGCCTTCGCGATGCTGTCCCGCTTCGAGGCTCCCCCGGTCGAGCTGGTCAAGGCCATGGCGCAACGCTCCGGCGGGGTGCCGGGCACAATGGAGCAGGGACTGCGCACCCTCGCGTCCCGGGGCATCGTAGACACGTCGGGCACCCCATGGCGTTTCCGCTCCGAGAGGCTCAAGCGCGCGAAGATCCCGAAGACCGTGGAGGAGAGCGTGCGTGAGAGGCTCGACTCCATCGAGCCGCGGGCCAAGGACGTCCTGGAGCGGGCCGCGGTCATGGGAGAGCGCTTCTGGCTTGGCGGCGTGCTCGGCCTCATGCGGGTGGACCTCGAGGAGGACGAGGTCTACTGGGTCGACGAGCGCAAGCAGAGCCGCTTGAACCGCACCCTGCTCGACCTCCAGGCCCTCGACATCGTGCAGCACGAGCCCGACGGCGAGCTCCAAGGTGAGCCCGAGTTCCACTTCCAGGCCCCGCGCGAGGCGGAGACCCTCTATGCCGGGCTGAGCGAGGAGGAGCGCCGGCGGCGCCACCGCCTGGTCGCCCGCTGGATGGACAGACAGGCAAGCCGCGCGCGCAACAGGAGCGCGTGGTTCCTGGAGGCGGCGAGGCACCTCAAGGCCGGCGGCCGCCCCTCGCTCGCGGCGAGGGCGCTCCTGAAGGCCGCGCGAGAGGCCAGCGACCGCCTCCGAGGTGAGGACGCCCTCGCACACGTGCGGGAGGCCATCGACCTGCTCGCGGAGGACGAGGGCAGGGATCGATACGACGCGCGGATCCTCCAAGGGGAGACCGCCCGGCAGCTCGGCCACCTCGAGGAGGCGGTCGAGGCCTTCTCCGCGGCGCTGCTCGACTCGGTAATCATGGACGACAAGGCTGCCGGCGCGCGCTCATACGTGCGAATGGGGCAGGCGCTGGCCGCCAGGGGGATGTACACCGACGCGGTAGAGCAGGTGCGGCGCGCGCGCGTGCTCTACGCGGAGCTCGACGATCAGGGAGGGATCGCCGACTGCCTCGACGAGCTCGGCCGAGCTCTCTGGGCGCGAGGCGCCGACGACGCCTACCGAGAAGCCCTGACCCACTTCCTCAAGGCCCTGTCCCTCAGGAGGAAGCTCGGCGACCCCGCGCGCCTCGCCGAGTCCCTCGCCAACGTCGCCCGCATCCACCTCGGCAAGGGCTACGCCCTGCGCGCGAGGCGCCACCTCGAGGAGGCCTTCGCGGCCCACGAGCAGGCTGGCAACAGGGTGGGCGCCGTCGAGAGCCTCATCGGCGTGGGCGCCACCTGGCACGAGGCGGGGGACCACCGGCGCGCCCTCCAGGTGTGGAGCCGGGCGACGGCCACCGCCGAGGAGATCGGCGACCGCCACGGTCTCTGCATCCTCTTGAACAACATGGGTGAGGCCTACCTGGCCCTCGACGACTTCGCCTCGGCCAGGGTCTACCTCCGGGAGGCGACAGAGCTCGCCCGCGAGGTGGGCGAGATGCGGGTGGTGGCCGACGCGATGCGCAACGAGGCCCTCGGCATGAGCCGCCGGGGAGAGCACGACCGCGCGCTCAAGCTCGTGGGCGACGCCCTGCTGCAAGCCGAGAAGCAGGACAGCGCCTACCACGTCGCGACCTGCCGGGCGGCCCGGGCGCACATCCTCCGGCAAGCCATGGAGGAAGGCTCCGTCGAGGAGACCAAGGAGAAGCACAAGGAGATCTCACTGGACTTCAACAGGGCCGTCGACGAGCTCGAGCGCATGGGAGACGACCTCGCGCTGGCTAGGGTGCTCGAGCGCTACGCGTCCTACCTCGACAGCCAGGGCGTCAAGCGGGGCAAGTCCCTCGCCGAGCGCTCGCAGGGCATCTTGTCGCGCCTGCGCTCCACCGAAGACGAGGCCTGAGGAGAAGGCTGAGGGTGGCGGAGGCGATCTCTGTGCGCCTCCCTGGCGTCTCGGGAAGCCGGCCGGCCCCGCCCAGGTTGTAGGACGCAGGCCCCAATGTTAACCTGCGAGCCCTGGTTTGGAGCGCCCGCGTGCGGTTCAAGTGCATCAAGTGCGGCACAAAGTATCGGATCGACAACGAGCGGGTCCGAGGCCGGGCGATCCGTGTGCGTTGCCGCACCTGCGACAGCATCCTCAAGGTCCGCGACCCCGGCCTCAAGCCGGCCGAGCTCCCCGGCACCAAGGCCAAGGCGCAGAGCGGCGAGGGCGTGCAGGCGGCCAAGATCAAGACCCTCACCACGAGAGTGGCCAGGCCGGCCGAGGGCCAGGTAGAGCCCAGGAAAC
>CAZQPP010000053.1:0-17031 GCA_964594295.1 uncultured Myxococcales bacterium | reverse complement strand
AGGCGTGCGAGGACCGGCGCAGGAGCCGCCAGCGAGACACCGGCCGCCGAGCGAGAAGAGTCCACGGCCACCGGCGTGGCCGGGCCCGCCCAGGACCGTGTCTTCTACGAGGACACGCGCGTAGACGAGCAGCCCCTGCACCATCGGGAGGCGGATCAGCAGGATGAACGCGCGCCTGATGAGGGCGCCCTCGCCGCCGATCTGCCTGACGACGGCTGGTTCCGCGTTCTCGGCGGCAAGCCGGAGGGGCCCTACAAGCTCCTGGAGCTCGTTGCCCAGGCCGCGGGGCGGCGCCTCGGTCTCGACGACCTGGTGTGGCAGCCATCCTGGGAGGAGTGGCACCCTGCGCAGGTAGTGCCTCAGCTCGCGCGCGCAGCCGAGGCGAAGGAGCCACCGCCGGCGCCGGCCGGCCGGCACCGGACGACCCACCAGGTGTCGACCGAGCAGCTCCTCGGCCCCCTCCCGGGTGAATCGGAAGGAGCCGACCCGAGCCGGGCTCCCGTGGAAGCCGAGGAGGCTCCTCAGCAAGAGCCGGCGCCCGAGCCCGAGCAGAAGCGGCCGCAGAAGCGCAAGCGGCGCAAGCGAAAGCGAAAGCGAAAGCGCTCGACCAAGCAGCACACGGCGGCCCCGGTCTCCGGCGAGCACGACACCGGCACCGCGCCCTCAAGCGAGATCTCGGACTCCAGCCTCGCCGACCCGACCCACCCCGACGCCTCGATGCCGTTCGAGGAGCCCACCACAGAGGACACGCCGCGTTCGCTCCGTCCGCGGCTCCACGTGATCGCGGGCGGGCGCGAGGAGGCGGGCGAGACCGCAAAGGAGGACGACGAGGTCAACGAGTCGGACCTCTTCAGCGACGACTTCTTCACCGACCCGCAGAGAGACGCCGAGGCCTTAGACGACGGCGAGCTGCAAGCCCTCGAGGACGAGGCGCGCGAGCTCGAGCGAGCCCTGAACGAGTCGCGAGCTCGCGAAGATCCGAAGATCAAGGAGCTGAGAGACCTCGACTTCGACCCGCTGCGCTTCCCCACCCAGGAGGAGGTGCCCGACGCCGCCGAGGTGCGCAAGCTGCAGCGCGAGTTCAGCGTCATGGTCCGCCTGCAGCGCCAGCGGGGAAAGCAGAAGCTGCTGATGGGCATCGCCTTCGTCGCCTTCTTCGTCGCGCTCGGCCTCGGCCTGAGCCAGTGGAAGGCCCGCATGGACGCCAAGAAGGACGCGGCGCCTCCGCCGCCGGCGGCCGAGCCTCTCGACCTGACCGACGTGCTCTTCCAGAAGCGCTATGACCGTGTGAAGCCGAAGCCGGTGAAGCGACCCGCGGCCCAGAAGCCCGGAGAGCAGGCCGGAGCGGCCCCTTCGGAGGCGCCCGCCGAGGCGACCCCCGAGCCCACGCCGGCCGCGAAGAAGCCCACCCGCTCGACCCGCAAGACCGAGAGACGCGCCCGCCCAGAGCCCGAGGAGGAGCCGCCCACCGAGGTCCACATCAAGGCGGCCCGCCAGGAGAAGCTCAAGGCCGTCACCGCGGTGGAGGAGGAGGACGGCAAGGTCGAGACGCCCCTGGCCCTCAAAGGCACCGCCGTGCTCGGCCCCAAGGCACGCCCGCTGACGGCCGGGGAGGTCGACAAGGTCATGAGGGCCAACGCCTCGAAGATGGCCTCGTGCAAGACCCAGCTCGCCCCACAGACGGTCTCGTTGACCATCCAGGTGGCCACCTCGGGGCTCATCCAGGACGTGGGGGTCAAGATGCACGGCGGGGAGGACCCGGAGATGTCCCGGTGCCTTCGTGGGCTCATGCGTCGTTGGATCTTCGACCACGAGCTCCCCGCGCCCCAGTCCTTCGAACGGACAGTGCGCCTGTGATGCGTTCTGGCATCCTGCTCCTCGCGGCCCTCACGTTCGCGTCGCCGGCTTGGGCCCAGGGCACCGCCGACTACGTGCGCCACGTCGAGGCTCTCGCCTTCGACGACGCCGGAAAACGTTACGCCCTCCGAGTGGAGGTGCGCGGCGGAAGCACCGTGATCGCCGTGCGCGACGCGGTCACCGGCGAGCGCGTCAAGGACATCCCCGCCCGCTCCCAGGCCGAGGAGGGGCGCGCGATGAAGCTCCTCCGGCGCAAGTACAGGATCAAGAACAACGCGGTCGAAGGCCAGACCTCCCCCGACGGCAGGCTCACCATCATGGGCGCCCCCGCCGAGGACGCCAGCTTCTACAGGATCATGGTGCTCGACGGCGCCCGCCTCGGCGAGCTCGAGCGCGTGAAGCTGAGCCACACCAAGGGCGAGAAGGCGAAGGCGGCGGCTATCCTGAAGCAGGTCATATGGACCAAGGACGGCAAGCGGCTGCTCGTGGTGCTCAACGAGAAGTACACCGACAAGCGCCGCTCACACGAGGTCGACCGCGCCATCCCGCTGCGCTTCCGCAAGTGGAAGATCCGCTGGATCAGGCAGCCTAAGAAGGACTAACGGGCATCCCCACGGAATGCTCCGCAACGGGCGCCCGCGGGTGTGTGCCCGGCGAGCGCCCGTGCGGGTTTTCCGGTCGCCGGCGGGCTCAGGCCTGGCGCTGAACCGTCACCACCGTGCTGCAGATCGGGCCGCCGATGTTCAGCGTGGTGCCGAGCTTGGCGTTGTCGACCTGGAGCTCCTTCGGGACCTTGCCGAGGAGCTGCTGGTGGATCCAGCCGATCATGGCGACGCCCGTCGCGCTGATCGGGTGGCCCTTGGCGATGAGGCCGCCCGAGGTGTTGACCGGGCACCTGCCGCCGCGGTTGGCGTGGCCGTCCAAGAAGAACTGCAGTCCCTTGCCGGGCTCGGCGAAGCCCGTGGTCTCCATGGCGAGCGGGCCCATGACCGAGAAGCAGTCGTGCACCTCCTGCAGGGAGATGTCTTCCGTCCTGGCGCCGGCCATGCTCATGGCCGCGTCGAAGGCCTTCTTCGCGCCGACGGGGCGCAGGAGGTCCTCACCGCGCGAGGCGATGGAGAGGCTGTCGGTCGCCTGGCCGAAGCCGCTGAGCTCGGTGGCCTGGGACTTGTCCACGCCGAGGGCCTGGAGCCCCTCTTCGTCGCACACGAAGATGCGCGCCCAGCCGTCCGAGATCTGGGAGCACTCGAAGAGCTTGAGCGGCAGCGGCGGGTCCTGGAAGAGGCGGTAGCTCTGGAGCACTGCCTCGGACGTCACCGGCGCCTTGGTCTTGTGCATGTGCGCCAGCGGGTTGTACGAGGCGTTGTCGTAGAACATCGGCGGGATGCAGGAGAACTGCTCCTCGGTCCAGTCGTAGGCCTTCATGTAGCGGTCCATGAAGACGGCGAAGGCGTGGGGGAAGGTGAAGGGCGGGAAGAGGTCCTCCGGGTGCGCGGCTGTGCCGAGCGCGTCTCCGACCTTCTTCGAGTCGAGCTTGCCCTCGTAGGGGTGCATCTTCTCGACGCCGATGGCCAGCCCGACGTGGGCGAGGCCGGCGAGGATCTGGGCGGCGCAGTCGAGGACCGCGAGGCCGCCCGAGTCACAGGCGTTGGCGACGCCCTTGATGCTCTTGTTCGTGTAGGCGGGGTCCATAGCCGCGAGCCCGCCGATCAGCGACTGGTCGTTGAGCAGCCCCGTCAGCAGCCCGGCGATGGCGACGTGGTCGACGGCCTCACGCGGGACGTCGTCGAGCCCCTCCCTGCCGGCGTCGAGGATCATGTTCTCGAGCTTGTAGTCCCCGAGCTTGCCAAAGCGGGACTGAGCGTAGTGGGCCAGGTAGAGCTTCTTCATGCTTTTACTCCGCAGAGTCGGTAACGGCCGTCAGTGGGGGTGGGAAGATAGCCCCGCTGGCGCCGGGAGTAAATGCCCTACTCTTCAGTAGGCCTTCTGGCGGTAGGGGTGTTTCGTGCCGAAACTCCTTGTTTGCGGGGCGGGCGTTTCGCAAGCGAAACACCGTGTTAGTGCTCCGCGTAGGTGAGAGTGGCCTTCTTCAGCCCACCGTGCCCCGGGATCAGGTCCAGCCCCGCCTCCGCCGGGTCGAAGCCCTCTCCTCCCACGCCGGCGTCCACGGCCTGCTTGGTGCCCGCGGTCACCACCAGGTCGAGGCTCTCGCTGATGACTGGCCGCTCGAACACGCTGTTGACCACGCCGCTCTGCGAGGCCGCCTGAAATGCCTTCGAGGAGAGGAGCTTCTGTGCAAAAGGCCGCTTGGCGAGCGTTGAGCGAACCAGCTTCGCGGCCGGGCCCTTCAGCACCGAGCTCGCTCCCCCGGTGAACGCTCCCATCACCCCTGCAGCCAGGTAGCGACGGCAGCTCTTGCTCAAGGACTCCGTCGTGAATGGGCTTGGGCTATCCTTCATCGCCCACCGGACAAGGTCCTCGAGGATCTCACCGACCACTCCCACCACGCAGCCCATGATGGCCAGCCCCACCGGCCCCATCGGGATGAGGAGCAGGCAGGCCGCGATGGCTCCCAACGCGAAGACCACGCCCACCGCGATGGCGATCGCGTCGGCGAAGGGAGAGCGCACCTTGTCACCGGCGATCTTCGCCTGCTTTTTCATCTCGGCGCCCTGCTCTACCCTGGACTTCAAGACCGCCTTGGTCCTGTCCTGCTCCAGCGTCGCGGCGGCCCCGGTGACGGCGACGAGCTCCTGCTCCGAGCGCGCCGCGAGGCCGAGCTGCATGGCGCGGGCCCTGTCCACCCAGGCCGCCTCGTAGCCCGAGAGCGCCTTGCTCGCCTCGGCGCTACGCTCGTCCAGGCCCGAGGTTTCCTGGCGCACGGCATCACGAATGGTCGATCCGATCTCCGAGGCAGCGTTCGTGCCCGCGCTTCCGGCCTCTCTCCCGGCCTGGCGAATCCCACCGGCAGACTCTCCCGCCGCACCCAGGATGCCGTCCCCAAGCTCTGATGCCGCCTGCGTGAAGGCCGACGAGAGCTGTGTCGAGAGCGTGTCCAGGTCCGAGCTCAATGCGGCTACCGCAGGGTCTGCCGCGCCTGGTGCCGCCAGCTCCGGCGACGCGGACAGCTCCCCGTGGAGCTCCTCGAGGTAGGCACCCAGCCCGTACCTGGCGTCAGCCGCCATCCCGTGGATGCGCGATCGGCCCGACTCGGCGGCCTGGTCGATCTCCGCGCAGACCTGCTCCACCCGCTGCTCCAGGGCATGCTTGTGGGAGCGCTCGGCTCTGCTCAGCGCTGAGGCACCCTCTTCCCCGCGCGCGCTGATCTGCTCGCCAACGGACAACGCGTGCTGCTCTTCGAGCTCGACGACGGCCCCGACCTGCTCGTCGACCCCCGTGACGAAGTCCTCCTCCATGCGCCACAGCTCCTCGAGCACGTGCTCCGCCTCCTGGTGCAGCGTATCGTTCATCTCGCGTCGGGCCTGCTTCATGCCCTCCATGCGCTCGCAGCCCGTGCGCTCGATCCCGAGCGCCACCTTCGCGCCGACCTCTTGCGCCGCCTTGGCGCGCGCCAGCTTCTTGAGCTTCTCGATGGTCCAGCTCGCCGGGAGGGCCATGCACTCTCCCGCGTAGAAGGCCGCCTCCTCCCTGGCGCCGGCGGCGTCTCTCCTGGTCGCCTCGGCCATCTTGTCCATCTCCTCGGTGAAGCGAGCGTCGACGGCTTCGAGCTTGGCGTCTCGATCGGCGAACACGGAGGTGCGCTCGACCTCGAGCCTCGCCAGGGTCGAGGCCTTGGTCTGCTCAGCCTCGGCACGCAAGGCCGACAGGCGCTTCTGAAGGTCCTTGTCCAGCGACGCGCGAGCTCTGGACGCGCGCTGGCGGACCGTCTTCCTCGCCACGAGGTGCTCGGACGCGAGCACAGCCTGCGCCTCCTGCTGTGCAGCGCGCACGGAGGACTTCGCCTCGACAGCCCTCACGTCAACCTCGGCCTTGGCGCTCGCCGCCCAGACGTCCACGGCAGCGTCCAGCTCCAAGAAGCGTTGCCCCACGGACGCAAAGGCCCCCGGGAGCGGTCGTGGCGAGAGCTTCGGCGCCTCGGGAGCCGCGACGGGCTCCAGCTGCGGACCCTCCGGGAGCTTGGGCTCTTCGACCTCGGCCTCGGCCTCGGGGGCCTGAGGCGTGGGAGGCACCGCGTCGGTCGCCTGGCCCGCAGCCTCCTTGGACCCCGAAGGCCCCGGGGCCGCCTTGTCCCCGGACGCCCCCTCCTTGTCTCCCCCTCCCCCGGACCCGGCCTCGGCCTCCTTCTCGCCGCCGGCCTCCGGCGCCTCCTCGAGCACCTCGCCGTCCTCCTCCTCGCCTTCCTTCTCCTCGCCTTCCTTGTTCTCGCCCTCTGTCTCCTGCCCCGCTTCCTCCGGGCTCTCATTCTCCGATTGCTCCTCTTCTTTCGCCGGCCGACCTTTCATCGCGGCCAGCACCGCATCCACGACCCCCGGCCCCTCCTGGCGCCGGAGCTGCCGCAGGGCCTGCTTCCGCCCCGCCCGTGGCATTCCTTGGAGCAGCTCCGCCGCCCTCTCGAGGTCGACCTTGCCGTCCTCGCCTCGTGCCTTGTCGAGGATGCCGGATGCCTGGCCCCGCGCCCCGGCGCGCTTCATCGGGTGCTCCTCCGCCGAGGGCTGTCGGCCCGAGCCCATCTGAGGAACCTTCGCGTCGTTCTGCTTTGCGACGAACATGGCTCAGCTCCTCCGCACGAGCTTGCCGAGAGCCTGGGCCTCGGTTGCGGCGGCGTCGAAGAGGTCCTGGTGAGTCACCGCGCGGCCTCCCGCGTAGGCAACCGCGGCAGCCCTCAGGACCGCGTTTCGAATGTGCCCGCCCGAGAAGTCGATCAGGGCGAGGCGGGCCCAGTCGACGTCCTCGGCCAGGGGCATCTGCTGAGGGCACAGGGTGCGCCAGAGCTCCTCGCGTGAGGCGGCGTCGGGAGCTGGGAGCTGCACGTGGAATCGGATGCGTCGCTTGAAGGCCTCGTCGAGGTTTCCGACGTGGTTCGTGGTCAGGACCGTGATGCCGTCGAAGTCCTCCATGCGTTGCAGGAGGTAGTTGACCTCGAGGTTCGCGTAGCGGTCGGTGCTCGACCGGGCGTCGGTGCGCTTCGAGAAGAGCGCGTCCGCCTCGTCGAAGAGCAGCACCACGCCGGCGTCCTGAGCCTCGTCGAAGATGCGGCCGAGGTTCTTCTCGGTCTCGCCGATGTACTTGCTGGTCACCGCGGCGAGGTCGACCCGGTATAGCTCCAAGCCGAGCTCGCTCGAGATGACGGACGCGGCCAGGGTCTTTCCGGTGCCTGGAGGCCCGCTGAAGAGCGCGGCGAGCCCGCGGCCCGAGGTCATGGTGCTCCCGAATCCCCAGCGCTCGAGCATGTCCGCCCGGTTGCGTGCGAAGGAGAGTAGCGCCTCGAGCTGCGTCCGGGGCTCGCTCTCGAGCACGAGATCTCGCCAGGTGGGACCGAGGGGGACGCGGCTAGCCAGGCTCGACAGGCGGGTCACAATCTGGCGGCGACAGGCCTGCTCGAGGTCGCCACGGGTCACTCGCGGGTGCACCGGATCCCGGCGCTCCGCCCCCGCCCTGGCGGTCTCCACCGAGCGCGCGATGCCGGAGGCCGAGAGCGCATAGGCTCGGGACAGCCGCTCGGCGCACACCTCCTCGCTCACCGACGCGCTCTTCAGGGCCGCGCTCCACAGGGCGCGACGAGCGCCGGCGCCCGGACGATCGAGGCGCAGCGAGAGCGCGTGCGGGGGAAGGGTGCTGCCTCCCTCGGGCTCATGCGAACAGGAGAGCACAATCGGCACGGTGACATCGTCGAGGCGCCGCGCCAGGTCCGAGAGCCGGGCCGGCTCGTCGCCGAGGTCGAGGTGCAAGACGGCGTCGTGCAGCCAGGCCTGTCGAATCGCCCTCTCGAGGAGCTCGTCGCCGGCGGAGGAGTGCGCGGCGCTCACGATGTGCCGGCCCTGGGACGCCGCGAGGGCCTCCGCCACGTCTGCTGCGCCCGAGCGGTCCGGCCCCCAGAGCACCAGGCGCGTGCCGGTGAGGGTGCCCGAGAGGGCCATCAGCTGGCGTGCGGTTGCGAGCGGCAGGTGCAGGGAGCCCCAGCTGCGCGCAGCCTCCTTGAGCCCGATGCCAGCCGCCTCCCCGCCGACCTTCACCCCGCGGAGGTGTGCGACGAGGTCAGCCGGCAGCAGCAGCTCGCACCCGCGCAGCGCCGGCCAGCCGCCTCCCGAGGCCGCGCCGCGAAGCTCGACCAGCCCATGCCGGCGCAGAGGAGCAGTGACGTGGAGCATGCCAAGGACCTCGTCGATCTCCTCGTGGGAGGCAGCCAACATGCGCAAGAAGAACGCAAGATCGGCCGCCCTCCCCGGGCCCTCCGAGGCGGCGAGATCCACGGCCCTCGCCGCCCACGGATCCGAGGCGCACGTGTAGGCGAGGGCGAGGAGGCGTCGCGTCGCCCCGCGCAGGCCCACGCGAGAGCTCAGGCTCGCAAAGGGGAGGCCGGGATCACGGTCGAGCATGGCCTCGACCGCGCTGCCTGCCTGCTCGATGGCGGCGTCCATCGGGTGTTTCGCTTTCGGGCCCTCGATGAAGGCACCGAGATCATCCGGGCCGAGGGCCGCGTCGGCCCGCGAGCTTCCCGCGCCGGGGCTCACGAGGCGCCGCAGCAGGAGGCGCAGCCACCTCAGCTCCGCCGCGAGATGCTCTTCGGGCGTGGGCTCGGGCAGGGCTTCTATCGGCTTGAGGGCGATCATCAGGGACTCCGTCTGGGTGCGCGAACACCACTGTGTCGACGAGCTCCCGGATGTGTGCCCCGCCCTACCTCCTCAGGCTCGAAGCCGCCTTGCCGTCCGCGCCGACGACGACCGACGCCGGGTCGAGCAGCCGGCCGGCCGTGGCGTCGTAGACGAGCAGGCGCACCTCTTCGCCGGGCGCTCCCCGCAGCTCGAGATCGAAGCCGTCGGAGACCGGCACGATGCTCGCGAAGCGCTTGTCGGCGGCGGTCACGTACTTGGTCGGCTCGCCGATCAGCGCCAGGCCGCTCACGGAGACCGGCGCGAGGACCACGTAGGCGAAATCGTAGAGATCCTCGAAAGGCGCCAGATCCAGGACCTCTCCAGGCTCGCTCACGTGCCCCGTTCGCCAGTTGTAGGCGACCACCGTCGCCTCGATGGCGAGCTCGGTGCCCAGGTTCACGCTCCAGTCCGAGACGGCGTCGGGCCAGACGAACATGCGGCCGACGTCCACGCCGTCGTAGGAGACCAGGGTGAAGGCCTTGTCCTTGTAGCCGTAGCCCTCGTGCTCGCGGGCCAGGTGGAATCCGGCGAGGTAGGTCCAGGTGCCGGCTCCCTGGTGGGTCGAGTGAGTCGCCACGAGGAAGGGTCGCTCGTGCGGCAGGAACATGGCGTCGAGGGGCAGGGCCGGGCGGTCGGGCTTGAGCAGGAGGCCGTCCTCGGTGCAGGTGCGCATGAGGATCTCGCGGCTCGCGCGCCCGACCTGGTCTCCGGGGCCCACCATGCCGGCGCTCAGGGCGCTGACGAGGGCCTCGGCTTCGCCGTGGATCTCTGATGACCAGAAGTTGTCCTTGAAAGGCAGGAGACCGACCGCCCAGGCCAACATGTTGACCGTGTGGAACTGCGGCCAGAAGGCCTCCTTGGAGAGGTCGTTGGCGTAGTCGATGGAGGTGCGGATCGTGGTCGCGCCGGGGCGGTCGAGGGAGTCGAGGAGGTTCGGCGCGGCGGCCATGCAGAGCTGCATGGTCAAACCCTCGGCGACGGCCGAGTCGTGCATGTGCGCCATCCACTGCTCCGCGCGCCCGGGCTGCGAGCGAAGCTGCCACATGCTCCAGTACTGGCGGACGAGCCAATCCTGCTCGTATGTGACCACGCCCCACGAGCGGGCGTCCGCCATGAATCGCTCGAAGACCTCGGGGCCCGCCGGCAGGACCATGCCCTCGCCCTCGATGAACTCGTGATCCGCGCGGTAGTCGTTGTCCGGGGCGAACCAGCGGTTATGGAGAATGAGCGGGAGGCCGAGGCGCTCGTGGAAGGCGGCAAGGCCGTCGGGGAACATCTCCTCGATGGGCTCCCAGCGCATGAGGCCGCCGGGCGAGCCGAGGCCGGCGGCGGGCTCCTTGTAGTACCACCAGGAGTCGAGCTGCATGTAGCCGTAGGGGATGGCGCGCGCGTCGGCGTCGGCCTTGACCGCGAGCAGGGTGTCCTCCTCGTTCATGCCCTCCTCTGTGCGGTAGTAGTAGTGGGCACCGTTGTCGGTCCAGTAGCCGAGGCGCGACAGGCCTACGTCGGCGTAACGGTCGGTGCGGGCTCGCCCGCGATCCTCGAGCAGGAGGTCGCCCCAGCGCTCGATGGTGGCGGCCATGCCCTTGCCCTCGACGAGCAGGAAGCGGTGGGTGAATCCCTCGGGGAGCTCGCGCACCTCTCCGTTCACACCGGGGCGGAGCTCACCTTCGCCGACCTCGATGTGGGTGATGAAGAAGTGATCCATAGGCGAGAAGACGAGCACCTCCATGTCGTCGCTGTAGAGCACGACCGGCCCGGGTGACGGCAGGGCTTCGAGGCGCGGCGGGAGCATGGGCGTGAGCTGGAATGTCAGGGTGCGGGTATACCGAGGGTCCACCGGGATGGGGACGTAGCGGAGGCCGGGCACGTCGTAGTCGCCAGTGCTGATGCGCCTTTCGGCGGCTTCGAGGGTGTTGATGAATACCCGGTGCCGGAAGGGCGAGCCCTCCGGCGGCGCTCCGGGATCGCCGGCCCGGGCCGTTGCGTCCGCGGGCGAGGCAGGCGCGTCCGGCTCGACCGCGGAGCGCCAGGTCGGGGCCTCACGGCAGGACGCAGACAGGAGCAGGAGGAGGTCTACGAGCAGAGCTGCGAGGAGTCGGCTTGCCATGGGGGCAGCCTAGCACCCCGACCGGAGGCGGCTGGCGTTTCGCAAGAGAGACGCCTCTAGCGCGGAGCCTTCCCCGCCGAGGACGCCCCACGTGGCAGAGCCGCACGGAATGAGTTAGATCCTGTCCGGCATCTCGGAATGCACCGTCACGGGGCCTTGTTCCCTTCGGCTTGTCCAAACAAAAAGGAGCTCGCCCTTGTCGCTCCCCGTCTCCGCTGACCCCGCGCTCGCAAACATCAGCCGCGTCTCCTCCTCCTTCGCCGTCCCCTTCCGCCACCGGCGCGTCGACGGCATGGAGCTGCTGACCAACGAGGTCGGCGACTGGATCTTCTTGAAGCCTGAGGACCTGACGCGCTACGTCGAAGGCAAGATCAAGTCCAAAGAGCCTCTCTACGAGGAGCTCAAGAGACGCCGCTTCATCGCCTCGGACCAGGACGACGTCAACCTCGCCGAGGCCTACGGGCGCCGGATCTCCTTCGTGCGCACGGGACCCCACCTCCACATCGTGGTGGTCACCCTGCGCTGCGACCACACCTGCCTCTACTGCCAGGCGAGCCGTGCGCCCATGGACGCGCACGAGTACGACATGACCAAGGAGACGGCGGAGCGCGTCATCGACCTCGTGCTCGCCTCCCCGAACGAGCACCTGACCATCGAGTTCCAGGGCGGCGAGCCCCTCGCGAACTTCGAGATCGTCAAGTACATCATCGAGACCGCCAAGGCGCGCAACGAGCTGGCCCGCCGGCGCCTCGCCTTCGCCCTCGTCAGCAGCCTCTCGCTGATGACAGACGAGATCCTCGACTACCTCATCGAGCACAAGGTCGAGATCTGCACCTCTCTCGACGGCCCCGAGGACCTGCACGACGACAACCGGCGCCTCAAGGGCGGCGGCAGCTACAAGCGGGCCACCAAGTGGATCGCCCGCATCAATGATCGCTACGAGGAGGCGGGCCTCGATCCCGACGTCTACCGCGTCGAGTCCATCCTCACGGTCACCAAGGGAGCCCTCGATCGCCCCGAGGACATCGTCAAGACCTACGTGGACGCCGGCTGCCGAGCTATCTTCCTGCGCCCCCTGAGCCCCTTCGGCTTCGCCGTGTCGACGGCCAAGAAGATCGGCTACGAGATGGAGGACTGGCTCAAGTTCTACCGCCGCGCGGTGGATCACATCATCGAGCTGAACCGCAAGGGCATCGACATCCTCGAGCGCACGGCCGCGATCTTCCTGACCAAGATCCTCACGGGAGACGACCCGAACTACCTCGACATCCGCTCGCCCTGCGGCGCCGCCATCGGCCAGGTCGCCTACGGCCACGACGGCGGCATCTACACCTGCGACGAAGGCCGCATGGTCCACCAGATGGGCGACGACATCTTCCGCATCGGCGACGTGCGCAGTTACGGCTACCGGGACATCATGTCGAGCCCGACCGTGAGCGCCATGGCCGTAGCCAGCACCCTCGACGCCCAGCCGGACTGCATACACTGCGTCTACAAGCCCTACTGCGGGACCTGCCCGGTCCACAGCTACAGCGAGCAGGGCAGCCTCTTCGGGCGCATGCGCGACTCCAGCTACTGCGCCAAGCACAAGGGCATCCAGGACTACCTCTTCACCCTGCTCCACAAGGCCCAAGACGATCCCGAGCTCGAGTCCATCTTGAGGCGCTGGACCATCGCCCGCTCCCGCCCCCACTTCGTGCACGAGCCCAAAGAGGGCGCCCAGTCCGACGCCGCGCCGGCCGAGGAAGAGAGCGAGTGACCACCGAGGAGAACCCAAGGATGGAGAGGCTCGACCTCAAGGTCGGGTTCTCCTGCAACAACCGCTGCCTCTTCTGCGTGCAGGGAGAGAAGCGAAACGAGGAGCGCGACCGGACGGCCGACGAAGTCCGCGCCATCCTCGAAGACAACAAGGGCGGCGGCGGCGTGGTCTTCACGGGCGGCGAGCCGACCCTCCGCCAGGACCTCGTCGAGCTCGTCGGAGCAGCCCGGGAGCTTGGCTACTCGCCTATCCAGGTCCAGACCAACGGCCGCCGGGTGGCCTACCGGCCCTACATCGAAGCCCTCGTCGAAGCCGGCATGACCGAGATCTCGCCGGCGCTCCACGGCTCGCGCCCCGAGATCCACGACAGCCTCACCCGCGCGAAGGGCTCCTTTCGCCAGGTGGTCCAGGGCATCAAGAACGCCATCTCCCTGAACCTCCCGGTGCTCACGAACACCGTCGTCACACAGCAGAACACCAAAGACCTCCCCAACATCGCGGCCCTCCTCCTGCGCCTCGGCGTGCGCCACATCCAGTACGCCTACGTGCACCCGGCCGGAACGGCGGGCACCCTCTTCAAGTCGGTGGTCCCGCGCTTCACGGACGCCGTGCCATACATCCAGCGGGGCCTCGACCTCATCCGCGCCTCCGGCGCGAGAGGCTGCACCGAGGCGGTGCCCTACTGCTTCGCCAAGGGCTACGAGGTCTGCGTCATCGAGCAACACATCCCCGACACCCGGGTCGTCGACGCTCCGATGATCATCGAGGACTACACCAAGTACCGCCTCAAGGAGGGCAAGGCTCACGGGCCGCCCTGCGAGGACTGCACCTTCGCCCATGTCTGCGAGGGGCCCTGGCACGAGTACCCGCAGGAGTACGGCTGGTCCGAGTTCAGGGCCCGCACGGACGACCCGGCCGCTGTCGTCTAGTCGGGGCTGTCAGTCCCCGCTGTGCTCCGCGACCATCGCGTGCAGGAAGTCGCGCGCGGTGACGATGCCGATGAGGTCGTCTCCGCTGACCACGAGGAGCGCGCCGGTCTCGGTCTCCAAGAGCTGGCGCATGGCGTCGAGGACCGGGACGTCCGGGCTGGTCGTGATGGGCTCGGGATCCATGATCTCGACCACCGTCGGCGGTTCGACCATCTCCGGGTTTGCGACGCGCTCGTGCAGGCGCAGCAACGCGCGGTGTGAGACCAGGCCGACGAGGCGGCCCTCGTCGTCCTCCACCGGCACGTGCCGGATCTGGTGCCACTCCATGACGTTGGTGGCCAGGTCGACGCCGTCGTGGGGGCGGACCGTGAAGAGGTCCGTGCTCATGACGTCGGCCACTGTGTGGTGTGCCTCACCACCGGTGGTGAAGGGCTCGTTGGTCTCGGTGGGCCACTCGTGCACGGGCTTTCCCGAGTGCTGGTGCCGGACCATGGCGGCGGTCAGGCGGCGAGCGCAGAGGTAGCCCGAGACGCCGGGGCCCATCTCCCTTTTCGCCTCCAGCATCCACCCCGCGCCTGTGCGGTAGGAGGTCACGCGCTCGCGGATGACACCGAGGTAGCGGTCGATCTGGGCGCCCGGAACACCCACCGAGCTGAGCCCCTGCGCCGCCACGTCGATGAGCTCGGAGCCCAGCAGGCCGCGCGCGCTCACCTTCAGCCCGTCTAGCCAGAGGATCTGGGCGCCGAGGCCGTGGCATGCGGCGTTGATGAAGTTCGCGCGCACGTCCTCGAAAGGGATCCTCTCCGTGAAGCCCTCGAAGGCCTTTCGCCCCTGGATTATCAGGCCGTAGAAGAGGGCGGCGTTGGCCACCTCGTCGATCACGGTCGGGCCCGAGGGCAGCACCCGGTTCTCGATGCGCAGGTGCGGCCGCCCCTCGTGCACGCCGTAGCAGGGACGGTTCCAGCGCCAGACGGTCCCGTTGTGGAGGGAGAGAGCAGAGAGCGGCGGCGCCCTGCCCGCCTTGACCTCTTCGACGGGATCCTGGTCGACCTCGCGGGTGAGGATCACCGGGAAGCGCGAGGCGTCGTCCTGGAACATGTCGAGGACCGTGCCCACGGCCCAGTCGGAGCCGAAATTCACGCGCATTCGCTGGCCGCGCACCCGCTCCGACTGGGTGCGGCCGTCGGTGGCGCGCTCGAAGAGGGCCACGCGGGTCTCGCGCCAGAGGCGCCTGCCGAGGAACATGGGCGAGTTGACGCTGCAGGCGAGCAGAGGTGCGGTGATGAGCTGGGCGAGGTTGTAGAGCTCGGAGAACTCGTGGGGCTCGACCTGGAGGTGGAGCTGATAGCTCGTGTTCGCGGACTCGAGCATCACCGTCGGCTCGCTCAGCTCGAGCACGTCGCGGCCGCGGATGGCGATGGAGAATGAGTCCCCGCGCAGCCGACGCAGGGCCTGGTCGAGCTGGTAGTAGCGCTCTTCGGGGGTGATGTTGGCCGGGCCGAGGTCGCTGCGCCTGAGGGTCGGCAGGATGCCCGTGAGCACCACCCGCGCGCCGAGGGGCGCAGCAGAGTCGTCGACGACGCGCACGATCTTGGCGAGGGAGGCCTCGATCTCGCTCAGGAAGCTGCCCCGCAGCGGCCGGGGCGGCAGGTTGGCCTCGAGGTTGAAGCGGGCGAGCTCGGGGGTGAACTCGGGGCGGTCGAGGCGCGCGAGGACCTCGGGGGCCACGGGCGCGGGCCTGCAGGTCGCGTCGACGAGGAACATCTCCTGCTCGACGCCCATGCGACGCTCGCCACGCTCGATCATGTCGCGCTCGAGCATCATCTCGAGGGCGCGCAGGTCGGCGATCAGCGCCCGGGTGAACCTCCTGGCAGCCTCCGGATCGCGCCCACTTGCGATCTCATGCTCGCCCATGGAGCAATTCTACCCTATTCCGGGCGCTTGCGCGCGTGCGGAAGCAGGGCGAGCAAGAACAGGAGCCAGGCCAGGGGCGGCGCCGTGCCGGGGGCACAGCCGCCGCCACCACCGCCGCCGCCCGGGATGAACAGGGCGTCTCCGGCCGGGGCAGCGCGCCCGTCCACGTAGGAGCCCGAGGAGCCGCCGCGGTCGAAGCCGGCCCCGCCACCCGAGGCGTCGCGCGAGCCCGCCCCCGTGTCGAGGCCCGAGCTCCCTCCGGCATCCGCCGAGGGAGTGGGCGGCTTCGGCGGGCGCGGCACGCACAGACCTCGTTTGGGGCTGTGCCTGTCGTTGGCGTCGATGCAGCGCTCGTTCATTCCGCAGCCGTCGCCGACGGGCATGCGGCAGTCGCGCCAGCAGCGCGGAGTGTCGTCCTCACCGTAAGCGAGGCAGCTCAGGTGCGGCTGGCACCCGACGGTCGCTTCGGGGCCACAAGCCTCACCCGGCCCTGCGCCGCCGCGGCCGTCCACGCAGCGCCCGGCGACCGTGTCGGCCCCGGGGCTGCGCGGCGGCTCGTGGTACCAGAGGCAGACCTCGCCGACGTTGCAGCCGCTGTCTTTCACCGGGTCGCAGGCGCGGACGGCGCAGAGCCCGCTGCCGTCCATGAGCTGCACGCAGTTGCCCCCCGCGGGGCAGCTCCCCGGCTGCGAGGGGTTGCACCTCTGGCTGCAGTAGGCCGTGTTCCCCCAGGTGAGGCAGATCTCCGAGGCGCAGGTCGCGTGCCCCCAGCAGTACTCCCGGAAGGGGATGTTCTCGCCCTCCTGGCGGCAGTGGTCGTAGCTGGGAACACACTGCCCGCCGGTCCCCGAGTCGCGGCAGTCGTAGCCGAGGGGGCAGTGGCTGTCGTGGCTGCAGTCGGCGCCGCAGAAGGAGCCGCCTTCCCACGGGTGGGGGACGCAGCGCCCGAGGGCGCAGTGATCGTCGGAGGTGCAGGAGTCACAGGGTCTCCCGTCAGAGAAGCTGTCCTTGGGGTAGAGGAAGCAGAGGCCGCGCACGTCGTCCTCCTCGAGGCTGCGCTCGACCATGCCGCCCCCGACGAAGAACATGGTCGCCTCACGATCGCGGCTGTGGCCGAGGCCGATGGTGTGGCCGATCTCGTGGGTGGCGACCGCCACGATGTCCGAGAGGTCTCCGGTGCCCGTGACCGGGGTGTCGCTCCAGCGGAAGTCCCCCCCGTTGAAGACTATCTGGCCGTTCTGCATTACGTCTGACGAGTCCCACTGGGGCGCCGCGTAGGCGAGCGCGCCGTCGGTCCTGTGGCTGAAGCCGGACTCGAGCACGGTCACCCAGAGCGCGCCTGGCTTCGGGGTCGACGAGGTGCCCTTGTACTCGAAGCGCAGCTTGGTGCAGGCGGGCGCCGACCAGGTCTGGAATGCGCGCTCGAGGGCGGCGTGCAGGAGCTCGAAGGACATGTCGTCGCTCCCCGCCGGGTCGAGGTACCAGCCGACGGGCATGTTCATCCACCGCGGCGGCTCCCCCGAGGAGGTCGCGTAGGTGACGTACGCGCCCGCCTGAACCGGTCCCAGGGCACATAAGAGGAGGGCGAGCAGGGCGGCGGCGGTGAGGCGCATAGGATCTCCTGATGTG
>CAZQPP010000052.1:0-24413 GCA_964594295.1 uncultured Myxococcales bacterium | reverse complement strand
GGGGGGGCCCCCCGCGGGGGTGGGGGGGGCGGGGGGGGGGGGGGGGCCGGCTCCGGGGGCGGGCCGGGGCGGGGGCAAGGGCAAGGGCAAGGGAGCAGCGCGCTGCGCTGCTAGTGCCCCTCATCCACGAGGTGCTGCGCCACGTCCCGGTAGAAGGTCATGTAGTCGAAGGTCGGCACCATGCCGGCTATCTGGCCTATCTCGTTGGCGTGGTCGGCCGCGACGCAGCCCATGAAGCGCCCCCACCGGGCCGACGAGAGCTGGACCATGCCGTCGTTCGGCACCTCCGCGCCGCCGAGGATCTCGTAGGTGGCGACGAGGAAGCTCAGCACCGCGTCCTTCTCGTCGGGGGGCGGGATCTCGGCGTCTCTGCAGCCCTCGACGTCCGAGACCCGCTGCCCCGTGACCCCGGCCCACGAGTAGATGGGGAGCTCGGGCGGGTCGGGCCAGCGCTCGTTGTGCTCGGTCATGTGCTCGACGGAGACGCTGCGCATCGAGGCCGAGAGGTTGGCGTCCGTCGCCGGTGCACCCCACAGCCCGACCAGCGCGTCGAGGATGATCTGCTGAGGTCCCTCGACGAGGCCGAGGGCCATGTCCGACACTGGTGAGCCCCGGTGGGGCGTCGCGATGGTGACGATGGACTCCACACGATCCGCGTAGCCGCGCACCGCCACGAGGTAGCGGGAGTCGAGGCCGCCCTGGGAGTGGCCGACGAGGTTCACCTTCTCCGCGCAGGTGCAGGCGAGTATCCGGTCGACCATGGGCTCGAGCTGGTCGACGCGCACCTCGGTGCTGTTGAAGGCGTCGGGGTCGGCCACGAAGACCGCGTGACCGTGCTCTCGCAGCATCGCCGGCACGCCGTGGAAGTACTCGAGGGAGCCGAGCTGGTCGAAGCCGCCCATGCCGTGCACGAGGACTATCGGGTAGCGGGTCCAGCCGTAGCGCGGCAGCGGCAGCTCGTCGCAGGCCAGCGCCGGATCGTCCGGTGGACACTGGGGCTGGGGCTGGTCTCCGGTCGTCGCCGTGTCGTCGGGTTCGGCCGCATCGCCCGCGGGCGCGCCGGCGTCGTGCTCCGGCTGCTCACCGTCGTGGCGGGGCGACGAGCTCACGTCGCGCAGGGGAGGCAACACCCCGGGCTTGTTGTTCGCCAGCTCGTAGGAGCTGCCTCCGGAGGAGGCGTCGGCGCCAACCGCTCCCTTGTCTCCACCGCCCGTCTCGACGGTGGCGTCCCCACACGCGCCGACGGTCAACAGAAGCAGGAGGAGCAGCAGCGGTCGGACCATAGCGGGAGAGGATAGCATTCCCGGCCCTACATCAGTAACCTTCCGATCTTCTGGACGGATGGAGCCTCGGATGCGCACGACCCCGACCCTACGCCACCCCCTGTTCCTGCTCCTGCTGCTCGTACCCCTCGCCATGCCCGCCTGCGGCAACGGCGACGGCGACGACGGGCCTGCCGAAGAGGGCGACGCCCCGCTCCACCAACCCGACAGACGCACGGGCGCGATCCTGAGCCTCGACGAGCGCGAGATCGTCGCGACCCTCCAGGGAGACAAGCTCCACGTGGGGCTCGTCGTCCGCAAGACCGGGGAAGCGGTGGTGCGCGGCAACTTCAGCGTGACCGTCGAGGCCCTCGACGGCTCCAGGAAGCAGACCCGCGGGAGCGACTTCAAGGCCGAGGCCGGCGTGGAGACCCTGACCACGACCCTCGACGGCTTCGCCAGGGTCGCCGACCCGGACGTACAGGCCGCATACGTGATCCGTTACCTCGTCGACGCCGAGGGGGAGCGCCTCGGGGGCGCGCGCAGCCTCTTCGCCAGCGTGCCGAAGGGGCAGGTCGTGTTGCTCGGGCCGAAGCGCCTGCACGCGGGCCGGACGGCGCGCCTCAAGGTCTTCGCCGCCGACGCGGTGACGGGAGAGCCGCGGGCGGGTGAGAAGGTGATCCTGCGCGCGGAGGTCGGAGACGAGACCGTCGAGGAGGAGGCCACCACCGACGACGAGGGCGCGGCCACCGTCGAGATGCAGGTCGAGGAGACCGGGAGCGGCACAATCAGCGCGACGATAGTGCGCGGCGGAGGCGCGAGCGACACCACGGCGCAGGACGTGGAGGTGGTGCGCACCAGCCGCGTCCTGGTCACCACCGACAAGCCGCGCTACCAGCCCGGGCAGAACATGCACCTGCGGGTGCTGGCCCTCGCTCTGCCGGAGAAGGCGCCGCGCGGCGAGGTCGAGGCGCTCATCGAGGTCTTCGACGGTAAGGGCAACAAGGTCTTCAAGCACAAGGGCAAGACGAGCGAGTTCGGCATCGCCGCGGCTACCTTCAAGCTCGCCCGTGAGGTCAACGAGGGCACCTACAAGGTCCAGGCGACCGTCGGGGACACGGCCACCGAGAAGGCGGTCACGGTCGAGAAGTACTCGCTCCCCAAGTTCAAGGTGGACCTGGAGGTCGAGCGCCCCTTCTACCTTGTGGGCGAGACCCTCAAGGGCACGGTCACTGCCGGTTACTTCTTCGGTAAGCCCGTGGCCGGCGGCACCGTGGTCGTGCGCTTGCTCACCTTCGACGTGGAGTGGAGCGAGCTCAGGAACATCACGGGCACGACCAGCGATGACGGCGTCTACGCCTTCGAGCTGAAGCTCCCCGATCAGCTCGTCGGCCAGGACCTCGCTCAGGGGCGGGCGATCGTGCGCCTCGAGGTCGAGGTGGAGGACACCGCCGGCCAGAAGGTCGGCAAGGAGACCGGCGTGCCGGTGGCCCAGGACCGCTTCAACGTGCTCCTCGTGCCGGAGAGCGGCACCCTCGTGGCGGAGGTCGCGAACCAGGTCTACGTCTTCGCCGAGGACGCGGCCGGCGCGCCTGTGGAGGTGGACATAGAGCTCGAGCTGCCGGCGGGCAGCGAGACCCTGGAGACCGACGCGACGGGCTTCGCGAGCTTCGAGATCGAGGGCGCCGACGGCCCGATGGAGATCTCCTGGAGCGCGAAGGACGCGCAGGGCAACGAGGCCTCCGGCAAGGCGACCCTGGCCATGGGCGCCGCCGGCGCGAGCAGCGTGCTGGTCCGTACCGACAAGGCCCTCTACGAGGTGGGTGAGACCATGGAGGTGCGCGTCTTCGCGCCCGACCGGGCGGATCGGGTCTACGTGGACCTCGTGCTGCACGGGCAGCTCGTGCGCGAGCAGGCGGCGGACCTTAAGGAGGGGCAGGCCGTGGTCAGCGTCGATCTCGACGCCGAGCTCGCGGGCGACCTCGCAGTCAGCGCCTACTACCTCGGGGCGGCCGGGGCCATCGTGCGCGACGAGAAGCTCGTGTGGGTGGAGCACGCCAACGCCCTCAAGATAGACGTGAGCCCGGACCTGGAGACCTACGCGCCAGGCGACACGGCGAAGGTGGAATTCGAGGTCACCGGCGAGGACGGCGCCGGGGTGGTAGCAGCCCTCGGCCTGCAGGTCGTCGACGAGGCCGTCTACGCGCTCTCCGAGGCAAAGCCGGGCCTGCTGCGCACCTACTTCGAGCTCGACGAGTCCATCCGCGAGCCCCACTACCAGATCGAAGGAGCGAGCTTCGACCTCGGCGGCGTCCTCTCGGGCGGCGGCGACGCTCCCGGAGAGGAGGAGCGGCAGACGGTGGCGAAGGGCGCCTTCGCGGCCCTCGGAGAGGCGGGCGCGACCCAGGTGACGAGCTCCTTTGCGCGGCTGCTCGCCGGCACCGTCACCGTGCTCAAGCCCTTCTACGAGGAGGACGGCTCGGCCGTGGAGGTCGACCTGGCCGGGCGCATCGACAGCGGCGAGCTGGAGATGGAGGGCGCGCAGGCCTTCCTCGAGGGCGAGCACCCCTACTTCGACATGTTCGGCAACGCTTACCGCTTCAAGAGCAGCGACCGCTGGACCTTCAGCATGACGAGCCACGGCCCCGACGAGGTCGAGGGCACGGCCGACGACTGGACCGGGACCGTCGCGATCATGTCCCGCCAGTGGGCGGCCGAGGAGCGCATGGACGAGTTCGACATGGCGACCGGCGCGGGCGGGCCTCCGCCGGCCCCGGCCCCCGGCGGGGAGGTCGAGAAGAGCGAGGGCGGGGACGAGGGCCCCCGGGTGCGCCAGGACTTCCCCGAGACCCTCTACTTCAACCCCGAGCTCATCACCGATCCGGACGGCACCGCGAGCATTGAGATCCCCATGGCCGACTCCATCACCGAGTGGCGCATGACCGGGCTCGCGAACAGCCTCGACGGCCGCCTCGGCTCCACGACGCAGGGCCTCGTCGTCTTCATGGACTTCTTCGCCGACATCGACCTCCCGCGCACCCTGACGCGCGGAGACGAGGTGCGCTTCCCCGTGGCCGTCTACAACTACCTGCCCGACGCCCAGACCGTTCAGCTCGACATCGAGGTCGGCGACTGGGCCGAGCTCCTGACCTCGGCCACCGAGCGCGTCGAGCTCGGCCCCGGCGAGGTCAAGGGCGTGCGCGTCGGCATCCGCGCCAAGAAGGTCGGCTGGCACCCGGTGAAGGTAACCGCGAGCAGCAGCGCCGCCGAGGACGCCCTGATCCGTCTCGTCGAGGTCACCCCCGACGGGCAGCCCGTGCGCGGCTCGCGCTCCGGACGCCTCGACGGCACCGTCGCGGAGACCGTGACCTTCCCCGAGGGCGCCATCGAGGGCACCGAGTCCCTGACGGTCAAGCTCTACCCGGGCGTCGTCGCCCAGGCCGTCGAAGGCCTCGACAGCCTGCTCCAGATGCCCTCCGGCTGCTTCGAGCAGACCACCGCCACCTTGTGGCCCAACGCTCTCGTGCTCGACTACATGAGCACGGCGGGCCAGATCACCCCCGAGATCGAGCTGAAGGCCCGCGAGTTCGTGAGCCTCGGCTACCAGCGCCTGCTCACCTTCGAGTGCACGGGCGGAGGCTTCACGTGGTTCGGCGATCCGGCCCCGGCCAACCTCATCCTGTCGGCCATGGGGGTGCTCGAGTTCAGCGACATCGCCAAGGTCCAGGACATCGACGAGACCCTGATCCCGCGGACCATGCAGTTCCTGGCCAGCAAGCAGTCCTCGGACGGCTCCTGGCACGAGACCCAGGGCAGCGAGTTCGCGACCGTCCAGTACACCGACCTGATGACGACCTGCTTCGTCACCTGGGCCCTCGCCGAGGCAGGGCTGGACGACGCGTCGGTCAAGAAGGGCTTCGACTACGCCGCGCAGCGCCTCGACGACGAGACGCCGACATACGCGCTGGCGCTCTGTGCCAACGCCTTCGCCTGGTACAACCCCCAGAGCTCCGCCACCGCGAAAGCCCTCGACGACCTCGCCTCACGCGCCAAGCACATGGAGGGCGACCTGGTCTCCTGGGACGCCGGAGTCGGCGGCGACGGCCTCTACTACGGCGAGCGCGGCGGCGGGACCTCCATCGAGACCACGGCCCTGGCGACCCTCGCCCTGCTGCAGGGCCGCAGCGCCCCCGATCTCGTAGGCGGCGCCCTCGCCTTCATGGCCTCCAACAAGGACAGCTTCGGCAACTGGGGCACCACCCACGCCACCATCCTCTCGCTCCGCGCCTTCGTGCGCTCGCTGACCGCCGTGGCCTCCGAGGCGGCGGGCACGGTCACGGTGAGCCTCGGCGGCACCGAGCACGCGAGCATCGAGGTCAACGAGGACAACCTCGACGTCTTCCAGCAGGTCGACCTCTACGAGCACGTCGTGCCGGCTGCCGAGAACCCCGTCGAGATACGCTTCGAAGGCACCGGCTCGCTGATGTACCAGATCGTCTGGTCCCACTACGTGCCGGGCCCACCGCCCTCGAGCCCCGACGAGGCCATCAGCATCGAGGTCAGCTACGACAAGACCACCCTGGAGGTGAATGACACCGTCGGCGTGGAGGCCACGATCACGAACAACACCGAGAGGCCCCTGCCGATGGTGCTGGTAGACCTCGGCCTCCCGCCCGGCTTCACGGTGCTGACCGCCGACCTCGACAAGGCCGTAGCCGAGCGCCTCATCGAGCGCTACGACCTGACCGCCCGCCAGGTGATGGTCTATCTCGAGAAGCTCGAGAGCGAGCCGCTCGTGCTAACCTACGGGCTCCAGGCGCGATACCCCTTGAAGGTGAAGGCCCCCGACTCGTCGGCCTCGCTCTACTACGACCCGGAGACCAAGGGCAGCGACGAGGGGGAGGCCTTCGAGGTGCAGGAGTAGGGCCGGCGCCTCATCCAGGGTTGGCGCCCGCGGCTTCGGCTGTCGGGCTCCCCCGGGCTTGCTCTCGAAGTCGGCGCCGATACTTGTGGGCGTAGTACTCGTTGATGCCCACGGCGCTGATGAGCAGGGAGAGGACGGCGAGCGGTCCGCCCACGAGGAGCAGCAGAAAGACCAGCCGATCGTCTTCGTCCGACGGATCGAAAGGGGGCCCCGAGAGCTTCCGCCGAATCTCCTCGGCCGTCTTCTCGGCGCCGCCGGTGATCAAGGCTCATGTTGAGGGCGAGCTGTTGGAGCTCCTCGTTGACGTCGAAATCCGGCTCAGAGGAGGCGAGGTAATCGGCTGCCCCGACGATGGCGACGTACTTGAGCAGGATGTTGGGCATGTCTTTGAGGAGCAGCTCCCATTCGTAGTCGCTCCGGCGAAGGCGCAGCAGCGTGTAGGCAATGGGGAAGGGGAGGCACTCGAGCCTGGATGCCTCCCAATCTCCGTCCAGGTCAGCGGCGAGCGCCTCGAGAGCGGGCGTTGCGTGAAGCTCCAGCATTTCGGCTCCTCCGCCGGGTCATCCACATCAGCTCCGCCGCCAGCACCAGCGCGGGCAGGACCAACGTGGTGGCGTAGTCTCCCAGCGTGTCTACGACCTGGAAACCCAGGCCGAAGGGCTTCCCGTGGACGAAGAAGTCCCAGAAGTCCCGAGCTTCGTTTGCGGTCTGGAAGAGCGCGACGACCAGGAGCGCCCACCAGCCGGCTCGGCGGCGTCGCCAGAGGCAGGATCGGGCGGCGGCGTAGAGGACGAGACCGACAACCACGTGCAGCGTCGGATTGCTCCACCCGGTAGCTGCCAGGATCTCCTTCCCTTCTGTTATCCAGTCGTACACTTCGCAGGCTCAGTTCGCGCAGCCGACCTCCAAGACCTCGAGCACGGTGAATCCGGTCGCGGCGACGATGCTCGTGCCGGCGGGGGCAACGTCGCTGACGAGGCCGAGCATGTGGACCCTCCTGCTGAGCCCAGGGTCCGTCGGGTCCGTGGCGTCGACGATCCAGATGCCCTCGTCTCCGAAGGCGATGTACACGTACGAGCCCTGGACAGCGACTCCGCTCGCGATGCCGCCTTCAAGGCTCAGGGCGGCGAGCTTCTCCGGGTTCTCGGGGACGAGCACGTCGTAGACGGTGAGGTCGTGGCCCACCGTGTAGGCGTGCCTGCCGGAGACAGCGACCTCGTGGACCTGCTGGTAGGGCTCGGCGCGGCCGACGACGCGCATGGTCGACGGCTCGGCGGCGTCGATCACGTAGAGGCCCTTGTTCAGCTCGACGGCGAAGACCATGGAGCCAGCGGCGGTGACATAGTCGAGACCGCTCGTCACCTCGAGGTGGTGCATCGCCCCGAGGGTGGCGCCGTCTCCGAGGTCGACCGTGGTGAGGCCGGTGCCCGAGCGGGCCAGGTAGAGGTGCTCGCCTTCGACGTCGACCCCGCGCGTGAGCCCTTGGAGGCTCAGTGTCTCGACCAGCTGCGGCGACGCCGGGTCTTCCACGTCCATGACGAGCAAGCCGCCGTCGATGCCCAGGTAGGCCCGGCCGCCCACGACGTCCATCGCTATGACGGCGGCCGTGGAGGCCCGGCCGATCTCGCTGGGCTGCCCTGACGAGGCGAGGTCATAGGTGGTGACCCCCTGGGAGGTGCCCACGTAGGCGAGGCGCCCGCGCACCTCGACGCGGCGGCCGTGGTCGGGCGCCGGCGGCGACTCGGCGTGGAGAGAAGGCAGGGCGGGATGGCTCATGTCGTAGACGTGCAGGCCTCCCGAGCCGTAATAGCCCTGCCACGCGACGAACATGCGGCCACCGTCGAGCTGCATGCGCCGGCCGTTCCTGACGCCATGGAGGCCTCCCAGCAGAGACATCGAGGTGGGATCGCGCACGTCGACTACGCGCATGCCCTGCATGTTCGTCGTCACGTAGGCGTAGCCGTCGACCACGCGGATCGAGTCGCCGTTGCCGACGTCCTCGAGGGTGCCGAGGAGGCGGGGAGCCCGGGGGTCTGTGACGTCGACGACGTGCAGGTCCTGGTAACAGGTCAGGTAGGCGCGATCGCCCACCACGTGCACGTCCGAGCAGAAGTTGGTCTGGGAGAGACTGCCGAGCGTCTCGGGGAAGCCGGGATCGCTGAGGGAGACGACCACGACTCCGTCGTGCGTTGAAGACACGTAGGCCTTGTCTCCGTCCACGAACACGTTGGTGAAGCTCTCGTCCTCCAGCACCGCGACCTCCACGGTGCTCCCCGGGCTGGACGCGTCGTAGGCGCTCAGGCCGGTTTCTTCGTCCACGGCGTAGGCGTAGTCGCCGCCCAGGTCCAGCGCCACGATCTTCTTCGCCGGGGATATGTTGGCGACCATGCTGAGCGCCTCCGGCTGAGCGGCATCGTAGACGCGGAGGCCGGACTTGCCGTCGGCCACGAAGATGTGGCCCGAGCCGTAGGCAACGCCGGTTGCGACTCCGGGCGTGTCGGTGTGCGACACCGGCACGACGGCGGCCTGCTGCAGACGAAACACCTGCACCCCGGTGTTTCCCGCCGCTGCGTAGAGGGTGTCGCCGTTCACGGCGACGTCGAAGAAGCGCCCCGTGCCGAGCGTGAAGGCGCCCTTGCCCGAGCGCTGGATCCGGGAGACGCAGTTGGCGCCGCACGCCGGGCTCCGCGCCGTGTCGTGCGCGCAGCCCGTGCTTCCCGCGCAGCGGTCTGCCGTACAAGGATCAGCATCGGCACAGAGAGCCGTCACCGCCGCACCCTCGTCGGTGACACCGTCCTGGTCGTCGTCTACACCGTTGCACTGCTCGAGAGGCCCGACCGGGACTACTCCAGGGTCGCTGATGCCTTCGTCGCTGCCCGCGGAACCGCCGTCCGCTCCGGCGTCGCTCTCGCCCGTGTCTCCTTGCTCGAGGCCGGCGTCACCGCCCGCGTCGGGCACGACCACCGAGCCGCCGTCGTCCCCTCCGGTGTCCGGGATCACCGGCACGCAGTCCGCGGCGCAGCGCTCCTCCTCGAAGAGGTGCGCGCAGGGGCTGCAGATGCCGTCCCCGCACCAGCCGCAGTCCCCCGGGCAGGACTGGAAGTCCTCTCCAGGCTCGCAGATGCAGTCGCCGCATGCCGCACCGCAGTCGATCGGGCAACCTTCGGGGCCGCCGTCGGTCGGCTCGCAGACCCTGTTGCCGCACGCGTATCGCTGGCAGTCCTCGGCGCAGGCGCCGGGGTTCTCGCCTTTGTCGCAGGTGCCGTTCCCGCAGGCGGTGCCGCAGTCGGCGGGGCAGGCGTCGGGGTCCTCGCCGCAGCCGTAGCCGAGGCACCTGCCGTCGCCGCAGCCGCCGCAGCAGTCCTCCGGGCAGGCGCGGGGGTCCTCCCCGGGCGAGCAGGTCTCATCCCCACACACGGGAGGACAGTCGACCAGGCAGGTCAGGTTGTCCTCGAGGCCGGCGGCGCAGAAGCCGTCTCCGCAGCCGCAGGGCCCCGGGAGATCCTCGTCGGTGCGCCCGTCGCAGTCGTTGTCCTGGGCGTCGCAGATCTCCGCCGCCGGGATGGCGGCCTTGCAGGGCGTCCAGCCGCCGGCGCCGGTGCAGGTGCGCAGCCCGGTGCAGGAGCCGTGCGCGCTGGTGTTCTGGCAGACGTCGTCACGCCCCTTCGTCCCCCCCGAGCAGCACGCGCTTCGGCCCGGGGGCTCGCACACGGTGACGACCTCACCGGTCCCGAGCTCACTCGCCGAGACGCAGAAGAAGCCCTCCGGGCAACGATCCGCCGCCGGTTCGCAGCGCAGGTTGCAGCGGGCTTCGTCCGGCCCCGCTCCGGTGCAGAGCCCCACGCCGGAGCAGCCTGCCGTGTTCGCGCACGACGCGCAGATGGTGGCACGAAGAGGGACGCAGATGGAGGAGAGCTCCCCGCCGCCGAAGAGGTCGGTCGCGACGCAGCTCCAGCCGGGCGGACAGGAGTCCACGCAGTTCGCCGAGCAGATGCGCCCGTCCGGGCCGTCTATGCACCAGCCGCCGGCGCAGTCTTCGTGGCCGACGCAAGCGAAGGCGAAGCGCGCTCCGCCCGAGAAGCCGGGCGTGCTCCCGCCGGCGGGGTCGGAGGGCAACACCCGCCCGGAGTCCAGCGCGGCCGCGCCGTCGTCACCGGTGGCGCCGCCGTCTCGCGGGGACGCAGGCGCGCTAGACGAGCTCGAGCCGCTGCAGGACGCGAGCAGGAACGCCAGGGCGAGAACGCGGGGGGCATTTGTGAGCATGTTCACCGACCCTCGCCGCAGGTGAGAACAGATCCTCGCCCGCGTGGCCAGCGCGGAGCCTGCGCTACTCGCCAGCCATGGCGAGGGGGGAAGTGATCACCATCAACGCCAGCCCGGCATCCGCTGCCACGGGGCGCGCGTCTACGAGGTAGCCGATCCGGCGGAGGCGTTCCAGGGAAGGACGCTGCAGGTAGAGCGGACGGCCCCCGGCGATGCTCTCGTTGACCTCGTCGAGGGTCCGCCTCCTGCCGGTGTAGCGGTCCTCCCACAGCCAGGTCCCGAAGAGCTCCGACATGCTCACCACCGTCGCCTTCTCGGACAGGAGGCGGTAGGCCCGCGACTCGAAGCCTTCCCAGGCGAAGTAGAGGCAGTCGGGCTCGGCGGCTGCGTCGAAGGCCTCGACCTCCGCTCGCAGCGTCGGGTCGCCGGGGTGCGCGGGCCCGCTCGGGGCCACCTTCACGTTGACGATCAGGAGCACCACAGACACCAGGACGGCGGCGGCCGGAGCCGCAAGTCGGAGGCGCCCCTCCGGCGAGACGAAGGCGCCGAGGCCCAGGGCCGCGAAGCACCACGCGAAGAGCCAGAACTCGGGGTTGAAGGGCTCTACGCGGGGCGCGTTGGTGAGCCACAGGCCCAGCAGGCAGGCCCAGGTCACGACGGGCCCCCGCCAGAGGGCGTCGCCCCACGCGCGACGCAGCCCCGCCGCGAGGGCGAGGACGAGCGCGGCCCCGAAGACTGTCGCGCCCAGGGCAGGCATCGTCGAGACCGTGCCGCCGGCGCCCACGTAGATCCACCTCAGCAGCCTCAGCCCGCGCCCGTGGCCCAGGTCCGGGTAGCTGCTCGCCGCCACCGTTCGCAAGAAGCTCTCCAGCGGCGACCCGTCGATGGGGCTCTCGGGCGCGCCCACGGCGAGCTCGTGCAGCGAGTTCGCGACCATCACCACCAGCAGGATGCCCCCGACGCACGCGGAGGTGGCGATCGCAGCTCGCCGGGCCCGCCAGCTCCCGGCCAACACGTGCGCGATCCCAGCCAACACGACGAAGGGCAACAGCACCGCGTTGGCGACGTGAACGAGGACTCCCACGCCGAGCGCGAGGCCGGCGGCGAGCCACCTCCAGCCGAGACGGCTCGGAGATCTCACCCGCACCGCCTCGTAGACCAGCGCGCAGGCCAGCAGCGAGGCCACCTGCATCACCCTCTCCTCGCCCACCGCGGCGAGCTCCCACAGCGAGAAGGCGCTGCCGCAGAGCGCTGTGCAGGCGAGCGCCCACAGCCTGCTCGCGTCGGAGAACCGCGCCGCCCAGAAGACGAGGGCCAAGATGACGCCCGCGAAGAGACACTCCGTGACCCGCAGGCCGGCGGTCGGGTCGGCGGCCGACGCGAAGATGGCGTGGAAGGGCCTCGCGATGGGCAGCTCGAGCATGTGCGCCCAGAAGTAGCGGTGAGAGGCCGGCGCCTCCTCCCACTGCCAGAGCAGCCACGAGCGCTCGAGCACGTCGTAGGTCAGCGCGTCGTTGGGCAGGGCGAGCAGCAGCGCGAAGCCGGCCAGGCCGACGAAGGCTGCTTCGACGACGGCCGCGGACAACAGCCGTGTCGAGCTCAAGACCTCAGCTCCCGGGCGCGCCGTGGCGGACATGCCCGGGAGCATGGCAGGGGTGCCGGCGGCCAGCAAGCCTCGGCCTCCCTCCCGGAGCCCGCCGCACGCCGCGGGGCGCTGGAATCGCGGCGTGCCCGCCCGCCGCTGGAATCTCGCCCGGCGGCGCGCTAGCCTGACGCGCCCGGCCGCCCCGTGCCGGCCCGCCGGCGCCGGAGCGTTCCACGAGCACGGCCCAACTTCGACAGCGACGCACCTGCCCCCCGATGACTTGCGACCGAAGAACACCTGCCCGCGCCGCCAGCCATTGGATCCTGTCGCTGTCTGTCCTCCTGATCATCGGCGTGTCGGGCTCGGGCTGCGCCAGCGGCGGCGACGAGGCCGGCCGGGCAGGCGGCACCCCCGTGATCATCACCGTGGACGCGAGCCAATACGGCGCCGCGGGCACGGGCCACTGCGAGCCGAACCCCTGCCTCGATCTCGGCATCGAGGGCAAGACCACCTGCATCCCCGGCGGCATGACCGGCTACGTGTGCAAGTGCGACGCCTTCCACGAAGACGACGGCAATGGGGGGTGCGCCCTGCGGGAGGAGCCCCTGAGCGAGTGCCCGAGCACTCCTACCGGCATGGCGACCCTGTGCATCGACTTCGTCGACCAGGAGACCGGCGAGCCGAGCGGGGACCGGGCCTGCGTATTCTCGGGAGCCATCGAGGGGGACCCCTCGCGTCTCCCGAAGGAGGCGGGCAAGCTCTGGGCGGCGTGCACCAACGAGGGCGACATCCTGCCGGCTTGCGGCAGCGGCGCCGCCTGCGGAGGACCGATCGAGGTGTCGGAGCAGTACCGAGCCGAGCTCAACAAGCTCTACAGCGTACAGAGCTGCACCGACCCACCCGAGGGGGATGGCCTGCCCGTCTGCGACACGAAGATCCTCGGCGAGTGGGTCGGCATGTGCTTCCCGCGCTGCGACGCCTGCGCCAACAAGTCCTGCCCGGCGGCCGGCCAGTGTGTGCAGAGCACCTGCAGCGGCCTCACCGGCGAGTGCGGCGAGGACAAGGGCTCGTACGACGGCAAGAAGTGCGACGACGGCAACGAGTGCACCAGCGCCGACGCCTGCCGGGCGGGGGAGTGCCTCTCCCAGGTGTCGGAGCCTGCGGGGAAGAGCTGCACCCTCGAAGGCGGCGAGCCGGGGGTCTGCGACGGCGCAGGAAGCTGCGCGGCGGAGTAGGGCGGGTACAATCCGCCCACGATGGTCGCCGACCCGCCGCGCCCTCCTCTGCTCCACCTCGCCGCCTTCGCCCTCGTGGGCGGCGTCGTCCTGGTGCTCCTGATCGAGGCGGCCCTGCGCGTCGCCGGGGTGGCGCCGCGGGCGGACGTCGTCGTGGACGAGGCCTCCTGCTACTTCGGTTGGGCGGGCGAGACCTGGGACGAGGTCGACTACCGGGGGCTGGAGCACCGCCTGCGGACCGATCGAGACGGCTTTCGGATCGGGCTCGCCGCGCCGGCCGTGGAGGCAGAGGCGCGCTGCCGCGTGCTCGCGGTCGGCGACTCCTTCACCGAAGGCATGTTCGTGCGCGCCGACGAGACCTGGCCGGCCGTCGTCGAGCGGGAGCTCAGAGCCGGTCTCGGTGAGGGCTCGGTCGTGGTGCACAACGGGGGCATGCGCTCCCACGGGCTGATGCAGGAGCGCCTCGGGGTGCTCGGGCGCTGGCGGCGTCTGGGCGCGAAGGTCGTGGTCCTCGAGCACACCGTCAACGACATGGAGGACATGGTGCGCAGCCTGCAGGAGGGGTGCGACCCGGACGCCCCCGTGCCGGCGAGCGTGAGGCGGGCCGCCCCGCCCGTGGTCGGATCGACGAGCCTCTACGGTGCCCTCCGAAACGCCGGCCTGCTGCTGCGCCACGCCGGCGAGCGGGCCCGTCGAATGATCGCGCCCGATCGGCCGCCCGACTGCAGCTTCGCCGAGTGCGCGCGCGCCGGAGAGACCTACCTCAGGCTCACCCTCGACCTCGCCGAGCAGCTCGAGGCGCGAGAGCAGAAGCTGCTCGTGCTCCTCATCGACCCCTTCATGTGCCGGGCCCTCGACGGCAAGCAGTGGGACGCGGCGGCCTACACCGAGCGCTTCGTGAAGGCCCTCGGCGACGCGGGGGTGGAGATCCTCGACCTGCGCGGCATCCTGGCCGTGAAGGGAGCCACCTTCAAGCCCAAGGACATGCACCCCACCCCGGCCGGCTATGCCGCCATCGGCGCGGCAGTAGCCAAGCGCGTGGATGAGCTCGGGTGGCTCGAGGGGTGCGCCCGCTGAGGGTCGGCTCAGTCCGAGTCCTGGAGGAAGAAGCGGATCTTGAAGCCGCGCACCCGGACCGGGACGGGCTTGCCGCCACGCTCCCCCGGGGTGAACCTGCAGGCCTTCAGGGCGGCGACGGCGGCCTTGTTGAGGCCGTGGCTGAGGCCTTTTACGACCTTGATGTCGCGGGCCCTGCCCTTCTCGTCGACGATGAGGTCGAGCACCACCGTGCCCTCTATCCCGGCGGCGCGGGCCTCCTCGGTGTAGCGGCCCGAGCAGCGCCGTCGCGGCAGCGGCATCTTCGTGACCTCGTAGACCTTCGCCGGGGCCGCCAGGGGTTTGACCTTCTTCTTCTTCGTCGGCTCGGTCTTCTCGAGGAGGGTGTTGCCGACGGGCATGGCCGGCCCCGTCGCGGCCTTGGAGGTGGAGGACATGGAGATGCCGAAGACCGGCGTGGTGGTGGTGTCGCCAACGTCGACGGCGCGCTCGGAGGGCGCGATGTCCTTGTTCTCGTCAGTCGTCTTCCGGGGAGCCGTGCGCGCCGGCTTCGGCCTCCGGCGCTTGGGCTTCTTCGGCGGCGGCTCGTGGACCTCCTGCACCTCCGGCTCGGGGGGAGGCTGGGGCGGAGGGGGAGGCTCCGGCTCGGGCTCGGGGGGAGGCTCGGGCGGCGGCGGAGGCGGCGGCGGCCTGATCAGCTTGACCTCCACGATTCGTGGGCGCGGGGCCGGCGGCTCGAAGGGGATGCTCGTCATGGCACCACCGAAGAGCAGGTGGGCGCCGGAAGACACCGCGAGGGCCAGGAGCAGGCGGCCCCAGTACATCAGTCCTCGTCGGGCGGCGTCATGCCGGCCGGGTCTATCTGGATGGCGAAGGAGACCACCCCGAGGGTCTTGATCAGGTCGAGGACCCAGACCACGCGCCCGTGGGCGACGTCCTTGTCGCCGGCGATGATGACCTGGGTCTTGGGATCGCCCGCGATCGCGGCCTTGACCGCCTCGCGCAGCCCGGAGGACGTGATCTTCTCGCCGTCGAGGTAGAGCTCCCCCTCGTGGGTGAGCATCACCGCGAGGGTCGGCGGCATCGAGGCGCCCTGGGAGGCCTTGGGCAGCTCGATCTCGATGGCCTGCTTGGCGATGAGGCTGGCGGTCAGCATGAAGATGATCAGGAGCACCAACATGATGTCCACGAGGGGCGTCACGTTGATGTCGGTCAGGATCCCCTTCTTCTGGCTCCCGCCCGCCATCAGGCAGCCTCACCGGGGGTCGCGCCCTCCTCGAGCGCCTTGTCGGCCTTCGCGAAGGCCAGGATCTCGTGACCGACCGCGCCCGCCGAGACGGCCGAGGTCTCAACCGCTCGGGTGAAGGCGTTGTAGGCGGCCACCGCGGGGAGGGCGACGAGCAGGCCTGCGCCCGTCGCCACGAGCGCCTCGGCGATGCCGGCCATGACGGCCTGAGAGCCGGCGGTGATGTTGACCGAGAGGTCGTGGAAGGCGCGGATGATGCCCAGCACGGTCCCGAAGAGGCCGATGAAGGGGGCGTTGTTGCCCAGGGTGCCCAGGAAGACGAGGCCCCGCTCGTAGCGCAGCCTCTCGTTGTCGATCGCGGCCGTGACGTGCTCTTCGAGGGCGGCGGGCCCTTCGTCGAGGTGTCGCAGGCCCGCGCGGGCCACCGTCACCTGCATCGAGCGGGTGCCCTCCAGGGCCGCGAGCGCCTCCTCGGGCCCCGAGCGACGCAGGGCGGCGAAAGCCTCCGCGAGGCGCTCGCTCGGTCGCCGCTCCAGGAAGAGGAACCAGACCCGCTCCAAGATGACGGCCACCGCCACCACGCTCAGGGCGAGCAGGAGCCAGAGCACCCAGGCCGACCCGGCCCGCAGCATGAGATCGAGGATCTCGGCCTCTACGGTTCCCGAATTCTCGGGCATGGTTCACTCCTCTTCAGAGGCGGCCGCGCAGGCCTACGGTCGGCAGCACGTAGCGGATGACGTTGCCCGGAGCGACCTCCTCCGGGAGCAAAGCCACGTTGGTCACGTCGACGTAGAAGTCGAGCAGCCAGCTCTGCCAGACGGCGCGCTTGTCGATGCGGATGTCGATGCGGAAGTAGCCGTCGGTGCGGGCGGTGTTGTAGCCCATGGTCGTCGTGGCGGGCTTCCCGCTCTGGTACTGCAGCCTGAAGCCGATGTCCCAGTTCCTGGGCAGGGGGATGCCGGCCACCACGTTGACGAGGTGGGTGCGATCGAAGTCGTAGGCCACCCACTCGCCGTCCTTCAGGCGCTCCGAGCGTGACAGGGTGTAGGAGAGCCAGCCGTACAGGCCCTTTCGCGCCTTGGCGCGTACGAGCACCTCCAGGCCGTAGGCCCGCCCCACCTGCGGCTCGATCAGGCGGTCGAGGGCCTCCTGCCCCCTGGTCTCGGGCTTCTCGGTCGAGGTCGGCACGAGGGTCTCGTTCGCCAGCGTGTTGACGTCCTCCTCGTTGACCGAGAGGTCGAAGACGATGGGGTCCATGTCGTTGTAGAAGCCCTGCACGTCCAGCCCGACGCCGGGGCGGATGGGGGCCTCGACGCCCAGGCTGTACTGGACGGCCGCAAGCAAGCCGTAGCGAAGCGGCAGCGAGTCGAAGCCGGGCAGGGGCAGGAAGAAGCGCGGGGGCTGGTGGTAGAGGCCCACGCCTCCTTTGAGCCAGACGTCGTCCTCCTCGCTGCCCTCTTCACCATCGTCGACGTCGAGCTCGGCGAGGCGGTAACGCACGGTCAGGCGTGGGTCCACTCCGACCTGGTTGGTCTCGCCGTCGTAGAAGAGATCGGCCCTCACGCCTGGGCGGACGAACCAGTCGTCGGCGGGGCGCCAGAGGGTCTCGGCCAGGGCCGAGCCGGAGTACTGGTTCTCGAGGCCGCCGGTGAGCTTGTCGGTGTCGACGCTGTCTTGGGGCTGACCCTCCTCGGACAGAGAGAAGTGGTGGTAGCTGCCTTCGAGACCGGCCACCAGGGTGAGGCGGGGGCTCTGGCGCCAGCGCATGCGCAGGGACGGCTCGAGCACCATGGTGGAGACCTCGCTCCCGCCGGCGAGAGTCTGGTCGACGCCGCCCACGACGCGCCACGTGCTGTCGAAGCGCCCGCGGCCCAGGCTCGCGCGCAGGTCCGCCCTGTGGAAGCCCAGGATGAGCGAAGGCTCCAGAGGCGGATCGAGGTCTTCGGGGTCTGCGTCTGGCGCAGGGGTCTCGAGCACGTCACGCGCGCCGAAAACGAAGACCGTCCAGCCGTTTCGAGCGTTCCCGCCGTCGAGGCGGAGCTGGTAGTCCCAGTAGGACAGGGACATCTCGTTGGTGGCCAGGCTCAAGATAAGGCCGGGGTAGCCGATGCGGCCCGCGCCGGTCACCGTCATGCCGAGGGCGGGCACCGGCTGGCGCACGAGGCCGCCGGTCTGCAGCAGGTTCAGGTCGAGGTCCACGAGGTGCTCGTCGGTGCGGGCCCGGCGGGTGCGGCCGTCGATGATGCCTCCCACGTAACCGCCGTAGAGAACGGGCGCGCTGCCGGGGAAGAACTGGACCTCCTCGATGAGCTCCGGGTGCACGACGCTCGGCCCGGCGAGCAGGTGGTAGAGGAGCGGGACGCGCGTGCCGTCGAGCAGGAAGCCGGAGGAGCTCGGGGTGGCGCCCCGCACGATCGGGAAGGGGAGCAGTGCCATCATCGAGGCTACGCCCGGCAAGGCCTGGATCACCCGGTAGGGATCCCCGAAGGTGCCGGGGACCTGCTTCAGCTCGGCGCCGCGCAGCGTGATGCGCGAGACCTCCTCGCGGCGGGTCTTGCCGAAGACCACGATCTCGTAGGGGTCGTAGCGCTCCCGCTCGACGTAGTAGGTGACCGCGAGCTCCTGCCCGGCGACGATCACCTCCTCCTGGAGGAAGGGGTTGTAGCCGGGGCCGTGTACCGTGACGCGCGCCTCGCCGGCGGGCAGCGGCAGGCGGAAGCGGCCGTCGTCGTCGGTGTCGGTCGTGTAGTGCCGGCCCTCGATCTCGGCGGCGACCGTGCCGGTGTCCACGGGCTCGCGGGTGCCCATCTCGATCACGCGGCCGCGCAGGGCCGAGACGAGGGGAGGACCCTCGTCGGCGGCGGGCTTGGGAGGTGGAGGAGGGGGGATGAAGGTGTGGGTCGAGCTGATCTCCACGGCAACCGGCTGGCCCCCGAAGGTGGCCGGCTCGAAGCGGAAGCCTCCGGCGGCGCGCAGGACGGCCTCGTCGAAGACCGGCGACGACGGCGGGCTCAGCAGCTCGACCTTCTTCGTGTTTCCGTCCGGGCCGACCAGGATCTTCACCTGCACGACGACGGGCTCGGTGTGGGGCGGCGCGTCCTTGGGGTAAGGGACGGTCGTGTCGGTCAGCGCCTTCGGCGGCACGAGCTCGGCCGGGGCCGGCTGCGCAGGCGCCGACACGTCGTCTCCAGCGTCCCCGGGGGCCTCCTCCCCCGCGGCGGCAGGCGGCTCCGCGGCCTCCTGCGCCGGGGCAAGGGTCGCTCCCAGCAGACAGAAGACGAGGAGCGCCCCGGTCGCCGCCCTCAGCGCCATGCGAACACCCATGCGGCGGTGCCGCTCACGTGGGGCCACCACTGGCGGCGCACGATGGGGGTGGCGGTGTCGGGCTCCACGCGGTTGGTGTCGTCGACGCAGCCGGTCCACTGGCCTCCCAGCTCGACCGAGAGGCCGGTAGAGGAGCGCGGGCCCAGGACGAACATCCAGCCGGCGCGCAGGAGGGCGGCCACGCCCACACCGTTGCAGCGCTGGAGGGGCGGGTCGGCGTCGGGGAAGGTGTATGGGCTGTTCAGGGCCGAGCGCTGGGCGGGGTCGGGATCGTCTCTCCGGGTGCGGCCCTCGACGATGCCGCCGAAACCCAGACCCAGAGCGAGCTCGAGGCCTTCGGTCACGTGCCAGGTCGGGTCGAGGGTGCCGGCGAAGCGCATGCCGCCCAGCCCGCCGTCCTCGGTGGCCGCCATGTACTGGAATGAGCCCAGCAAGGACCAGCGCTCGTCGAGGCGGGCGCCCACCCGCAAGAGCACGCCGTAGAGATCTCCGTCCGGAGCCCCGTCCAGGCCCTCGATGTAGCCGTACGCGCCGCCGAGCTGGAGGCGGAAGCCGGGCTTGCGCCAGGCCTCGCGGTCGCTCTCGGTCGGGAGGGAGAAGCGGACGGGGGCGTCGCCGTCTTCCTCGAGATCCGAGGCCCCCGGCGGAGCCGCGGAGGCGGGCGACTGCAGGCACACCATCAGGAGAGCGGAGGCAGCGAATGCGAACAGCCGCCTCACTTCGAAACCCCGCAAGGCCACCACTCCGGAGGCGACTCCGAGAGATCCCACTCAGGGCGCTCGCAGTCGGGATCGCGGTCGCACCCGGCCAGCAGGAAGTGGGAGACGCTCTTGCAGGCGTCGCCCTTGTCGCTGGCGACCACCAGCTGCTGCATCGCCGCGCCTTCGCCCTCTTTCGGCTTGCCCTCCTCGTCGCCGCCGAGACGCGGCAAGCCCACGCACGCCCACTTGCGGCCTTCGATCTCGGGCGCGCGCTCGGGGGAGTAGTAGCGGGTGCTCCCGCCGATGCTCACTCCCCAGCGCCGGGTCGTGCAGGCAAGCTCGCTCAGATCTTCAGGGTTCGAGACCGGGACAGTGACGACGGCATCCTCGAGGCTCTCCGTCGTGCACAGCGACGGGTCCTGCGACGGGAGCTCTCCTTTGAGGGTCGACTGGAGCGCGCCTACCGCCGAGAAGCCGCCCGCACCGACGACGGAGAAGCCCTCGGGCGGTGGAGGACAGCCGTGGCGCGGGTAAAACGCGGCGGCCAAGCTGAAGCCGCCTTCGCGGAAGGCCACTCGCTGGTCTGGCCGGGTCATGGAGACGAAGCTCGCGCCGTGCACGATGTCGGTGTCCTCGTCGAGGCGCTCGGCGAGATCCTCCTCTGCAGGCTCCTCCTCCTTGCCTTCGTCCTCGTCGTCACCGCCGCGCACCCGGCGCGGCCGGCGAAGGTCGAGGGCGCCGTTGTCGTTGCGGTCGTCGTAGACGAGCAGGCTGCCGTAGGCGACACGTGCGGTGACGTCGCCGACCATGACGTCGGCCGCCGGGAGGTCGAGGAGAGCCAGGGTGGCCCGCCCGTCCGCGCCCACCGCCGCGTTGGCGGCTACCCGCTCCGGCACGAAGCCGAAGCTGTCCCGGCAGCCCGCCTCGACCACGGCTGCCGCTTCCTCTGAGCCGGGCGGCAGGAAGCAGAAGGGCTCGGGCATCCACTGCTTGCCCCAGACGAGCGCCACCCTCGGTCGCGCTGGCCTTGGCGTGCCTCCGGCCTGCGGTGGGATCTCGCCGCGGACCCAGACGTTGATCTGCGCTAGCGGTGCCGACGTGTCCGCGAGACCGGCGATCTCTCCGCACGCGGACGCCGCGACCAGGGTGAGGAGGATTGCGCTCAGGCGGGTCACGGCACCCATGCCACCCCCACGGTCCCCGTCCAGGTCGGGCGCAACGGTCGATCGACGTCTTCCACGCCCTCAGCCCAGACAAGGGACGGGCCTCCGCCCACAGTCAAGCCCCACGGCCCGACGATCTTCAGCGTGATCACGAGCTCCAGGTCGGCGGCCGGGAGCAGGCGCCAGCTGGTGTCCTCGAGCTCGCTCCCCTCGAGGCCTGCGCGGCTACCCTGGTGGCGCGTGCGGGACTCGTGCACGACCGTGCCGCCGGCGCCCAGGCGCAGCCCGACCGTGCCTTTGCCCATGGTGGTCTGCAGCACCCCGAGCAGCCTGAAGCGAAGGTCGGCGTGGGTCACGGCCCAGCTTATGGTGTGCTCGGTGGCGCTCGACCAGGACGCGGAGGCCCCCCAGGCCAGGGTGCGGCCGTGCACGAAGCCGGCGCCGACGCCGGTGCTGAGCCCCGTCGAGAGGGCCGCGGGAGGGCTGAGGCGGAGGCCGCCCTCGACCTGCCACGGGCTCGAGGGCTCTTCGGCCCGCGCGTCGTAGGCGAAGACGAGGGCGACGCAGGCCGTGATCGCGGCGAGTATGCTGGCGAGGGTCTTGCAGGTCATGAGGGAGGGGGCAGACGCCCGGTGGGGACCGCGTTCAACGGAAGAAACTGCCTGCGTGGGCGGGGAGCGGCGGACGCCAGGGCACGGGCAGATACCTGCGCCAGTCCTCCTCCTCGCGTTCTCGCGCTTCCCTCTGCACCCTCTCCCGAGCTCCCTCCTCGACGACCCGCCCGAGCCTGCGGCGTGCCGCGACGCGAACGCGGATGTGCTCGGATTCGGCCAGCTCCTGCAGCCGGGTCTCGACAATCGCGGGGTAACCGTCCGGCAGGGCAGCTATCAGCGCACACACCACGGGACGTGCCGTCTCGCAGGCAAGGCGGTCGGCCAGGAGCCTCCACACCGGCTCGCCCTGGCGCGGGGCCACCCTGCACAGATAGAGCAGGGCCGCCTGCCGGACCCAGCTAGCTTTGTCCCAGCAGGCGACATGGGCCACCGCGTCGAGGTCGCCGTGTCCCGCGAAGACGTTCAGGAGGTGCCGGCGAACGCCGGAGCTCGGGTCCTCACCCAGCAAGGGTCGCAGCTCGGTCAGGACCTGATCTCCCTTCTTCAGGGCGAGGGCCCATATCGCCCAGACCCGCTCGGGTGAATCACCGTCGCGGAGAAGAGCTTCGAGCACCTTGGCGTCAAGCTTCTCGACCTGGTGGAAGGCCTGGTACCGCGTCGTGAGCCCTTTGTGCGCCGCTGCCATCGCGCAAGGGTGCCCAACCGGGCTGCCGCATGCAAGAGGCCGGAGACTGGAGGACCAGGCTGCTCGCCTCAGGTCTCCTGGTAGAACGCGAAGGCCGCGCCCTGGGCGTCCATCACCTGCGCGGCGAGGCCTCCGCCCGGGATCTCGGTCGGGCCGTTGAGGAGCTTGCCTCCGCTGGCCTTGATGCTCTCGATGGAGGCCGCGATGTCATTCACCGTGGAGTAGTAGATCCAAGAGGGCGGCCCCGGGCAGCCCTCGGGGGTGTGCATGATGCCGCCGTAGGTGTTCTCGCCGTGGCCGTACATCAGGTAGTCGCCCCAGGGCTCGCCGAGGTCCATCTGGCCGGTCTTCTCCCACCCGAAGAGCTGCTCGTAGAAGGCCCACCCCGCCGCGGGGTCGGTGGTCATCAGCTCGTGCCAGGAGATGGCCCCGGGCAGCTTCGGGTCGGCGGCGGCGGGCAGGTCGCCCTCGGGCTGGAGGAGGGCGAAGACGGCGCCCTGGGGGTCTGAGAGGATCGACACCTGGCCCACCTCCGGGATGGCCATGACCGGCATGAGCACCTTGGCGCCGAGCTCCTTGGCCTTCGCGACGGTGGCGTTGACGTCGGGAGTGCCGACGTAGGCCAGCCAGTGCGGCGGCGCGCCCATGGTCTTGGCCTCGTCGGGCAGGGTCATCAGCCCGCCGATGGGCTGCTCGCCCACCATCCACATCGTGTAGGACTTGTCGCCGCCCTCCCAGGCCTGGGTCTCGTAACCGACGGCGTCACGGTAGGCGGCCTCCGCGGCGGCGGTGTCGGTGGTCAGCAGCTCATACCAGGCGAAGCGTCCAAGGATGTCGCTCATCATTAACTCCGAAGGTGGCCCGAAGCCGATGGCAGCGGGTGGGCGGTGAGCCTACACAGAGGGCACGAAAGAGGACCAGGTCAAGCCCGGTTTCCCTTCCGCGGTCAGTCCTGCTTGGTGAGCGACACCGTTATGCCAGGCGCTTCCCCCTCGCTGTCGAAGCTGCCCGAGATCGTGCAACCGGCGGAGGAGTCCAGGGTGAGCGTCGTACCGGTCTTCGTGTGGGTGAGCGTGCCCTCGCGGTCCAGCGTGAAGGCGTCGAGGATGGTCATGCCGCCCTTCTTTCGGGACAGGGTGACCTCACCCGTGTCGTCGACCGTGCAGGACGCAGTGCCGTCGCCGAAGTCGCTCGACCAGGTGCCGGTGTACTCGCCGAGGCAGTCGGCTACAGCGGGCGCGAACGCGCAGGTGTTGGACTCGTCGCAGATCTCGAGGGCTCCCTCACAGGGGTCGCACTCGCAGTCGCCGATGGCGCCGCAGGCCTCCCCAGCGCACGCCTCGACGCAGGCCTCCGACAGGCAGATGCCGGCCTCCGAGCAGGTCTCGCCGTCGCCGCAGAAGCCGCACGCGCAGCCGTCCTCGGCCTGACCGCAGGCCCTCGCGCCGCACGAGGTGGCGCAGTCGATGCGGGTGGACGTGAAGGTGCCGCTTCCGATCATTCCGCCCTCGAACTTCCCGTCCACCACGCCGCAGGCCTCGAAGTCGTAGGTGCCGGTCGTGGCGATGGTCATCGTGGGCGCGTGCGGGAAGGAGCCGGTGCCGGTGACGGTGCCGTCGGCGGCGACGGTGATCTCGAGGTCGAAGCCCGTGGGCTCGTCCGGAACGGCGGACAGGTAGAAGACGACGTCACAATCGGCGGTGCCGGTCTCGTCGAGCACGAACTCCACGGTCCCGGTTCCGCTGCCGGCCAGGGATGTCCAGGTCATCGGGCCGGTGTGGGGGCCGAAGCAGGCCGCCGTCTCGGGCGCGATGACGCACTCGTTGCTCACGCAGCTCTTCATGCCTTCGCAGGCCGGGTCGCAGATGGTCCCGGTGAGCTCGACCACGGTGACGAAGGAGAAGGAGCTGCTCTCCCACTTGGCCGCGCCGTCCTCGAAGGTCACGCCCGAGACCTCCTCCCAGGTCGTGTCCTCGGGGCCGGCGAGGCGCATCACGGCAAGGGGGATGCCGCTGTCGCTGGTGTAGGGGATGGAGATCTCGATGGGCGAGTTGAACGCGGTCCCGTGGGGCAGGAGCTCGAAGACCTCGCCGGCCGAGGTGACCTCCGAAGGGAGGGCCACGGGCGCCTCCACCTTGGCCACCGAGACGTCAACGCCCTCCGGGAGAGCCCCCGCCGGGATCCACATGTCCACGCCCTCGGCCGAGAAGGGCTCGCCGGAGCCGCTGCCGGGATCGGTGCCGGCGCCGGTGTCCTCGGTCGTGCCGCCGGTGTCTTCTTCCGTTCCGCCAGTGTCCTCTTCAGTGCCGCCGGTGTCCTCTTCAGTGCCGCCGGTGTCCTCTTCGGTGCCGCCCG
>CAZQPP010000051.1:0-24740 GCA_964594295.1 uncultured Myxococcales bacterium | reverse complement strand
CGGCGTGTCGGTAGCGGCCACGGTCGTGCCCTCGGTCGGGGTCGGGGTCGGCGTGGGATCGGGCTCGACGGGCTCGGGCGGCGCGATGGAGCCCGGGAGCAGCTGCTCGGTCACGACCTCGTACTCGAGGTAGGGGTTCTCGTAGCGGCGGGAGTAGCTGCTCGGCGTGTTGGCGTGGGGCTGCCACATGAAGTCGGGGTGCAGCTGGTCGTAGCTGTAGGTGTCGCCGTGGTTCCACTCGCCGTCGCCGATGACGCGCGCCTCGGGGTCGTCCATGGGGTGGGTGAGCCAGAGGACGTAGTTGAGGGTGCGGATCTCGATCTGGTGATCGAAGAGGTTCCCGATCTCCCAGGAGCTCGAGAAGGTCTCGTCGTCGATGGTGTCGTCGTAGGGAACGGTCAGCTTGTCGTGGGGCAGGCCGTCGGTGACCCAGTGGATGGTGGTCTTGAAGGAGACCGGGTAGACGTCCTGGTTGCCGAGGCTCTCGTGCGACCCCGTGCCGCGCCAGCCGTAGCGCGTGATCTTGATCTCGGTGTCGACGGGCACGGCCTCGCCGCCTTCGGGCGTCTCGTAGAGCGGCGTCGCCTCGATGACACGGAAAGCCTTCACGGGCTGGTTCCAGACCTCGGAGCCGGTGTGGCGGTCGATGACGAAGGAGCGGTCCTTGTTGCCGATCTGGTCGGCGAAGTAGATGTGGAAGCCGGCGGGGGTCACGTCGGTGAAGGCGACCTTCTCGCGGGACTCGCTGTCGCCGGCCCAGTTGCAGCGCGAGCCCTGGAAGCTGGAGCGCAGCTCCATCCAGGCCTCGGTCAGCAGGCCCTTGACGTCGGCGGCCGAGAAGGTGATGCCGTCCACGGTGGTGTCGTAGCGCGGCTCCTCATCCATGATGGCGGCGGCGGCCCAGGCGTTGCAGTGGCCGAACCAGCTCTCGACGCCGAACTGGCCGGTGCCGTGCTCGAGGATCTCGAACTCGGTGGCGGTGTCGGAGCCGAACTCGGGAGCGTTCTCTTCTTTCGCCTTGTCGATCTCCTCGGTGATCTCGAGGTAGCGCTTGCCGTCCTCGGTCTCCTTCCAGTCCTCGCCGGGGTTGTCCTCGATCCACTGGTTGAGCTTGCGGATGAGGGTCTGGCGCTCCTTGATCTTGGAGTTGATGCCGCCCTCGTTGAGCGTGGTGTAGTGCTTCGTCAGGTAGGCCGAGATCTTGTCGTACTCGATGTCGTCGGCGCGCCCCATGAGCTTGTCGTACTTCTCCATGGGGGAGAGCTTCATCGCGTCGAGCTCGCCGGTCTTCTCGGCGGTCCAGCGCATGGCGTCGTCCTCGTCGCAGTGCGAGGCGCAGTTGTAGCGGCTGTCGCTCCAGCGGTAGGCGACGCCGTCGCTACGGTAGCCCCACCAGGAGCCGACCCAGACGCTCTTGGAGATGACGCCCCGCTTGGGCAGGGAGTTGAAGCGAACCTCGCCGTAGCGGTCGTTCTCGTTGGCCTGGGCGGCGGCCTGCGACAGGGGCAGGGCGGCGAGCAGGCAGATGGCAAGGCAGGTGCATGTGATGCGAGTCATCATTGTTTCCTCCCTCACGCTCAGTTGGCCAGGTTCATGCGGACGAGCACGCCCTCACCTTCGGAGGTGCGGACGTAGAACGGCCAGACGTCGCCGTCGCGCCAGTAGACCTGGTCGCCGGTGTCGTCGAAGCTGTAGTGCTTGTAGGTCTGCTTCGTGTAGTGCTGGTCCACCTGCTGGGCCACGCTGTCCAGCTCGGCCGGCAGCGCGATGGGGGCCTCGGCGCCCTTCGTCGCGTACACGCGCGGGATGGTCTTGGGGAAGAGGTTCGAGCCGGTCTTCAGCGAGCTCTTCAGGTCGTTGAAGGTGACCTGGCCGTTCGGGTAGAGGTTCGAGTAGAGCGTCTCGCTGATGGGCCTGAGCAGGTCGTCCATCTCGAAGACCAGCATGTGCTCGTGCTGGTCGAGGCGATCCTGACCGATGTCCTGCTTGGCCTGGCCGAAGCTGTCGAAGTCGGGATCGGCGGCCTGGGTGATCTGGATGGTCGCCACCTCGCGGTTGACGCCGCCGACCTGGTCGGTGCGGACCTCGAGCACGTCATAGCGGAAGAGGTACATGGGCGTGATCTCGACGCGGTCGTCAACCTGCTCGACGCCCTTGAACTGCTCGACCTCGCGCATGTTCATGTCGTTCTTCTGGAAGTAGCGCCAGGCCACGAACCAGGAGTCGCCGGTCTTGTAGAAGCGGGTCGTGAAGCCGGCCTGCTTGAAGGCGTTGGCGCCCTCGGGGTCGCAGTCAGGGCAGTCAAGCTTGCCGCCCGCGACCGGGGTCTTCTCTTCCGGGGTCGTCTCTTCGGTAGTCCCTTCGGACTTACCGCAGGCCGCCACTGCAAGGATCAAAAGCAGGAGCAGGCCCGTCTTGAACGGGTGATGCATCATCGAAACACTCCTTCGACGAGGTAAATGCAGCCTCGCGTTTTCTCGCGCCCCCGCGAAAACCCGCAATCGCTGTCTGAATCAGGGCGCGCGCATTTAACAGCTTGTACGGCGGAAAGCAAGGTCTTTTCTCTCCGAAAACGCAACACAGCGCGGCGGGGCAGGCCCGCACGGGGCTCACGTGCGTGCGTGGAGGTGCAAGGGCGCCCGGTGAGCCAGTCGTGTGACTTCTCGAAAGACCCGGGCGAACGAATGGATTCACCGCAGAGATCGCTGAGAGCGCAGAGAGGTCTCCTTTGGAGAATCAGGCTCCTCTGCGCCCTCTGCGCCCTCCGCGGTGAGGGCTCGCGCTGCGCGCTCTGCCGCAGCCTTGCGACTGTCAGACACAATCGGGCGGCGCCGAGGCTTTCCGCCTCGGCGGAGCGTCGCGTTCGCGGATTGTGGGCCAATCCGCGACACGCTCCTAGTCGTCGCCGCCGAACAGGCCCAGCCGGAACAGGAAGTAGAGGAGCTGCAGCACGGCCGTGATCGCCGCGGCGACGTAGGTGGCGGCGGCCGCGGTCAGGATCGACGAGACGCCGCTGAGCTCGGGGCCCGTGACGATGCCCGCGGTCTGGAGGGTGTGCTTGGCGCGCGACGAGGCGTTGAACTCCACTGGCAGGGTGACGAGCGTGAAGAACACGAAGGCGGCGAAGAGGATGACGCCGAGTTGCATAAGTCCTTGGGACTGCATGAAGCCGCCCAGGATGACCATCCAGACGCCCGCGTTCGTGCCGATGTTGGCCACGGGGACCATCTTCTGGCGCAGGGCCATGGGGGCGTAGCCGACCTTGTGCTGGATGGCGTGGCCGACCTCGTGAGCTGCGATCCCCGCAGCGGCGACGCTGCTGCCGCGGAAGTTGTCGGAGCTCAGGCGAAGCGTGCGCGTCCTCGGGTCGTAGTGGTCGCCCAGGAAGCCCCGGGTCTCCTCGATGGCCACCCCGGTGATGCCTTCGGCCCGCAGGATGGCGGCGGCCACGTCCTTGCCGGTCATTCCGCGCCGCAGGGGCACCTTGCTCCACTTGCGGAAGGACATCTTCACCCAGCCGGTGGCGGCGAGGCTGAGCAGGAGCCCGACTCCGCCGATGAGCATGTAGAGTGGGTCGAAGATCATCGCTCTTCCTCCTTCTGGGCTGCCGGGTCGCCGGGGTGGGGCGGCGGCGGCCTCACGCGGGACAACCAGGCGGGCAGGGGTGCCTGGGGGGCGCCCCGCCTTAATATCGTGACGGAGTGGGGCTCAGGCAAGGGGGGGGTGTGAGTGGGATGCCGCGCTCGCGGAGCTTGGTCTCGAGCTGCTCGGGCACGTCGGTGGCCACGCGAGGCAGGTCGAGGGCCACGCGCGTGGGCACCTCGTAGTTGATCGTGCCTATCCAGCCGGCGAGGTCCTCGGCGGCGAGGCGCTCGTCGCCCGAAGGCCCGAGCAGGACTACCCGGTCGCCCGGCGCGGCGTCGGGCACGTCGCTCACGTCCGCCATCGTCAGGTTCATGCACACGCGCCCCACCACCGGCATGCGTTGCCCGCGAAGGAGCATGTGAGCGCGGTTCGAGAGGCGGCGGTCGTAGCCGTCCGCGTAGCCCACGGCCACGACGCCGAGGCGGCTGCGCGAGGTCATGCGGTGCGTGCGGCCGTAGCCGACGAAGGAGCCGGCTGGCACGTCCTTGACCTGGGTGAGCTCGGCGACCCAGGTCATGGCGGGGCGCAGCTCGGGGGTGTCGCCGCGGGCGGAGGCGAGGATCGTCGAGAGCCAGGTCTCCCGCGAGGGCCAGAGCCCGTAGGCGGCGATGCCGGCGCGCACGAAGGCGCCGTGGGTCTCCGGCCAGAGCAGGGTCGCCGCGCTGTTGGCGCAGTGGAGCTCGACACCGCCGATGCCCGAGGCGGCGAGGGCGCGGCCCATCTCCGAGAAGCTCGCGAACTGGGAGCGCGCGTAGCTGTGGTCCAGGGTGTCCTCGATGTCCGCGAAGTGGGTCGAGATGCCCGCGAGCTCGACCCCGTCGGTGGCGGAGATCGCTCTCGCGAGGCCCAGGAGCTCCTCTGCCAGCATGCCTTGCCGGTTGGTGCCGGTCTCGAGCTTCAGGTGCACCCTCGCGGTGCGCCCGGCCTCGGCGGCGGCTGCGGCCAGCGGCTCGATAGCGCCTCGGTGGGTGAGCGTCGGCTCCAGCCCCGCGCGAACGGCGGTCTCGAGGCCGGCGGGCGGCGCCGCGCCGACGAGGACCACCCGGTTGTCGACGAGGTCGCGCACCCGCAGGCCCTCGTCGATGGTATGGACGAGGAAGACCTCCACCAGGTCCGCGAGGGAGAGGGTGACCAGGTCGAGGCCGTGCCCGTAGGCCTCGGACTTGACCACGACGCCCAGGCCGGAGCCGGCTCCGAGCCGAGCGCGCAGCGTGCTCGCGTTGTGCCTCAAGGCCTCGACCGAGACCTCGCACCAGGTCTGGGGGAATCGTCGCACTGTCAGTCGGTCCAGGTGAGGTAAACGGTGTTCTGCTCGGCGCCCTTCCCGCGGGCGAAGCCGAGCTCGACCGGCACGCCGACCTCCAGGCAGGCGTTGCGCCGAGAATGGCCGATCGGGAGGCCGCTGGCCACCGGGATGCTGAAACGCGCGCGCACGGCGGCCAGGCGCTCGTTCACCGCACGCAGCTCGCGGCCGCGCACCCCGAGATCACCGACGAGCACCGCCCGCGCGGCCTCGAAGACGCCCGCGAGCTCGAGCTGGGTGATCAAGCGGTCGACGCGGTATGCGGGCTCTCCGACGTCCTCGATGAACAGGATCGCCCCGTCATAGGGCGGAGCGAAAGGAGTGCCGCAGAGCGACGCGCAGAGCGTGAGGTTGCCGCCCCAGAGCGGGCCGGAGACGGCGCTCTCGGGTACCTCGTCTCGTGTCTTGAAGGAGAGCCGCCTGAGGGGAGAACCGGACAGGGTGCGGACGAGGCCGTCGAAGCCCGCGCTCCCGCCCTCGACCAGGCTCCCCGACTGCGCCAGCACCGGTCCGTGCACGCAGCGCAGGCCCTTGCGCACCATGAGCGGGAAGAGGGCCGTCAGGTCGGAGAAGCCGAGGAGCGTCGTGTCGCGTCGCCGCTCAGGCACGTCCCGGTCCAGGGCCGCGAGCAGGCGCGTGCAGCCATAGCCTCCGCGCGCGGCCCAGACCACGTCCGGCTCGGACTCGACAGCTTCGACAAGGGCACGCGCGCGCTCCTCGTCAGGCCCCGCGAGGTAACCCTCCTTCAACCAGACCTGGGGGAGCAGCTCGGGCGCGATGCCGCGCTCGGCGAGGCGCTTCAGCGAGCTCTGGAAACGTGCGCGGCGCTCTGCGTTGTCGGCTACGGGGCTCGCCGGGGCGACGACCCTCAAGCTGCGCGCAGCGGGATCAGGCAACAGAGGCGCTACTCAGAGCGCTCGGCGCCTTCCTCGGCCTCGTAGCCGGTGTCGATGACCACGCCGAGCTTGTCGTTGAAGAAGCCGCAGGTGGGGCAGGCCCGGTGAGGCGTCCTTGGGCTGTTGCACTGGGGGCAGTAAGCGCGGGCCGGCGCCACCTTCTTCTTGGCCTGGGCGCGGCGCATCCGGCTGCGAGAGCGTGACTTCCTTTGCTGTGGAACGGCCATCGTGGTTCTCCGGTTTCTGCGCGGTGCCTGCTAGTTGGATCGCTCGAGCGACTTCTTGATCTCGAGGAGGGGTGCGAGGCGGGGGTCGATTGCGCGCTCCGCTCCTTCCTCTTCAGTCTCGTCTGCTGCCTTCAGCGCCGTGGGACCGGGGCAATCCTGCGAGCAGACGGGGTAGGTGTCCAGCTCGCCGGCGAAGGCCTCCACCACGACCTGCTCGCAGTCGATGCGTGCTCCGGCGCCCTCGGTGATGTCGATCTCCGGATCGAGCGCCACGTCCACCGGCAGGGAGACGTTGTCTCCGCCGCCAGACACGAAGAGGTGGTTGACGCGGGTGCTGTACTCGAAGCGCGACTCCTCACCGCAGCGGCAGCAGGTGAAGGCGAGGGGGACGCTGACCTCGAGGGAGAGGAGCACGTCACGCTCGTGGAGCTTCGCCGTGCCCTCGAAACGCACTGGACCCTCCGGCCGGTACTGGCCGTCGCTCAGGATCGCCTCGGCCCAGGACGCCTCCCTCTCCATCGAGAGGATGCGACCGCCGTTGGGGATCTCGTCACGGAGGATCTGGAAGCTCGAAGTCGACATGGTGAAAGCAAACGAGCCGGGGGGCGCGGGATGTAGCGCCCTCCGGCCCGTGTTGTCAATGCTGTGCGAGGCTCAGTCCAGCTTGCCGCCGAACCAGAGAGTCCCGCTTTCGTGCTCGAGGGTCTCGAAGACGGGCTCGAGGGTCATGCCTTCGGCCTCGGGGATGAGGGCGGCGGCGTCGAAGGCCTCGAAGGAGAGCAGTCCGCTGATGCAGCCCGTGATGCCCTCGGCGAGCATGGCCATGCCCTCCTCGCCGAGGCTCGCGGCGAACTCGTCGCGCTCGGTCTTGCCGACGCCCTGGCCCTGCACCACCTCGACGTGCACGTCGACGGGGGTGCCCACGGCCATGGCCAGGAGAGCCTCGGCCTCGGGATCGGGCTCGGCCTGGGTGACCGGAGCGTTGAAGCCGATCTCCAAGGAGAGCTGCACGGGCTGGCCCGTCCGCTTGTAGGTCAGGTCGATGCGCATGGCGCCGAGCTGGAGGTCGTAGAGCTCCTTCTTGGCGCTGTCGGCCTGGCAGGAGTTGAGCACGGGCGGCAGCAGCGGCATCACCTGCACGGTGATCTCCGAGTTGTCCGCGTTGAGCAGCTCGGTGATGCTGCCGAAGCCGCAGAAGGCCTCCATGGACTTCGGGTCGGGAGCGGTCGCCTGGAGGTCGAGCATCTCGCCCGCCCACACGAGGTGCACGAAGCGGTTCAAGACGGGGTCGGTCACGCCGAAGTGGAGCGGCGCGGAGGAGGGCTTCAGATCGGTGGCGCAGCCGAGGTCGCCGACGGAGCCGATGGGGTCTGAGAGCTGGAGGGCCTTGTCGCGCACGGTGGTGTCGAGGGAGAGCGTCAGGGCGTCGAGGTCGGCCTTGATGTCGGTCAGGCCGCCTTCGACCCGGATCTCCATGGGGTTGCCCTCGCCGAACAGCGCCGGGACTTCGAAGGTCTGGTCGACCTTCCAGGCCGCGAAGACGCCCTCGAGGGCGACGGGGAGCTGCTTCTCGAGCTCGCCGGCGAGGAAGACCTCGATGACGGTCTTGAGCTCGTTCTGGAGCAGGCTCTCGATGTCGATGCCGAGGCCGTCGAAGATGTCGGACATGTCCACGACCATGTTCTCGAGCATCACCTCGGCGGCCAGGATCTCCCAGACGACCTCGCCGCTGTCCTCGTCGATGGAGGGGATGAGGCGCGCCTTGAGCTGGGCATTGTCAGCCGTGATCGTGCCGATGCCCGCCTTGACCTCGACGGGGAGGCCGATGGCCTCGGTGGAGAGCACGGCGTCTCCGGAGATCTCCACGTCCCAGAAGGCGACGCCGAAGCGCAGGTGGCCGCGGTCGAGGGCCATGGCCACCACGGGGTCCTTGGACTTGACGGTGTCGAGCTCGAAGGAGGCCTTCATGCCCAGGCCCGGGTCCTCGTAGATGACCCACTTCGGGTCGAGGGCGTCTTCGATGTCGAGGTCCTCGAGGGCGACCTCGAGCAGGGTGGCGATGTCGTCGGGGTTCTTGTGGTCGTGGTCGCCGTCGTCGATGCTCTCCTGGCCGAGGCGCACGAGGGTTCCCGCCTCGACGCGCTCGATGTCGGAGGCGCCCTTGGTCAGGGGGAGGTACTCGGGGCTCCAGAGCACCCAGCGCACGGCGCGGGTCTTCAGGCCGTTCTGGTCGGTAGCCTCGACGATGATGGTGTTGATGCCGGGCTCGAGGTCCACCTGCACGGCGAAGCTGCCGTCCTCGGCGATGGTGATCTTGCTGCCGTTGACGGTGAGCTCGGCGAGGGGGCCCGAGTTGTCGGTGGCGTAGCCGGTGACGCCGATGACGGGCTGGCCCTTGTGGCGGAGCGCCTGCTTCGGGGTCGCGAGGTTGATCTGGGGGACGCTGCCGTCGACGACGATGCGGATCTTGTCCTGCACCTGCGGGCGCCCGGCCACGTGGGCGGCCAGCTCGTAGACGCCCTCGTTGACGGCCTTGAGCACGAGGGTGCCGGGGGAGAGGTTCAGGCCGCCGCCGGCCGGCGTGATCGTCACGTCGAGGTCGGGGTGCTCGATGACGTTGCCGTAGGAGTCCTTGGCGGCGGGGACGAGACGCAGCTGCGCGCCCGGCGCGTAGGCCTGCTCGTCGGGGTCGAGGGTGAGCTTGAGCTCGGCGGCGGGGCCGGGGACGATCACGAGGCTGCCCGGGTACTGGGCCTCGTCCTCCTGCACGAGGAAGTCGCACACGAAGTTGTAGGCGCCGACTTTGATGCCGTAGGCGTGGAGCCCCGAGATGGTGATGGTCTCGGTGTTCTCTCCGGTGGCCGAGAGGGTGAAGTGCTGGGCCTCGCTGGTCGAGGCGTTGCCGAAGGAGTCTATGGCCTCGCACTTCGCAAGCGCGTGCACACCGGCCGGCGACTCCGGGGGATCAAAGGTGACGCGCGTCGCGACGATGGGCCCGGGGAGGACCTTGACGGTCGCAGGCTCCAACGCGATGCCGGAGTTGTCTCCGTAGCTGCACGTGACCTCGAGGTCGCCTGCGCGCGAGGGGATGATCTCGAAGCCGGCGCCGCTGACACCCTCGGCCGGGTCGGCCGTGAACTTGGCGTCGGTGACGATCTCCTCCTTGTCGCCAGTGATCTTGACGCACTGCACGCCGACGGCGGTGCCCGCCACGACCTCAGGCTGCGAGAGCCGTGTGGCCAGGCGGTTGTAAGCCGAATCGGAGACGGTCACGTCATCCCCGCCGCAGCCGGCGAGCAGGACCATGAGGGGCACCGAAAAAAGCGCGACAGGCGCAAGGACAGACCGGGACAAACGCACACAACGCGTCATCACCACACCTCGTACTCGTACTAGGTCATACTGTGCGCCGTGTCTGAAGCCTCCATCCACGGCGGCGCGGCGAAATATCGCCGCAGCAGCGACCCTGTCAAGGGTTAATTAACAAGATCGCCGCGCCCCAAGGCGCTACGCCTACCTCCGAGCCCAGCGCGCCATCCAGTACGCGATCCGGAAGTCCACAGACGGCAGGAGGCCGCCGCCGCCGCCATTCGGCCTGTAGGGGTTCGATCGCCAGTAGTAATTGGAGGTCGGGCGGATGGTGATCGGCAGGGGCTCGACGCAGATCAGGTCGCAGTTGCGGCCCACGCAGCCGAGCACCGTCAGCGGGCGACCGTCCTCGGCCGTGCACTCGGAGCTCGAGACCTCGGGGTCGTCGCAGTCGCAGACGGCGTCGGGGCAGTTGAGGATCCCTTCGCCCCACGTTGGCGGCTCCCGCCAGTGTCGCAGCGTCCAGAGCCCGCTCTCGAGGGCGTCGAGGTCGGGCTCCTCGGTCATGGGCCGGTGGGCGCTGTAGTCGCCCTTCGCCGCCGCCCAGGTGAAGTCGAAGAGGCTGTGGCCTATCTCTCTTGGCTGGCGGCCGCGCCCGGGGCGGTCGTAGAGACCTGGCCCGAGCCCCTCGCGGACGGCCGCTCGTGCCTCCTCGTTCCTCAGGTAGCTGATCGCCAGCCAGCCTCCCTGGAAGGCCATGTTGTAGTTGGAGTAGTTGGAGACCTCCCCGAGGTCGACCACGAGCCCCACCTTGTCCCGGGCGACCTCGTGGATGCGCCTCTTGGCGAGCAGCTCGTCCTCGAACCAGGCCTCGAGATCGGCGTCACCCGTGACGTAGACCCAGGCGGCGACGATGCCGACGCTCATCATCGCGGTGAAGCCGTTGAGGGGGCCGGGCACGTAGACGCGGTCGATGGTGTTCTCGTGCAGGTAGCCGTGGTAGGTGGTCCTCCCGTCGGCGTCGGGGATCTCCAGGTCGTGAACGCCGTCGCGCACGACCATGAGCTCCCTGGCGATGTCGGTTGCGTCCTTGCGCAGGCGCTGCTTGAGCTCGTCGGAGAAGGCTGGGTCCTCGGCGATGACCTCCCAGACGGCCGCGTAGGCGCTCACCCAGCCGACGTACATGTCCCGGCTGCAGGAGTCCTCCCAGCGGTAATTGGGGTACTCGCCCGAGAAGTCCTCGCGCCAGGTGCCGTTGTTCTTGGGCTCGGGCAGGGGGTTTCCGTCTCCGTCCTTCAGCGGCACCGTGGTCACGTTCTGGCCGTCGCCCGGCAGGTCGATGCGCCCGAATCCGCGCGCGATCACCCCCGGCACCCCCGTGATGCGCGTGGCGAGGTGGATGGCGTCCATGGCACGCAGGAGCTGCTTCCTCGCCTGGTCGACCTCCGCCTTCGGGTAGCCCTGGTCGCGGAGCACGCCGTAGCGGTAGGCGTCCGCCGCTGCTCCCACCCCGCCGTACAGACCCGCGACCTTGTGGTGGCTCGAGATGACCTCGGTGGCCGGCTTGCCGGCGTAGGCCTCGAAGTCCCAGTCGTCCTTCTCGCTGAGCCAGCCCTCGACGAGGGCGCGGTCCTCCTCGGCCACGCCCACGTCGGAGCTCAGGCCGTGGGCGGCGGCGTTGAAGGTCGTCCACTGCCGGTCTACGAGCCGCGCCTTTCGTGCGAGATCGGCGTCGTAGCCGGTCTGGCAGGGCCCTGGGAGCAGGTTCTTGAAGTCGTAGTCGTGGCCGGCGCAGGTCTCGGGGACGGGCTCTTTGCCTTCGTCGGGGGCGGTGTCCCCTGCGGGTGCCTCGTCGGCGGGTGGCTCGCCCGGATCCTCGGACTCCCCTGGGTCCACTCCGGGGTCATCGGGGGATGTCCCCTCGTCTGCGGTCTGGCCGGTGTCCCCGTGCTCGGTCTTGGCGCCGTCGCTCTCCGTACATGCGCAGAGGAGGCCCGTGAGCAGGATTATCAGCAGGCGGTGGAGGTGTTTCCTCAGCATGTTCGTCTCCAGCCGGTCCAGCGCAGGATGCCAGAGCCGCGCCAGCGGGTCACCCGAGCCCCGACTCCCGAGCCCCGACACCCGGCTCCCGAGCCCGAATTGTTCCCGCCCCGTGCGCTCTGGTAGAAACCGCCCCGCTATCAGGGAGAGTTTCATGGCACGCTACCTCCTGGCCGCGATGCTGGTGTTCCTGGTCGCTGGCCAGGCGGTCGCGGCGGGACGGGTAGACCCCGGAGTGCCCGTGATCCCCGTCTCCAAGGTGAAGAAGGGCATGAAGGGCTACGGCCTGAGCGTGTTCGAGGGCACGGAGCCCGAGCGCTTCAAGGTCGAGGTGATCGGAGTCATCGAGAACCGCATGCCGCACCAGAGCATCATCCTCGCGCGCATCGGTGACCACGGCCTCGAGCGGAGCAGCACCGTGGCCGGCATGAGCGGCAGCCCCGTCTACCTCGACGGGAAGCTGGCCGGCGCCATCGCCTACGCCTGGGCCTTCGCCATGGACCCCATCGCGGGCATCACGCCCATCGAGTCAATGCTCGCAGACCTCGCTCGAGACGAGCGCTCCGTGACCGACCTCGCCTGGAACTCGCGCGTGAGACAGATCTGGGGTCCCTACGTGACGGACGGGGACCTCGCCGGCGCCCTCAAACGCCTGGGGCTCGGGCCGCACTCGGGTGCCTCGGAAGGGCTCGTGCCGGTCGCCATGCCCCTGTCGGTGCCCGCGATGCCGGCGGACCTCGCGCGTGAGTTCTCAGATGGGCTGAGCGGCACCAGCCTCGTCCCGGTGGCGGCGCCGGCCGGTGGCGGACGCTCGAAGGCCGCCGCCGGCAAGAAGCGGAAGAAGCTGGTCAACGGCGGCTCCCTCGGGGTGGCCTTCCTGCTCGGGGATCTGAACATGACCGGGGTCGGCACCGTGACCCACGTGATCGGCGAACGCCTCATAGGCTTCGGTCACCCCTTCCTCCAGGCCGGCGCGACCGACTTCCCGATCCTCGACTCGCCGATCATCACGGTCCTCGCCAACCGCCGCATCTCCTTCAAGATGGCCGCGGTCGGGCCGGTCGTGGGACAGCTCACCGGAGACTTCCAGTCCTCGGTCGTGGCCAGGATGGACGCGGAGAGCAAGATGATCCCCATCGAGGTGCGCGTGCAGGCCGTCGACCTCGGCGTCAACCGCACCTACCGCATGCGCGCCGCTCCGATGCCCTCCGTGCTGCCCATGATCGTCGCCGCGTCCGTCGGCTCGGCCGTCGGCCACGCCCTGCCTCACACGCTGCCCTTCACCTACCGCATCAAGACCTCGTGGCACACCGAGGAGGGCTTCGCGGACGAGACCGAGAGCGTCCGCCTCGGCGGCGGCGGGAGCCGAGAGGTGGTGCACCAGGCGGTGACCCCCATCGTCGCCGCCCTCTCGAACCCCTACCGCAGGCTCCACGTAGATCGCGTCAGCGTCTTCCTCGACGCCACGAGCGAGGCGCGCTTCGCCCGCCTCGTCGCCGTCCACGTGCCCGACGAGGTGCGCGCGGGCGAGGAGATCCCGGTGCGCGTCGTGATGCAGCCCTACGGCCGGGACGGTGAGGTGAGCCACACCCTGCGCGTGCCCATCCCGAAGCGTTTCGCGGGGCGCACGGTGTCGCTCCAGGTCGGCCCTGCCGACCGCGTCGTGCACCTCGACGTGCCGAGCCCCACGGACCTGAAGTCCTGGCTGGCCACCCAGCGCCCGGCCGGCAAGGCGAGCGAGCTGGCCGTCCGCTTCCTCGAGCCCGAGGTCACCGTCGACGCCGACGGTGTGCTCTTCCCGGCCGCGCCTCCCTCCCTCCGCGCCGCGGTGAAGCGCGGCGTCCGGCGCCCGGGCCCCAAGGAGGTGCTCGCCCAGCGTGTGATCCGCGAGGAGCTGCGCTGGGTGCTCAGCGGCACCACCTCCGTCCGCGTGAGGATCGCCCCACCGAGGAGCTGAGATGAACACACGCGCCCCACACAAGCCCCGATTCCCGGAGGAGGGCAAATGAGCCGATCCGCAGCCCCGCTTCATCCGGCGCGGGCTCTCTCCGTTGTGCTTCTCCTCGCCGGGCTCGCCTGGTCGCAGCCCCTCGCCGCCTCCCCGGCCGAGGCCGTCGTCGACCAGAGCGCCAAGGTCTTCAAAGAAGGCACCTTCGAGGGCGCCGTGCTGGACCCGGACGGCCTGATCCGCCCGGGGCCCGCCGTCGACCGATACCCGGTCGAGGACGCCGAGGCCCTCACGGTGGTCGCCTACCGGAGGGACGGCGTGGTGGCGGTGGGCACCGCCAAGAAGGGCCGTGTGCTTCGATACAACGGCAAGGCCTTTCGTGAGGTCTTCGCCGGCGACTCGGAGGAGGACCAGCGCGTGACGGCCCTCGCCTTCGTCGGCGACGACGAGATCTGGGCGGGCCTGGCCCCCTCCGGGAGGCTCGTGCGCATCCTGAAGAACCGGAAGGTGGAGGAGGTGGAGACCTTCGAGTCGGCCTACGTCTGGCGCATCCTCCCGATCGGCAAGGGCGACGTGCTCGTCGCGACGGGTGTCCCCGGCATGGTCATCCGCTTCAGCCGCAACGGGAAGATCCGTGAGAGCAAGAAGATCGGCGCAGAGCACGCCATGGACCTGCTCCAGGACGGCGGCGACATCTGGGTGGGCACCGCGCTCCCCGGTCGCGTCCTGCGCCTCGACCGCTTCAAGCGCCTCCGGGTCCTCTTCGAGGTAGGGGAGACCGGCGAGGTCAAGCGCGTGCTCCGCTCCGGCTCCTCGGTCCTCGCGCTGAGCAACGCCTCCTCTTCGGCCTCCGGGTCCAAGGAGAAGAAGGACAAGAAGAACAGCAAGCCCCCGGAGTCGGGTGACGCCTTCGGCCTGACCCGGAAGCCCCCGGAGCCGGGCCCCATGCCCAAGGGCGCGGGGCTCTGGCGGGTGCAGGGGGACGGCTCGGCGATGCTGATGGCCGACCTCGGCAAGCCCGTCGTGCACGACGCGGCCCTCCTCGACGACGGCGGCGCCCTCGTGGCGGCGTCTGACGGGGGCACGATCTTCCGGGTCGGCGCGGGCGGCCGAGTCAGCCTCTACGCGGACCTGCCGGACAAGTCGGTCGAGGCGCTGGTCACCGACCCCAAGGGGCAGGGCTGGGCCACCACCTCCGCGACCGCCTCCCTCGTGAAGCTCGGGCGCGCGGCGCTCAAGCCCCTGCACACCTCCCGCGTCATCGACCTCGGCCTTCCGTCGCACATCGGCCGCGTCGACTACGTCGGTGAAGGGGCGAGCCTCGAGGTGCGCACCGGCGCCACCGAGCCGCCGAGCGACGAGGGCTGGTCCCCCTTCGTGAAGGTCCCGAGCGGCGGAGGCGCGCCCAAGGTCCCGCCGGGCCGCTACGTCCAGTACAGGGTCAGCCTCTCGGGCGCCGCCGCCCACCTCCGCGCCGTCCGCCTCGGCTTCCGCACCCCGAACCTCCCGCCCGTGGTGACGGGGGTGCTCGTCGTCGACCGCAAGGTCAAGGCGCCGCCGCCGAAGAAGAAGCCGGCGACCAAGGGCCTAAGGAAGGCCTCCAAGGTCGTGGGCTCGGTGAAGGCGAAGACCTACACCGGCATCAAGCGTATCGCCTTCGACGTGCTGGACCCGGACGGCGACGATCTGCGCTTCCACGTCTCGGTCCGCCGCATCGGCGCAGCCCACCCGGTCCGACTGACCCGGGAGGAGGGCACCGGCGACGGCTTCGTCGACTGGCCGGTGGGCGACTACCCCGACGGCCGTTACGAGATCCTGGTGAAGGCCAGCGACGCCGCCGCGAACCCGCCGGGCGAGGGTCTCAGCGCCGAGGCCGTGGGCGGTCCCGTGCTGGTCGACAACCAGGCCCCGAGTATCAGCGTGAGCGCTTCGCGCGCCGGCAAAGTGGTCTTCGAGGTCGAGGACGGGAGCTCCCCCCTTGCCCTGGTCCACGTAGCAATAGACGCCGGGCCGTGGCAGATCGTGGTGCCCCGAGACGGCGTGCTCGACGGCAAGGAGGAGACCTTCGACCTCGAGCTCGACGCCCTAGGTCACAAGGGCGCGGGGCTGCTGCGAATTCAGGCCGAAGACGCCTTCGGGCACGTCGCGGTGCGCGGCGTGGAGCTGAAGTAGCTCGGGCGCCCGGCCGAAAAAAGGGCTAAAGTCCGCCTCACAGCGACCGATTGCGCTGGCAGTCTGCGCCTAGGAAGGCCGGCTCCGTGTGTCCCCGATCCCCGGGGCGGCGGTGTCGGGGAGGCATCATCATCTCCGGTTGTGCCCGTGGTATCGATGGGACCGCCTGCAAGAGGTGGGCGCGGGCCTGTGTGACGATACATGTTACACTAGCTGTTACGGTGCTGCTCGGGGCGCTCGGCCTCGGATGCTCGCGCGAAGGCGCCGCGAGCGGAGACGGGTGCTCGGTGTTTCGCTCCTTGAACGCCATGACGACGCCGCCGAGAGAGGTGCGCCTGCTCTTCGAGCTCGCACGCTGTGACGGCGAGCCGCTGCCCGGGCTGAGCGCCGAGCGCTTCGCCGTCGACGAGCGGCCCGGGCCCTCCTCGAGAAGCCCGGACGAGCTGGTCCTCACACCGCGCTCGCGGGTCTTCGAGCTCAACACGCTCATCCTGCTCGACGCCACCAGCCCGCTGATGCGCCTCTCGGAGCGTCACGTCCTCAAGGAGGCTGTCGCTGCGCTCGTCCGGCAGCTGTCGCACGAGCACCGGATCGGGATCTTCCTCTACGACGCCGGCGAGGAGCTTCGCGAGCACCTGTGGTTCAGCGACGACGAGGAGGACCTGAGACGCGCCGTCGAGAGCCTCGGCTCCGGCGGCTTCGACGACTCCGGGCCGCCGCACGCCGGTCGGGCTCTCAGCGAGGGGCACCACCTGCTGGCTGACGCGGCGCGCCTGTCACACAGCCCTCGTGCCGCCGGCTTCACCCTTCACTTCAGCGAGGGCCGCGCCTCGGCGCGGGAGGTCGTCGGCGTTGCGCCGCGCTCGAAGCAGTGGGGACAGGGGTGGCGGCCGCCGGACACCAGCTACGCCCCGGACCGTGCGTACGTGGTGAACCTCGGAGCGCGCCCCGAGGTCTTCTCGGCCGGCGGGATCGGCCTCGGCGGGGTAGAGACGGTCTCCGAGGCTCACGAGCTCCCCGCGGCCTTCGCCAGGGTCGGCCGCCTCATCGAGCGCCGCGGCCGGAGCTTCTACGCGCTCGGGTTCTGCTCGAAGAACCCCGGCGACAGCGACGGCGCGTGGCTGTCGGTGGCGGGGATGGAGGGCAGGGCGGGGGTGTCCTACCAGGCGGACGATCTCGCGGGTGTGTGCGACCTCGACCACATAGAGGACCCCTGCCTGGGCCGCTCCTGCGGTGCGGTGGACGGCTTCGCCTGCGGGGAGTGCGCGGGCGGCGCGCGGTGCGAGCATGGGAGCGGCGCCTGCCTGGGAGTGGAGTGTGGCGACGGGCACTGCAGCGAGGGTGAGGACGGCTCCGGCTGCCCCGAGGACTGCTCGCTGCCTGGCTTCGCATACGTCCCGCCGGGCGAATTCCGGATGTGGGAGGGCGAGGGGGAGGTGCAGCTGGGTCGGGTTACGCGACCCTTCTGGCTGAAGCAGACCGAGGTGAGCCAGGCCGAGTGGCGCTCCCTGATGGGGCACAACCCCTCGCACTTCGCCGACTGCGGCTCCGACTGCCCGGTCGAGAAGGTGAGCTGGCACGGGGCCCTGGCCTTCTGCAACGCCCTGTCGAGGGCCGAGGGGCTGCCGGAGTGCTTCGCCTTCTCGGGCTGCGAGTCCTCCGAGGCGGAGCGGCAGGGATACTGCGAGTGGGTCGAGGTGAAGGCCGAAGACGGGGACCTGATGCGCTGCGAGGGATACCGCCTGCCGACGGCGTGGGAGTGGGAGCACGCCGGCCGCGGCGCCACGACGACCGCTCTCCACACCGGCGAGATTCAGTCCCGGCTCTGCTTCCCGGTGGACCACGCCCTCGACGCGGCCGGCTGGTACTGCGGGAACTCGGGCCTGAGGTCCCACCCCGTCGGAGAGAAGGAACCGAACGCGTGGGGGCTCTACGACATGTCGGGCAACGTGGGGGAGTGGGTCTGGGACCGGGCACGCTGCGACGAGGAGAGGCGCCGGGCCAACCCTGAGCTGGATCCCGTCTGCGACCGAGAGCACGCGGCTCGTTATGGTCCCCACCAGGCACACGGCGGCTCCTGGTTCGACTACGCCAGGGGTTGCAGCCTGGGAAGCCGGTTTGGCGGTCTCGGCGACCACGACGCCCGGCCGACCGTGGGCTTCCGCCCGCTCAGGAGGTTGCCCCCTTGACGGCCTCTCGGACCAGGGAACGGGCGCTCTCTCCAGGGGCGGCTCGCCTGTGGGCGCTCGCGGGCTTTGCGCTCGTGGGGTGCGCGGGAGGCGGCGAGGGGATCCCGGATGCTCGCGTGCTGCGCGGCGACACGGCCGAGCACTCCACCGCTCCGGATCGCGGCGGCGCCGTGCCCTACGAGGGGCCTCGCTGCGAGAAGGGGCCGACGGTCTGCCAGGGACATGGTTCCCACTCCCGGCCCTGCGATCTCGTCGATCTGCCGCACGGGACTCCCTGCGCCTGGGACGACGAGGAGATCACCGGGTTGTGCGTCGCCGGGCGCTGCATGGAGCCGATCGACGCGTGCACGCAGCCCGACTCGCCTTGTCTCATGGCCGTCTTCTGCGACGGGCTGAAGCCCTGGGAGCTCGTGCCGGTGAGGGAGGGCGCCCCCTGCGAGGACGGGGTGGCCTGCACGGTCGAGGAGCGCTGCGAGCAGGGCGTGTGTACCCCGGGGCGGCTGCTCGAGTGCCCTGACAGCTACTCCTGCAGCGAGGAGATCTGTGTTCCGGAGGAGGGCTGCACCTTCGTCCCGGTCGACTGCGAAGACGGCGACCCGTGCACCTCGGATCACTGCGACCCGTTCGACGGACAGTGCCAGCACACGCTCGTCAAGTGGTGTGACGACCAGAACCCCTGCACCATCGACTCCTGCGACCCCAGCGACGAGAGCTGCGTGCACGTCCCGGTGCTCTGCGAGGACGGCGATCCCTGCACGGAGGGGCGCTGCGAGCGGCGGAGCGGAGACTGCGTGCAGCTCGCCGCCGGCGACTGCGACGACGCCGACCCGTGCACCGACGACCGCTGCGTCGCCTTCGAGGGCTGCCAGCACACCCCGAACGAGGGACCTTGCGAAGACGGGGACCGCTGCACCGTGGGCGACCGCTGCGAGGACGGTGAGTGCCTGCCGGGCTCACCCCACGAGTGCGAGGACGAGAACCGCTGCACCTGGGACTACTGCGTCCCCTTCGCGGGCTGCAGACACAAGCCGCTGTCGGGTGAGTGGTGCAAAGACGGCGGTCCGTGCACCAGCTCCAGCCGCTGCACGGCCGGGGTATGCCCTCCCGGCGAGCCGAGGGACTGCGACGACGGCCACGAGTGCACGGCCGACCGCTGCGATCCCGTGGAAGGGTGCGAGCACACCCCCGAAGACGCGCTCTGTGACGACGGGGATCAGTGCACGAGCGATCGCTGCGAGCGCTGGAAGGGCTGCACGCACCGTTACCGCTCCGGCTGGGGCGTCGTCAGCTCTTGTGATGACGGCGATCCCTGCACGACGGACGACTGGTGCAGGTCGTTCAAGGGAGCGAGGCTCGGGTGCATGGGAGAGCGTGTGTCGTGTCCGGACGACGACCCTTGCACCCCCACAGCCTGCCACCACGAGACCGGAGAGTGCGAGCCGGTCTGGGGCGAGGGATCGCCGGTGTTCCTCGGCTTCGAGGGAGCAGGCTCGGTGCTCGCCCCCGAGCGTGGGGACGTGAGCGCGGTCCTGGCCGAGGGCGGGTACGTCTACGCGGGGATGCGAGACGGCCCCGAGCGCATGGGCGGGGTCACGGTCTACGAGGTGGGCGAGGCCGGAAGCCTGTCCGCGCTGAAGCACGTGGCGCTGGGCGGAGGAGTGAGCGCCCTGGCGATGGCGGACGACATCCTTCTCGCCGCCGGCGGATGGTGGCAGGGCCGCAGCGGGGTAGACGCCGCGAGCGGAGCCTGCGCCGGGAGCCGGGGCAGGGTTTGGGCGCTGGACGTGGCCGACCCTGGCTCTCCGCAGATCCTGGAGCAGCTCGACGCTGGCGAGATGATCGTCGACGCGGCGTTGACCGACTGGGGGCAGAGCCTCTTCGTGCTCGACGCCGGTGGGCGGGTGTATGCGATGGGCGTCTGGCGGGGCGGCGGCCCGGACGAGGAGAGCATCTGGCTGCGCGGCGAGGACCCGGTCAAGCTCCCCCGCGGGCGCAGCCTGGACTCCTTCGGCGACATCGTGGCCGTGGGCTCCGACAGGGGGAGCCTGGCCGTGCTCCGCTCCGGCTTCGGCGGCCTGAGCGTCGAGCATGTGAGCGTAGCGCTGGACGCGCCCTTCCTCGTAGAGCGCACCGGCTCCGGCCTCCTCGCGATCTCCCCGGGCCGCATCGCGCAGGAGCTCGACCTCAGCGGGCCCGTGGCGACGCTCGTGGAGACCCCTCTGGGAGAGCCCTTCGTCGTGGATCTGGCCCCGGCGGGGGAGGTCTGGATCGCCGCCCGCGGGCCCGCCGGCGGGATCGCGACCTTCTCGGACGCCGGCGGGAGCCCCGCCGGCCTCCTCGGCACCGCCCCCTCGCCCGGGAGCGCCGAGGCCGTGGCCGCGTGGGGCTCGTGGGCCTTCCTCGCAGACGGGGAGCAGGGGCTGCGCGTCTATGACATCTCGGATCCGGCGCGCCCCGTGGAGGTGGGGGCGGCACACGACGGCGGCAGGGCACACGCCATGGACCTCGTGGGCGACAAGGTCTACCTGGCCGAAGGGAGGGCGGGCCTCGCAGTCATCGACGCGGAGGACCCGGACAACCCGGCCGTGGAGGGACGGCTGGCCGGTGATCTGGACGCCCGCGACGTGGCGGTCCAAGGGGACGTCGCCTTCCTGGCCGACGCCCGCCGCGGGCTCGTCGCGGCCGACGTCTCGGAGCCGGGATCGCCGGTCGTGGTGGGTGAGCTCGATCCCGGCGGCCGGCTCCTGGGTCTCGGGATCGCCGGGGACCACCTCTACGCGACCCTCGACGCGGCCTTCGAGCCGGGCTTGGGAGGAGCGCTGGTCGCGTCGATCGACATCTCCGATCCCCGGGCTCCAAGGCTCGAGGAGCTGCTCCCCGTGCAAGCCTCGCCGGGAGATCTCCTGGCCGCTCGCGTGGAGGGCGCCTCGTTCCTGGCTCTCGGACGGGAGGGGAGCCGGCTGCGCCTGTTGAGGGCCGCCGGCGGCGTGTTGAGCGCGTCGGTGTTGGGGGCCGGAGGGCAGCCGAGCGAGCTCGCCCCCGGGCAACGGGTGTCGGGCTGGCACCTCGACGGCCACCGCCTGGTCGCCGCGCTCCGACCTCCCGACGAGCCGTCTTGCGATCTCTGGCTCCACGCGCTCGGAAGGAGCCCGGAGCCTTCCGTGGCGTGGGCGGGGATCGCCGTCTACGACATGGAAGACGCGTCGGCTCCCGTCCTCACCCACACCCTTGACGGTTTCCGTGACGTCAGCTCCTTCTCGTTGGTCGGCGACACCCTCCTGATCGCCTCCCGCGGTCTCTCGGCGTATCGCCTCGGCAGGCGCGGTGGGCCGGAGGGCCTGGCGGCGACCTACCTTGCCTCGCACCGGGTGCGCTCCGGCGTGCAGGACCTCGTCTTTCGAGACGGCCTGGTCTACCTGGTCGAGGCCAGGGGGCTTCATGTCGTGCGCGCGAGCTTCTGCGAGGACTGCGCGGGGGGGGGCGGCGAGTGCGATCCGGGCAGCTCTTGCGGAGCAGCCCGCTGCATCCCTGGCGCCGGCTGCGTCGTAGAGCCCGCCGCAGGAGCCTGCGACGACGGGGATCCGTGCACCGCTGATCGCTGCGATCCCAAGGCGCCCGAGGCCGGCGCCGGCGGCTGCGTGCACGAGCCCCTCCCCGACGGCAGCGACTGCAGCGACGGAGACCTGTGCAACGGCGCCGAGCGATGTGACGGAGGTCTCTGCCGCGCTCCGGGAGGTGTGGAGGAGGACCCGGAGCGCCGCTGCCCCACCGAGACCTGCGACCCCGCCTCGGGCGCAGTGATCCCGCGGTGGCTCCCCTGCGACGACGGCGAGCCCTGCACTCTCGACTCCTGTGATCCAGCGGAGGGCTGCCGCTATGAACGGGTGGCCGATGCCGTGGGGTGTGACGACGGCGACCCCTGCAACGGTGTCGAGCGCTGCGAGCGGGGGAGCTGCACCGCCGGGGAGCCGCTCTCCTGCCCCGAGGGCTCACCCTGCGGGCCCTTCGAGTGCGTCCCCTACCTCGGCTGCGCGTCTCCGGCGTGTGACGACGGCGATCCCTGCACCCGAGACCTCTGCGGAGAGGAGGGCTGCGACAGCCTGCCAGAGGAGAGCCCGGGCTGCGTCGCGGGGTGCGTGCCCGAGGCGGTGCATCTCCGGATGCCCGAGATCGGCGGGGCTCCCACCAGGCTGGCCGCATTCGAGCGCTCGCTCTACGTTGTCTGCGAGGGCTGCGGCGCCGGCCGCTGCGGGCCGGGCGAGCCCGACGCCCTCGTCCAGATCCGCGTGGACGCTGCGTCGCTCGTGGTGGCGGGCGTGGCGTGCCTGCCGAGGGGGCACGCCCTCGGGGACCTGCACATCCACGGCGAGCGGGCGTGGCTGCTGTGGGGCCTGCCCGAGGGGGCGGCCTCGTCGCCGGCCTTGCTCTCCTTCGATCTCGATCCCTCCGGCAGGCCGGGGGCGCCCGTCGTGCACCCGGTCCCCGAGAACGCGGGCGAGCTCGTCGCGCACAGGGAGGCGCTCGCCCTCGGGCTCGGCGACGGTCGCCCGAACGCGTCTCGCGACCGCATCGGGCAGAGCGGGTCCCTGTCTCCCCTCCGCGGGGCCCACCTGCTGCTGCTGGGCGCGGGTGGTGATCCGGGGCGGCGCCTCGACCTGCCCGGATCACAGAGCATCCGAAGCCTCCTCGGCGTGCACTCCGCCGGCCGGTACGTCTTCGTGTCCACCGGCCGTTGGCCCGGGCTGGACACCCTCTCGGTCGTCGACCTCGAGGCGCCGGGCGGGGCGCGCACGACGGGCGCCGTGGCGTATCGCGACCCGCGGCCCATCGCCTCGGACGGCAGCGTGCTGCTGTTCGCGGCCAAGCGCTACGCGCTCGGGCCAGAAGAAGACTGGAGGAAGGTCCTGCGCGTCGACGTCGCCGACCCGGCCGCTCCGAGCGTCCTGACCGGCTCGCTCGCGGTCCGCTGGAGCTCTCCGCATGTGAGCGGAGGTCTCTTGCTCGGCCTCCCCGGGCCTTCGGGCGAAGCGCGCCCGGGGGTCCTCTATCGCCTCGAGGGCGCGGAGCTGCCGGTCGAGCTCGGGCCCCTCGAGCTGCCTTCCGGGATCTCGGAGGCCGCCTTCGGCCTTCCCTTCGTTCATCTCGTCGCCGGCGGGGCGCTGCGCAGCCTCGAGCTCCGGTGTCGCGAGGGAGAAGGGCCGTAAGATGACCGGGATCTCGCGAGATCTGTCCCGCCTGGCGTTCGCGACGCTCGTGCTCGGCATGATCGCGGGCTGCAAGGCCGGTGAGGACGAGCCGATCGTCAAGGAGGGAGATCGGCTTCGAGCCGATCTCTCCGAGTGCCCGGCCTCTGCGCCCGTCTGCAGGTACTGGGCGCCCACCGTCGAAGGCTGCCTGCTCGTCGACAGCGCTGACGGAGAGGCGTGCTGGGAGACCGGAAGCGGCTTCCGCTGTCGCGCCGGGCGTTGCCTCTCGAGCCGCCCCGGCTGCCTCGACGCGAGGGGAGCGTGCCGGCGCGTCGTGAAGCACCACGAGACCTGTGAGCTGACGACGCCCGAGGCCGGCACGCCCTGTGACGACGGCGTCGCGTGCACCGCGGAGAGTCGGTGTGATGGTGGGAGCTGCGTCCCGGGGCGCATACTGGACTGCGGGGGTTCCGACGCGTGCACCGAGGCGATGTGCGTCGTCGGGGTGGGCTGCCGGATGATCGCGCGCGAGCTCTGCGATGACTTCGACCCCTGCACCGTCGACCGTTGTGACCCCGGGGACGGCAGCTGCGTCCACGAGCCCCAAGACTGCGACGACAAGAACCCGTGCACCAACGATCGCTGCGATACGAAAGGGCGCTGTTGGCACTACCACAAGGACGGGTGGTGCGAGGACGGCGACCCCTGCACGGAGCACGACCGGTGCCGCCTCGGCATGTGCTTCGCGGGCAGCCGCACGGCCTGTGACGACGGCTCTGCTTGCACCGACGACCACTGCGAGCCCGGTGTCGGCTGCACCTACACGCCCGCCTGCGACGACGGCGACCCGTGCACCACCGACTCCTGCTCCGGCGACGGGCGGACGTGCGCACACGAGACGACCGACTGCAGCGACGGGCTCGCCTGCACGATAGACGTCTGCCGCTCAAACATCGGCTGCACGCACCGGCCCCGATGTGACGACCACAACCAGTGCACCGTAGACCTCTGCTCCGAGGACGGGGGAGGCTGCACGCACGAGACCCTCGACTGCGACGACGGGCTCCCCTGCACGATAGACGAGTGCCTCGAGAGCACGGGCTGCGTGCACACCTCGAGCTGCTTCGACGGTGACCCCTGCACCGCGGACATCTGCGACGGCGACACCATGGCCTGCGTGTACGAGCCCCTGCGCTGCGACGACGGAGACCCGTGCACGGTAGACGAGTGCCACGCCTCCGGTGCTTGCGTCAGCATCAGACAACACTGCAAGGACGCCCATCCCTGTACCCTCGACGTGTGCGTGCCCGAGGGCGGCTGCAGGCACCTCGCCCGCGACGAGCTCTGCGACGACGGCGTGGCCTGTACCGAGGACCGTTGTCACCCGGAGCGCGGCTGCGGACACGTCCTCGCAGACGATCTCTGCGATGACGGCAACCCCTGCACACTCGACACGTGCGACGGCGTGCAAGGGTGTCTCCACACGCCGAACGGGGATGGGGCTCGCTGCAAAGTCGACATGTGCACGCGCGACGGGAGTTGTGAAGGCGGCGAGTGCGTCGGAGCCGTCTCCTACGTCTGCGAGGACGGCGATCCCTGCACGGCCGACCGCTGCGACCCCGCGACGGGCCACTGCGTGAGCGACGGCGTCCGCAGCGACGCGGCCGTCGCCGGCTTCGAGACCGTGGGCTCCCTGCCCGCCTTCGGCCGGGGAGACGTCAGCGCGGTCCTGGCCGAGGACGGCCTCGTCTACGTGGGCTACCGCGACGGTCTTGAGAGGACCGGCGCCGTCGAGATCTACGCGGTGGGGGAGGGCGGCGAGCTC
>CAZQPP010000050.1:0-24747 GCA_964594295.1 uncultured Myxococcales bacterium | reverse complement strand
CGGTAGCGACTACTGCACGCTGCTGGCCAACGCGGACCAGACCGACACGGACGGCGACGGCGTGGGGGACGCGTGCGACGCGGACGACGACGGCGACGGGGTGGCCGACGGCAGCGACAACTGCCCGCTGGTCTCGAACGCCACCCAGACCGACACCGACTCCGACGGCGACGGCGACGCGTGCGACACCGACGACGACGGTGACGGGGTAGCGGACGCCAGCGACAACTGCCCCCTCGTCGCCAACGCCGACCAGACGGACACCGACTCCGACGGCGACGGCAACGAGTGCGACGCCGACGACGACGGCGACACGGTCCTCGACGTCAGCGACAACTGCCCGCTCGTGGTCAACGCGGGCCAGGAGGACTCGAACTCGGACGGCAGCGGCGACGCGTGCACGCCCACTTACGCCAACGCCGACCCCTCCTGCTCGGCCCCCGGCGTCTGCGTCATGGGCGCCTGCTACTCGGGCTACGCCGACTGCAACAGCAGCGACACCGACGGCTGCGAGATCCACACGGACAGCGACGACGACAACTGCGGCTCCTGCGGCAACGCCTGCGGGCAGGACGAAGAATGCAGCAGCGGCTCGTGCGTGAGCACGGGGCCGACGGTGATCGAGAGCCCCGAGCTGCAGGTGGGCAGCTTCGGCTACCACTCGTGCTTCATCATGCCGGACACTACCGTCAGGTGTTGGGGCATGTCCTTCTGGGGCCAGCTCGGAGACGGCGAGCAGGGCAACGGGAGGACTCCTGTCACCGTCACCGGCCTCAGCGGCGTGGCGTCGGTCGCCACGGGCAGCAGCCACAGCTGCGCCGTGCTGAGCAACGGCACCATCAAGTGCTGGGGCCGCGGCGCCAACGGCCAGCTCGGCCACGGCTCGACCAGCGACGCGAGCACGCCCGTCAGCGTCACGGGCATCAGCACGGCGACCTCGATGTGTGCCGGCGGCGTCTTCAACTGCGCGGTCTTGAGCAACGGGAGCGTCAAGTGCTGGGGCGAGGGCATGAGGGGTCAGCTCGGCGACGGCAACGGCCAGAGGTCAGCCGCCCCGGTGAGCGCGGCCATCTCGGGAGTCAGCCGGGTCTCCTGCGGCTACGAGCACGCCTGTGCCTTGACCACGAACAACCAGGTCTGGTGCTGGGGCTTCGGCTACTACGGACAGCTCGGCCATGGGGGGAGCTCGAGCAAGTACACGCCCACCCAGGTGAGCGGCATCACCGACGCCGTGCAGGTCTCGGCCGGCGACCGGGCCTCCTGCGCCCTGCGCTCCAACGGCACCGTGACGTGCTGGGGTGAGGGCAGGTGGTTCCTCTACTCGAGCGCCGACAACGACCCCAGGTACTACACCCCGCAGCCGGTCACCCACGCCGCCGTGACCAACGTGGTCCAGATAGCGCTCGGGAAGGACAACGCCTACGCCGTCAAGGACGACGGCACCATCTTGTGTTGGGGCGAGGGCAACAACGGCGCGTGCGGCTATGGCGACGACGACACCACCAACGCCCCGGTGGTCGTCTCGGGCGTGACGACGGCGACGGGAGTCACGGCATCGGGCTACCACGGGTGCGCCAAGGACACCTCCGGCGACCTCTACTGCTGGGGCTCCAACAGCTACGGCCAGTGCGGCGACGGCTCGTGGGACTCCCGCAAGTACTGGCCCGTTCAGGTCCAGGGGCTGTGAGGAGGCGGCAATGGGCCCATCGTTCATCATGATTCGTAGAACCTTGCTCTTCCTCCTGCTCTGCGCGGTTGCCACCTACTCCCTGGCCGCGCACGCTGCCACGCCCGGGGAGGTCGCGATCCACGGCCAGCTCCGCACCGTCGCGGGCGACGCCCTGACCGGCGCGCACTCGGTCACCGTGCGCATCTACGCGAGCGCCGGAGCGTCCTCGGCACTGCACACCGAGACCTTTCCCGCGGTGACGGTGACCTCGGGACGCTTCAAGGTCGGCCTCGGCTCGCTCCAGGCCCTCCCTCCGGCCCTCTTCGACACCTACTCCGACCTCTGGGTCGGCCTCTCCATCGACGGCGGCGACGAGGTCGCCCGGCGGCGCCTGATGAGCACGGCCTACGCCCGCAAGGTCGCCACCGTGCCGGCCGCCACCAGCGCCGACTCGAGCGCCGGGCTGACCTGCACCGGCTGCGTGCAGGCGAGCATGCTCGGCGCGGGCGCCGTGACCCAGGCCAAGCTCACCTCTGACGCCCTGGACGACTTCCTCACGACGAGCGGGGGCTCGGTGAGCGGCCAGCTGCTCCTCTCGGGGGGCCTCTCGGTCGACAGCTCCCTGGACCTCGGCGGCATCCAGGCCGAGGGCCTGCGCCTCGAGAACGCGGCCGTCGCCCCCGAAGCGTGCGCCCCCTCGGCGGCAGGCCGCCTCTACTTCAACACCGCTGACAGCCGCCTCTACGTCTGCAACGGCACGACCTGGTACGGCCTCGACACCGTCGCGGCCCCCGACGAGGACGGCGACGGCGTCCCCAACGTCAACGACAACTGCCTGCTCGTCTCGAACGCGGACCAGGCGGACAGCGACGGCGACGGCAAGGGCGACGCCTGCGAGTAGGGCGCGCGCGAGGCTGCCGCAAAGCGGTGGTGCCACCCCGAAACGGTGGCCTGCTCAGCCTCCTCCTCCGCTCGCCGCGGGTGCCGCGGACACCCCCCCGGGGCAGCCGAAGTTGGCCGTGTCGAGGGGGTAGAGCGTCAGGTTGAGGCGAATGCCCGGCCTCACGACGACCTCGTGGCAGCCGACGATCTCGCCGGTCTCTTTCAGGCGCGCATAGATCCTGACCGGCTCCTTGTCTGCCGGCACGTTGACGAAGCCGCCCATGCCGCTGCTGGAGGTCTCGGACTGGGTGAAGGAGAGGGTGCCGCTCTCGGCGAGGTAGAAGGTCCGGGTCACCTCGTCGGCCGACGAGAGCTCGTACTCGATGCCCGGCGCCGAGGTCCACGAGCAGTCCCACATGATGACGCTCAGCAGACCGCGCTCGGGGTCGAGCGTGACCCCGAGGCTGTTCCAGAGCAGGTCGTTCACCGCCTGGGTCACGACGGAGATGTAGGAAACGCTGTTGTTGAAGATCGGCCGCCCGTACTGCTCGGAGACCGGGGCGAGGTCGTCGCGGGAGAGCTTGAAGTAGCCGCCGAAGCCGACCTCTGTCACCGGCAGGTCGAGGCAGCAGTTGCCCTCGGCGTTGGTCACGGCGCTGAAGATGGGGATGGCGCAGTCGATGTCGGCCCGCGTGCAGACGGTCACGGTGACCCCTTCCATGGGCTTGTTGGTCACCATGTCGTTGACCTGGAAGTTGAACTTGATGATGCCCTCGTGCAGGGCCGAGGGAGCTGGCCACCGGTACTCACCGACGCAGCCCCACCGGAAGCCCTGCTGGCAGGCCTCGGTGCACTGGCCGTAGAGGCAGTCCCAGTACTTCGAGCCGGAGTCGTCCTCGGTCGGCCCCAAGGACACCTTCTTGCACTCGTTCTTCCACGTGTCCTCGGTGTTCCACAGGGGCGAGCAGCTCGGGAAGCAGGCCGGGTTGTCGCAGGCAGCGTCGCACACGGTCACCGCCTCGCAGAAGGGGTCCTTCGAGCAGTTGGTGGTGGCCTCCCAGCAGCTTCTGTTCAGGCAGGCCTCGCAGCTCTCGGGCCAGCCGAAGTAGGTGTCCCTGGTGCCGATGCAGTACTCGGCGCAAGAGGAGCCGCGCCGGCACCCGTGGTCACCCACGCCCAGGGCGAGACCTCACGCTCGACCACGGCCGAGCTCGACAGATCCGTGATGACCTCGACGCCCTTGCGCAAGGCGCCGGTGAGCTCCTCCTCCTTGCCCGGGACCTCGCGGGTCCAGCGGCGCAGCACCTTCATGTCCTCCACGCGCATCAGCTTCAGGTTGAGCAGGTAGGCGCTCTCCCCGAGCCGCCCGAGGCTGGCGACGGCGAGCAGATCCGCGCCGATGGCGCCGCCGAGCTCCAGCAGGCAGGAGTCGTCCGTGCAGCCGAGGATGTATTTCTCACGCTCGTGCTCGATGAGCTGCTTCACGTCGGAGCTGCCGATCACCGACATGCGGCCGGTGCGCGCAAACTCGGTCAGCATGTGCTCGTTGAGCAAGCGCACCAGCCCCTCGTCGATGTCGCCCTCGGCGCGCAGGTCGACGACGAAGACCTTCGGCGCCGCCGCGAAGGCGGAGGGCACCAGGCTCAGCACCGCCAACAAGGCACATGCCAGGTTCATGAAGCGCATCTGGTCTCCGTGCGGTGAGGGCCCGACCTTCTCCTCCCGCTCCTACCATGCAGGATCTGTCGCTCGGCGTGCAAGCTGCTCCGACCCGCCACGCAGAGCGCCTCAGCGCACCCTGCGCACCACGTGGAAGCCGAAGCGCGAGCCCGCCACGCCCACCTCGCCGAGCTCGAGGCGGAGGCCGAGGGAGCGCATGCCGGCCACCACGTTCGAGCCGGGCGCGGCTTCGTAGATCTTCCCCTCGACGCTCCCGGGGTCTTCGCTGTGGGCGCGGATGAGCTCCTCGAAGTCCGTGCCCTTCTCGACGGCCCGGAGCAGGCGGCGGACCTCCGCGCGCGCGTCGTCGAAGCTGCGCTTGCGGGCTCGCTTGTCCATGCTCGTGCCCCAGGCGCCGCTCAGGTCCTTCCAGGCTATGAGGATGTGCTGCACGCCCGCCCTCTTCACGAGGGCCGGTTGCTGCAAGAGAGCGAGGGAGCGCACCTCCCCCTCGTTCTTCGCGGCGACCTCCTTCGCCTCGGCGCAGAGCTTTGCAGGTCCGAGCGAGGGGCCGCGGCAGGCTGCTAACACGAGAGCGAGGAGGAGAGCGAGGAGAGCAGACACAAGGCGCATCGCACGGTTCCTTCGCCCGCGGCGGGGCTTCGCGGGCCGTGGGAGGAGATAGCAGCTTGGCGACCTCTGCGCCTCCGCGGGAGGCACTCTGAGGCCGTTTTCGCGCGGGAGCGGCGGATCCGGGTTGAGTGGCGATGTTGTCAGCGATGTAGCGGCAGCCTAGACTGCGCGGCGTACCGGCGCCGTGGCCGAGCCTCAGTGCCAGGATCCTCTGTGCGACGACGGGCTCGCCCGCTGCCGGGCCGTGCCGACCCGAGAGCTCGATCCCTGCACCGACAGCGACAGCTGTACCGAGAGCGAGCAGTGCAAGGCCGGTGTGTGTACGGGAACGGCGGCGCGGGCCTGCGACGACGGCCTCTCGTGCACGACAGACTCCTGTGATCCCGCGAGCGGCTGCGTTCACGAGGTCGAGGCTGGCTCCTGCCTCATCGGGTCCACCTGCGCCGAGGATGGGGCCCCACACCCCACCGACGAGTGCCTCTGGTGCGACACCTCGGAGGACACCGGCGCCTGGGTTCCGGCACCGACCTGCCGTTGCCCCGATCATTGTTTTGCCTCGCTCGGCCTCACGGGCGACACCCGGCTCGTACAGGGCGCGTGGGATGTGGACTGGCAGATCATGGTCCGCCGCACGAACACGATCTCGGATCTCCTGTTGAACGCTGCCGAGATCCGCTTCGAGGACGAGGCTCTGGCCGAAGCGGTGACGGCTCGCTGGATCGGGCTCGAACTGCCCTTGACCGTGAGCTCGGACTCCCCGCTGACGTTGGTGTCGGAAGGCCGCCTCTCGGAGAGGGCTCCCGCCGGGACGTTCCCGGTGTTTCTGCTGCTGAGTGGCTCCTCGGTGGGGGAGGCGGCGCCGTTCTCGGTCGAGCTGCGCGCGGGCGAAGTCTCGATCGAAGCCCTCGTGCCCGTCATCGACTCCGTCTCCCCCACCGAGCTGGTCGACAACTCCGCGAGCTCGAGAGTCAGGGTGTACGGCCGCGACTTCTCGGACGAAGCCAGGCTGATCCTGGTCCAGGGGACGCATCGAATCGAGACGCCGGCTGTGGGCAACCCCGAGCGCGCGGACGTGTACGCTGACGTGAGCACCTACTCGCTCGAGCCCGGCGCGGTCACAGTCTGCGTGAGGAACGTGGGAGGGGGAGAGAGCTGCCTTGGGGAGCAGATCCCCGTTCGGGACGGCCCGCCGAATCCTCCCGCGTGCGAGGCGCATGTGGCCGGACCGAGCAGCGTCCGGCTGCACCTGACGCCCAGCCCCGACGACGACCTGGTCAGCCTCGACGTACTCCGAAGGCAGCCACGAGACGGGCCCGATGCGCCCCTCACGCCCGTCGCCAGCCAGCCTCCAGGCACCGAGCAGATCGAGGACGGAGCGCTGCTTTCGGGCACCACCTACGAGTGGAGGCTCGAGGTCGCCGACGCCGCGGGCCAGCGCGCGTCCGCCACCTGCTGGGCTGCCCTCCCACTCCCGCGCCGATATGCGTACACGGGGCGCGTCGAGTGGTCGGACACCGCGGAGGTCTTCGCCGCCGCCGCGGACACGGAGTTCTCCAACCCCGGTGATGTCACGACGGTGCTGCATCGAGAGGGGCTCTTGTACCTCTACCGGCCTTCCGTCCCGTCGGGCCTCGTGTGGGTGATCGATCACGCCGGGGAGGTCAAGCGTGTCTACTCGCCGCACCTGCCCGAGCGCCGTGTCGGGGGAACGGCGAGTCCGGCATGGAGCGACGCCCGCTCCTTCAAGCTGGTAGCCGGCAATGACGGGGCGTTGTACGCCTCCATCGAGTGGGCACCCGGCGAGCGCGCCGACTCGCACATCGTGCGGCTGGCCGAGGACGGCACCCCGGTGGCGTCTCTTGTCGTCGCCGACGACGGGGACGAGCTGGTGGGGGTGAACGCGGACGGCAGCTATGTGCTCCGGTCCGGGCCCGAGCATCACTGGTATGACGCCGATGGCGTGCGCACCTCGACCGTTCGCGCCGGACCCGAGGAGTGTGACCAGGACAACCCCGATCTCTGCGGCCTGGGCGAGCTCGGCTACGAGCGCAGCTACTGCAGCGCGGGCGAGCTCGTGCAGGACGGGCAGGTCTACTCGCTGGCCGTAGAGGAGACCCTCTTTCGCGAGCCTACGTGCACGACAGACTACTGGACGACCTCAGGTAGCTGCGTGATCGGGAGGGACTCCCACAAGACCGGGAGCGCGTGCCCGCGGTCGACCTGCCGGCTCACGGCTGTTTCACCCAACGCCCTGCTCTGCGCGAAGTGTGACTACTACACCTTGGATCTCGAGTGTGTGGACGAGCCCGGGACCGAGCTGCCGCCCGAGTGCGAGGAGATGATCGCGTGCGTGCCGCTCGATAACGCCGGGCTCCTGGGCTAGGATGGCCGCCGGATCTGCGAGGCGCCCCTTGCGTCACTACCCCCCATCCTCAGGCTCCCGAGGCCCTCGCGGGCGAGGCGGCACGCTGCCTCCCGACCGGCCCGGGCGGCTGCTGCAGCAGGCTCGAGATGCCCTGGTGGAGAGGCGCATCGAGGAGGCCCTCGACCGCACCACGCGCGCGGCCGCCACGATGCCTCGGATGATCGAGGTGCTCCTGGTGCGTGCCGCCGCCCTGCTCGACGGTGGAGAGGCCGCCCTCGCCCTGGCCTACCTCGACACGGCCCTGGACCTCGATCCGACCAACGGCGACGTCAGCGTGGAGCGCTGCCGGGCGCTCATCGAGAGCAGCAACCTCCCGGAGGCGACGGCCGAGCTCGCGGAGCTGGCCGAGGCCTACCCGGACGACCCGGAGATCTTCTTCCTGCAGGCTACGGCTGCGGATCTCGCCGGACGCTACGCCAGGGCCGACCGCCTCTACCGGCAGGCGGCGAGGTTGGACCCAAGCCGCTACCCCGAGCCCGCTCGCGTCCCCACCACGGCCCTGGTGGCCGCGGCGCGCCGCGCCATCGCGGAGCTCCCGGAGGCCGTCCGCAAGCGCCTGCGGGAGATCGACATCCGGGTGCTGCCGGTCCCGGCCTCGGAGCTCCTGGCGGGGGCCGACCCTCCGTTGCCGCCGACCCTGCTGGGGCTGTTCATGGGCGCCACCTTGCGCGAGCGAAAGTCCCTGGACGTGCTGGCTCCCGAGCCCACGCGAGTCTTCCTGTTTCAGCGCAACATCGAGCGCGGGGTCGCCGACGTGGAGGAGCTCGAAGAGCAGGTGCGCATCACCGTCCTGCACGAGATCGGCCACTTCCTCGAGCTCGACGAGGAAGACCTCGAGGAGCGCGGGCTGGAGTAGACCCGTGGCGGCCTACTCTTCGTAGGGCTCCGGCTCCTCTTCCTCGTCAGTCTCTGTCTCCCGCTCCGTCTCTGTCTCCGTCTCCGTCTCCGTCTCCACGACGACCTCGGAGGCGGCCGCCGCGAGCACCGCGCCGAGCTCGGTGAAGCGTTTGCCGAGGAAGGCGACGGCTTGGAGGCGCGGGGAGCCCTCGATGGGCGCGATCAACCTCTGCGCGGCCCCGATCTGACCCCGCATCGCCGCCTGCTCGGCCAGCAGGAGGGTCAGCATTATCGCCTCGGACTCCTCGCGGCGCTGCAGGGCCATGGCGCGGGCGTCCTGGAGGGTGAGCATCACCGCCTCGGCCCCCTGGAGGTCCCGCAGCCCGGGGCACAACACTCCCCAGGCCGTCGCCTCGAGGGCGAGGTCCCTGAGCGCGCGGGCGCAGGCCACCGCCCTGGCGGCCAGGACCGGCGCGTCCAAGATTGAGCCGCGGGCGCGCGAGAGGCGGGCGGCGGCCAGCAGCGAGCGGAACGCGCCGTTCACCGAAGCCGCACCGCGGCTGGCACGCCAGGCGTCCTCGAGCAGGGCCTCGTTCTCGTCGTCGCGGTCCTCGGACCACTCGGGCTGCTCATCGTCGTCCGTGCCGGCGGTCTTGGGCACGCGGGCGATGGCGCGCTCGACGTGCAGCGCGAGGGCGTCGTTGGGAGAGGCGTCCCACTGCATCTCGTCGAGGCGCTCCCCGTCGACGAGAATTCCGGAGCGGAGCGCCTCCACGACCCGCCAGGGCTCGTCGGCCGGGGCGTCACCGAGCGCCTCACGCGCCCGATCCAGCAGCCCCTGCTTGCGGAAGTGGCGGGCCATGATCACGGCCCGCTCCACCTTGAGCCTCATGCGCTCGGCGGGGTCGTGGGGTGCCACGAGCAGGGCGGTGTCGGCGAGGGGGGCGACCTGCCGGATCGCGCCCTTCCCCCGCTCGGTCTCGGCGAGCCACAGCAGGGCCGTCGCGTGCACGGTGGGGTCCAGCGCCTTGGCGCCCCGCATGCCCGCGCCGAGGTTCGACATCCACGAGAGCTCGTTGGCCATGGCCAGCGCTGCCTGCTCGAGGCCCAGGGCCCGGAGCGCCCGGCCCAGCAGGACCGCCGGCTCGATGAAGCCCACGTGGGACGGGCCGATGGCCGGCGTCGAGGCCAGCTCCAGCCACACCCGGCGCCGCGGCCTCCCGACGTTGATTCGCCCGACCAGGCGCCCGCGCGAAGCCTTGGCCGCGGTGCGCAGCAGCTCGTCCCGCTCCTTGCCGTAGAGGGTGCGTCCGAGGGCGTCGCGGACCCAGCAGCGCGTGAACTCCGGCCCTTCGCCGAAGTCCTTCAGCCAACCCTCCTCGGCCAGGTGCCCCAGGTCCGCCTGGAGGTCCATGCGAGAGAGGAGGTGGCCGATGAGCGTGGTGTCGATGGGCTCGTCGAGCTGGGCCGCCACACGCAGCAGCTCCCGGTCCCGGCGATCGAGGGCGGCCGTGAGCAGGTTCGCCATTCGCCGGCGCAGCTCCCGATCGGACTTCGGCGTGTCCATGTGCCCGCGTATGGCCCGCATGCCGTGGTCTCTCATGCCCGCGGCCATCAACACCGGGTCGATCCTTCCGGCGAAAGCCTCGCAGAGGGCGTGGGCCCGCGCCGCGGCGATGCCCTTGCCCTCGACGAGCAGCTCCATGGCGTCGCTCCGGTCGAGGGGCGGCACGTCGACGGCCAGGATGCGGGCCGGCGGCGCCCCCGAGCCGAAGATGTTCCGGCGAGCGGAGGCCAGGACGCGCAGGCCGGGCACGTCGCAGTGCTCCAGCAGGGCCTTGAGCCACGCGTGCGTAGCCAGGCCGCCGAGATCCACGTCGCTGATGCGCAGGCAGCGCGGGCCGTGCCACGCCAGGGTCAAGGTCAGCAGGGCCAGCGAGCGCGAGGTTCGCCGCAGGATGTCTCTCGACCAGGCGGGCGTGGGCGGGGTGCCCGCTCCGATCTGCTCGATCTCCTCCAACATGCGAAGGGGCTCGAGCAGGCGCTCTCGGGACCAGGGGCCGGTGTCGGTCTCGAAGGCGCGGCAGGCCGCGGGCGGGAGGTCTTTGAGCCTGGCGTCGATGGCGTCGACGAGCGAGTCGGCCGTGGTGTCCTCTCCGAGCGCCGCGAGGCACGCCCTCAGCATCCGCACCGGGGCTCGGAAGGGGATGCGGCGGTCGCGCGGGCAGAGGCGCACCCAGGGCGCGTCCCCGGCGGAGATCAGGGCGAGCTGGCGGGCGATCAGGGTGTCCTTGCCGATGCCCTCGGGCCCGACCGCCAGCATGAGCGAGGGGGAAGGGGAGCGCTCGCCTTCAGCGAGCCAGAAGGACGACTGCTCGAGCAGGGTGACTCGCTGGCGCGGCACACCGGCGAGGGCCTCCGTCATGGCCTCCGGCGTCAGCGGCTGTGCCGTGACGGTCGTGGCTTCGGCCATCGCGTCTGCGGCCTCTCCTTCGCCGTCGTCAGGCGGGAACGCAAAGGAGGTGACCTCCCCCTCCTCCCAGCTGAAGGGGCCGGAGACCGTCCGGCCGTGATCGGCCGCGTGGCCGCGCAGGACCGACGCGGTCGCGTTCGTGAGATCCTCGCGCCCGAGGGTCTTGCCCGCCTTCCCCTGGAGCACCCCGGCGAGCAGGGCGCGCCCGTCCCGCAGGGGGCCCCCCTGGGCCTCCGGGGACGCCGAGAAGAGGAGGAAGGCGCTGCCCTCGGTGCCCATCACCGGAGTGGGGGCCGGCCGGACCCGCGCGCCGAGGGGGAGGCCCTCGGAGTCGCAGGCTATGAGCGTGGCAGCCCCAGCCCTCGAGGCGGCGGCGTGCGTCAGCCCACGCAGGGAGACGCCGGTGGCTTCCGGGAGACCCGCGATGCCGTCGTCGAGCAGGCAGAAGACGTCATCAGAGGTGCACACCGTCAGCCCGGCCAGGTACACGAGCAGCGCCTGGCCCGGCTCGAGCAGGGAGACGGCGTTGGACACTGCGCTGCGCAGGTGCGCGGCGGTGGCGGCGTGCTCGCCCTCGGCCTCGTCCGGGTCCGAGACGAGGAGCTGCACCCGCTCCGCTCCAAGCCTCGGACGCAGCCACGATCCCAGCGCCCGCACGGTGTCGGGCACACATGGGAAAGGACCTCCGTCGGGGTCCACCGTGCCCACCGTCCCGGCGATGACGGCGGCACCCAGCGGCAGTGCTTGCTCGGTTGTGGTGTCGTCGATCCCGTCCGTCATGGACGCAACGCTCCCCATTTGGACCGCGCCTAGAATACATCGCGCGCGGCGCGCGGCCAACGTGTGCGCAGAAAAAGGGGCCGTTGACTAGCCACGGAGCCGTCCCTACCTTCCTGTCCCCCGCAGGAGTCCGACATGAGCGAGAGCACCGACAGCACACCGAAGCAGCCGAACGAGGTCCCGAACAACCGCCCCTCCGACGGCGGTGAGGGCCGCCTCGAAGGCGTCAAGAACGTCATCGCCGTCGCCTCCGGGAAGGGCGGCGTGGGCAAGTCCACCGTCTCCGTGAACCTGGCCGTGGCCCTCTCCCGCCTCGGCGCGAAGACCGGCCTGCTCGACGCTGACATCTACGGCCCCTCGCTGCCCACCATGCTCGGGCTCAAGGGGCAGATCCCGCCCCTCGACGAGGAGAAGCGCAAGCTCATCCCCCTCGAGGCCCACGGGCTGCGCACGATCTCCATGGGGGTGCTTATCAAGGAGGACGACGCGGTCGTCTGGCGCGGGCCCATGCTGGGGAAGGCGCTCCAGCAGCTCCTCGAAGACGTCGACTGGGGCGAGCTCGACTACCTCGTGGTCGACCTGCCGCCAGGGACCGGGGACGTCCAGCTCTCGCTCGCACAGCTCACGGGCATCAGCGGCACGGTGGTCGTCACCACGCCCCAGGATGTGGCGCACCGAGACGTCGTGCGCGCCGTCCAGATGCTCCGGACCCTCAACGCTCCCGTGTTGGGAGTGGTCGAGAACATGTCCTACTTCCTGTGCCCCGACAACGGCCAGACCTACCACATCTTCGGCAAGGGCCGGACCGAGGAGGTCGCCAGGGGTCTGGAGCTGCCCCTCCTCCAGGAGCTGCCCCTGGACATGATCGTCGCCCCCTCGAGCGACCAGGGCATGCCCGTCGCAGCGGTCGACCCGGACGGAGACCAGGCGCGGCGCTACGACGAGCTCGCGCAGAAGGTGATCGCCGGCCTCGGCGTCGAGGCGGAGGCCCGCGCGAAGCGGGCGAGGGCGAAGGCCTTCTTCAACGTGCAGGGCTGATCCCCTGACACGGAAGTAGCTGGAATCCACCGGCGGGGTTGCTAATCTCTTGCGCCCTACGGAGGTGGATCATGTCCGTCGTCTCGGGATCGGGAGCTCTCGCCGTTGTTCTTGTGAGCCTCGCGCTCGTTGTGGGTGGCTGCGGGGCCGACGGCAGCGGCTCGGTGGACGCGTCGACCGGCGAGACGGGGGTAGCGGACTCCACGGTCTCGTCTGGGGCCGACGCCCAAGACCCGGGGGACGACGCCGGCGGGAGCTCCGGCGCCGACCCCGGCAGCGCCTCCGTCGACCTCGGGACTCCGGGGGCTGCTTGCACCTGGCCGGAAGCACCGGCCGGGGTCGCCTCCGTCTTCTACGTGGGCTCGTTCTGCACGGGAGAGGGAGCCGACGGCTCACGCTACCGGCCTTTCGGCACCCTGGCGAAGGCGCAGGCCGCCCTCGACGGGGTGGCCGAAGGGGCGATCCTCCTCGCCGCGGGAGAGCAGGTAGATGACCTCCGGATCAACAAGGGCAGGGTGCACGTGATCGGACCTGTCGACAGCGCCGGCAACCCGGGGAGCACCATCTCCGGAGGGGCGGCCAACGGTGCGGCCGTGCTCGTAGAAGGCGACGGCGAGCTGATCCTGGTGGGTGTCCGGGTTGCCCTTGGGCCCGCGGCCGGAGTCCTCGCGAGGGCAGGGGCTTACCTCGAGCTTCGCGAGAGCAAGGTCGACCGCAACGGCGGCGTGGGCGTCATGATGATCGAGGCCCGCGGCATCATCTTGAACAACCTCGTGGCCGACAACGCCGGCGGCGGCATCCGCGTCGAGAAGGCCTTGAAGCAGATCCGCATCGAGGGCAACACGGTGCAGGGAAACCACCGCTTCGGCATCTCCGCCTCGGAGCTCGTCGGCATCATCTTGAACAACCTGGTCAAGGACACGAGCGTCGCAGTCGGCGATCCCGGGGGTGCGCTGGTGGCGGACGGCATCCAGCTCCTCGGCCCGCGCACCGACGTGGAGGTGCAGGGGAACACCATCGAGGGCAACGGCAGGGTCGGCCTGCTGATGCGCGGTGAGCTGGTGGGCATCATCTTGAACAACCTCGTCGCCTCCAACGGCCGGGCCGGCATCTGGATGGAGGCCGGCGCGGGGAATGCTGCGGGGCGCCTCCAGGTCGAGGGCAACACGGTCCGCGGCAACGGCTTCGTCGGCATCGGCATGACCGGTGAGTCCGTGGGCATAATCCTGAACAACCTCGTCAGCGCCACCGCTCCGGGGGAGCCGGAGCGCGAAGGCGAGGTGAGCATGGGCGACGGCATCGGCGTCTTCGCGGGGGCACGCGCGGAGGTCCGCGGAAACGACGCCACTGGCAATACGCGGTGCGGCATCATCGTCGACGACGCCGACCCCGACACGATAGTCGTCGAGAACACGGCCAGCGGGAACGGCTACGGCATAGTCGTCCAGGGCCAGCTCAACTACGCCACCGGGGCGGAGCCGGACGGCACGCCTCGCGACAACACCGAGTCCGACAACGACAACCTCGGCACCAGCGACGGGCTCGACCTGCCGGTGGCGAGCGGAGAGCTCGGGACGGAGTAGCCCCCGCTTCGAGCCTTGGGATCCGCCCGTCTTCGTGTGAACGTTTTGGCCCCATGCGGGGACCAACAGAGTGTTTCGCACGCGAAACACCCCGCGTAGAGGTGTTTCGCATGCGAAACGCCTGCCCCCGCAAACACGTATGCCTTGGAATTCCGCGCGCGGGTATCTAGTCTTGCGCACCGCGAAGAACGCACGACCTGGAGGGTCGACATGGGTCTCTTGAAAGCTCGCTACCTGTTCGTCTTGTTGTTGACCGCGTTCTGCCTCGCCTGCGGCGGAGGCGGTGACGGCGGCGAGGAGTCGCAGCCTCCGGCGGCAGGTGACGCCGGGACCGGAGGTGGCGTCGACCTCGGGCCCGGCGGCACCGGGGACGCCGGCAAGACCGACACGGGCGAGCAGCCTCCCCTGAACCCGCCCGACACGGGCACCCAGGCGGGAGCGCTCTCCTTCGACGAGGGCGAGATGAGCGCCACGATCCAGGGCGGCCGCATCTTCGTGGGCCTCGTCGTGCACAAGACCGGCGACGGCAAGGTCGACGGGCGGCTCGACGTCTCGCTCGAGTCCCTCGACGGGGTCTTCAAGCAGAGCTCGAGCAAAGCCTTCCAGGTCAAGGACCCGGTCGACACCCTCACCGCGGACCTGCCGGCCTTCAACAAGGCCGAGGACCCGGAGGTGCAGGCGGTCCACGTCATTCGCTACACCATCTCGGCCGGCGAGCTTTCGGTCTCGGGCACGCGCAGCGTCTTCGTCACGCTCCCCAAGAGCCAGGTCGTGGTGCTCGGGCCCAAGCGCTTCCACGCCGGTGTGCCCACCAACATCAAGCTCTTCGCCCGAAACGCGGTCACCGGCGAGCCCTTCGCCAAGCAGCGCCTGCTCGTGAAGATCCACGAGGGCGACGAGTCCCGCGAGGAGGAGGCCGAGACCGACTCCGAGGGTGCCGCCTCGATGCAGGTGACCTTCCAGAACGCGGGCGGCGGAGCCATCATCGTCTCCAAGCCCGACGAGATCGAGGAGGCGGCGGAGCACCCGGTCGACATCGTGCGCACCAGCCGCGTGCTCGTCACCACCGACAAGCCCCTCTACCAGCCCGGCCAGACCATGCACCTGAGGGTGTTGGCCCTGCGCCAGCCCGACCTCGACCCCGAGGCCGACACGTCCTGCCTCGTCGAGGTCTTCGACGGCAGGGGCAACAAGGTCTCGAAGCTCCGCCTCCGGACCAGCGACTTCGGCATCGCCGCGGGCACCTTCAAGCTCGCCAACGAGGTCAACGTAGGCACCTACCGGGTGCGCGCCACGGTCGGGGACACGGTCACCGAGAAGGCCGTCACCGTCGAGCGCTACTCGCTGCCCAAGTTCGGTGTCGAGGTAGAGCTCGACAAGCCCTTCTACCTCGTCGGCGACACCCTGCGCGGCACCGTCCTGGCACGCTACTTCTTCGGCAAGCCGGTGGCCGGCGGGGACGTGCGCATACGCCTCCAGACCTTCGACGTGGAGTTCAGTGACTTCGCCACCGTCAACGGCGCCACCGACGACGAGGGCATCTTCGCCTTCGAGACGACGCTGCCCGGCCACCTCGTCGGGCAGGACCTCGAGCAGGGCAAGGCCATCGTCAGGCTCGTCGCCGAGGTGACCGACGCGGCCGGCCAGTCGGTGGCCAAGGACCGCGGCGTCCACGTCGCCGGAGACCGCTTCCGCGTGGTGGTCGTGCCCGAGAGCGGCGTGCTCGCCCCCGGCATGGAGAACGTCTTCTACGTCTTCGCCGAGGACCCGGCTGGGGCGCCCGTGGTGGCGACCGTGGACCTGAGCGCCGACGGCGACGTCTACTCCCTCCAGACCGACGAGAACGGATTCGCCAAGGCCTCCCACGTGCCCGCCGGCCGGCGCGTCGAGGTGACCTGGAGCGCCGACGACGGCACGGGCGAGCCCGTCGAAGGGGCCGCGGTGTTCGAGGCGGGGCGCTCCAACGAGGCGGTGCTCGTCCGCACCGACAAGGCCATCTACCAGGTCGGGGACACGATGGAGGTCACGATCTTCGCCCCCGACGCCAGGGACCGCGTCTACCTCGACGTCGTGCGCCACGGCCAGCTCGCCCGCGAGGAGGGCCTCGACCTCGAAGGCGGCATGGCCCAAGCCCAGGTCGACCTCGACTCCGAGATGACCGGCGACCTCGCCGTGGTGGCCTACTACCTCGGCGGCATGGGGACCATCGTGCGCGACGAGAAGCTCGTCTGGGTGGACTCGGCGGCGGCGCTCACGGTCCTCGTGACCCCCGACAAGGAGGTCTACGAGCCGGGAGAGACGGCCACGCTCAGCTTCGACGTCAGCGACACGACCGGCGCGCCGGCGGTGGCGGCCATCGGCGTGCAGGTCGTCGACGAGGCGGTCTTCGCCCTGTCGGACAGCCGCCCGGGCCTCCTGCGCACCTACTTCGAGCTCGACGAGTCCATCCGCGAGCCCAAGTTCCAGATCAGGGGCACGGGCTTCGACCTACCGGGGATCTGCACGAACGTGCCCACCGACGAGGCCGGCGGGACCGTGCGCGAGCAGCAGGCGGAGGCGGCCTTCGCCGCCGTGGACGACCCCAGCGGCCGCCGCTTCACCTCCTCGTGGGAGGGGATGCTGGTGCGCACCATCGAGCCGCTCAAGCCCTTCTACGAGGCGGACAAGGAGGCCGTGTTCGAGAGGATCCGCGACAAGGCCGGCACCGGCGAGGTCAACGAGTCGAACTTGCTCGAGTGGCTCGAGGGCGAGCGCGGGCTCATCGACCCCTTCGGCGATCCCTACCGCTTCAGCTCGGCCGGCTCGAACAAGATCGAGATGCGCTCGGACGGCCCCGACGAGATCGCCGAGACCGCCGACGACTGGTCGACCTCCTTCAACACCTGGGTGGTCTACGGCGACGACATGCCGGTCTGGGACGCCGACGGCGAGTTCCCCGGGCCGCCCATGGCAGGCGGCGGCGGCGGCGACACCAACGAGGGCACCTCGGGAGCCGGCGGCGACGACGGCCCGCGCGTGCGCCAGGACTTCCCCGAGACCCTCTACTTCAACCCCGAGATCATCACGGGCCCCGACGGCCGGGCATCAGTCGAGATCGGCCTCGCCGACTCCATCACCGAGTGGCGCATCAGCAGCCTGGCCAACAGCGCCGGCGGCCTGCTCGGCTCCAACGCCACCGGCATGACCGTGTTCATGGACTTCTTCGCGGACATCGACCTGCCGCGCACCATGACGCGGGGGGACGAGGTTCACTTCCCCGTCGCGGTATACAACTACCTGGACGAGCAGCAGACCGTCTCCCTCGAGGTCGAGGTGGGTGAGTGGGCCGAGCTCCTCAGCTCGGCGAGCACCTCCATAACCCTCGACCCGGGGCAGGTCGGCGGCGTCAAGGTGGGCCTGCGAGCCAGCCGCGTCGGCTGGCACGGCGTGAAGGTGACCGCCCGTGGCTCCAAGGGAGCTGCCGACGCCCTGATCCGCACTGTCGAGGTCATGCCGGACGGCGTCGAGGATCGCGGCAGCGTGTCCGGGAAGCTCTCCGACACCGTCTCGCAGACCGTCGACTTCCCGGAGACCGCCATCGAGGGCACCGAGAAGATCATCGTCAAGATCCACCCGGGCGTCGTCGCCCAGGCCGTCGAGGGTTTGGACAGCCTGCTGCGAATGCCGTCGGGCTGCTTCGAGCAGACCACCTCGACCCTCTGGCCCAACGCCCTGGTCCTGGACTACCTGACCGTGTCCGGCCGCTCGAGCCCCGAGATCGAGCTCAAGGCCCGCGAGTTCATCAGCCTCGGCTACCAGCGCCTGCTCACCTTCGAGTGCACCGGCGGCGGCTTCACGTGGTTCGGTGACCCGGCGCCGGCGAACATCATCCTCTCCGCCATGGGCGTGATGGAGTTCAGCGACATCGCGAAGGTGCAGGAGATCGACGAGACCCTGATCCCGCGGACCATGGACTTCCTCGCGACCAAGCAGGCGGCCGACGGCTCGTGGCACGAGGATCAGGGCAGCGAGTTCGCCACCATCCGCTACACCGATCTGATGACGACCTGCTTCGTCACCTGGGCCCTCGCCCAGGCGGGCGGCGGCGAGGCGGCCGAGGCAGGCTTCAACTACGCCCAGGCCCAGCTCGACGAGAGCACGCCCACCTACGCCCTCGCGCTCTGCGCCAACGCCTTCGCGACCCTGAAGCCGACCAGCTCCAAGACCAGCCAGGCCATCGCGGACCTGATCTCACGCGCCCAGAACGAGGGCGAGGACAAGGTCTTCTGGGAGCCCGGCGCTGGCGGCGAGAGCAACTACCCCGGCTCGGGCGGCGGCGGCTCGGCCATCGAGACCACGGCGCTGGCGGTCCTGGCCCTGCTCGAGGCGAGCTCGGCCCCCGACCTCGCCGCCGGCGGCCTGGCCTACCTGACGGGCAACAAGGACTCCTTCGGGAACTGGGGCACGACCCACGCGACCATCCTCTCGCTCAAGGCCTTCGTGAGCTCGCTCACGGCCGTCCCGGACAAGGCCGAAGGCAACTGCACCATCGCGATCAACGGCCAGGTGGTCGAGGAGCTGCCGGTCAGCGACGAGAACAGCGACGTCTTCCACCAGTTCGAGCTCGCGCCCTGGCTCGACACCGAGGGCTCCAACGAGGTCGAGCTCTTCTTCGTCGGCGAGGGCTCGCTGATGTACCAGATCGTCTGGTCCCACTACGTGCCGGGCGCCGGGCCGGAGAACCCGGGCGGCCCAATCGGCATCGAGCTGAGCTACGACAAGACCACGCTCTCCACCGACGACACGGTCCGCGCCACCGCCACCATCACGAACCGCAGCGGCCGCGCGCTGCCCATGGTCCTCGTGGACCTCGGCATCCCGCCGGGCTTCACGGTCCTGACCGACGATCTCGAGGCCGCCGCCGAGGAGCAGCGCATCCAGAAGTACGAGATGACCGCGCGCCAGATCCTCGTCTACCTCGAGGCCATGATGGGCGAGCAGGTCGTCGAGCTGAGCTACGGGCTCAAGGCCAAGTACCCGCTGAAGGTCAAGGCACCTGACTCCAGCGCCGCGCTGTACTATGACGACAGCAGCGAGGCCTCGTCCCCCGGCGCCGAGTTCGAGGTGGAGGAGGCTCAGTAAGGGACCGAACGGGCTCACCCCGCGCGGGCCCGGACAGCCTTCGGATCAGGGAGCCCCCAGATGTCATCAAACGAGATCGTCGTGACCTACGGCGAGGGCATGCGTGTGAACGCGTCCTTCGGCGACTTCCTCATCGAGACCGACCAGCACCCGAAGTACGGCGGCGACGGATCGGCCCCCGAGCCCTACGACCTCTTCCTGACCTCGCTCGCGGCGTGCGCGGGAGTGTTCGTGAGGGGCTTCTGCAACAAGCGCGACATCCCGAGCGACGAGATCCGCCTCGTCCAGCGCACCGAGAAGGACGAGAAGGGCAAGATAGTCAAGCTCTCCATCGACATCGAGGTGCCCGAGAGCTTCCCCGAGGAGTACCGTCCCGCCCTGCCGCGGGTCGCGGCCAAGTGCACCGTCAAGAAGACCGTCCTGGATCCGCCCGAGTTCGTCTCGCAGACGGTGGTCAAAGGGGGCTGAGTCAAGCCTCCGCGCGGCTCTCCAGGTAGTTCGACAGGGCCGCTCCCGCGTAGAGAGCCGCGGCGACCACGAAGAGCGCCTGGAAGCCCACGATGAGCGCGGTGTACTCCAGGGCGCCGCCGACGACCGCGCCGAGCAGGTTTGCGCCGAAGGCTATGGCGGCCTTGTTCTGGTCGCGGAACTCCCGCGCGAAGACCAGGTTGGCGAAGAAGATCGGCAGGAACATCAGCAGCGACGCGCCCAGGTAGCGCACGAGGGCGGTCTGGGCCGCCAGGGCCGCGGGGGACACGAACCAGGCCAGGGCCAGGGAGGCGAAGAGCAGCCCGTAGATGGGCTTGCGCGAGCGCAGGGGCAGCTTGGCCGCCACGAAGTTGGCCATGAGCACGACGCAGAGCACGGCGAAGAAGACCAGGGCGTTGACCATCCACGTGGAGCCGAAGTTCAAAGACATGCGCACGAGGCCCGAGGTCTCCAGGAGCAGGAAGGCGGCGCCCATGAAGAAGAAGGGCGCCCCGATGCGGACGGTCTCCTTGAAGCGGCCGAGGCCTGCCTTGCGCCCCATCGCCATGGCGACGAGGAGCACCGCGAGGGCCACGAAGATCAACATGGTCGCCTGCAGGTGGCGCGGCACGGAGTGGTCCTTGAGGTACAAGAAGGGCCAGTCGTCGGTGGACAGCGGCAGGCGCTCCTTCTGCAGCTCGGGGCGGAGCTCGGCGCGCTTGTACTTCGCGGGCGGGTGCAGGTTGGCCTCGACCATGTCGAGCCCCGGGCCGGCGAAGAGCGAGGCCGTGAGCCCCTGGTGCGGGCCGATCCACACCTTGGGCGGGCGCTCGAAGGCGTCGTTGAGGGTCATCGCCAGCTTCTCCACGAGCCAGGGCTCCCGGTAGAAGTTGTAGAGCACGAGCAGGCCGCGCTCCGGGTGGAGCAGCTCGCGCGCCCTGAGCATGGCGTCGCGGGTGTAGACGAAGCTCTCGAGGCGCGTCGTGGCGTAGGGGCTCGCCAGCGTCAGAGAGTCCGTGAGCGCCAGGAGGATCAGGTCGTAGGGGCCGTCCGTGCGCTCGAGGAAGGTGCGCCCGTCGGCGACGTGTACGGCCACGCGTGGGTCCTCGTAGGGGCGGTTGGGGTTGAGCTTCTTGCCGAGGGTGGCCAGGACCGGGTCGATCTCGACGGCGTCGACCTGAGCCGCGCCGTAAGCGAGCGCGACGCTGACGTCGGTGCCGCCGCCGGCGCCGATGATCATGACGCGGCCGCCCCAGGGCTTGGCCTTGGGATCACCGGGGGCGAGGGGGCCGGGCTTGACGGTCTGCTCGGTGAGCCAGGCGTCCTTGGGGAGGCCCGGCACCCGGGCGCCCGCCGCGCGGTAGGGGAACTCGTAGAAGTGGCCCCTGAGGCGCGCGTCGGTGATTCGCTGGTGGGTGATCTGGTTGACCCGCAGGCGGAAGTTGGGGGCGGGCTGCTTCTCCGCCGCGGTCCTGTCCTCGACTATGACGCGGTAGTAGGGCGACCAGATCGAGCCGGCGTCGGAGAAGGCGACCAGGCCCGACACGAGCAGGGCCGCGACCCCGGCCGACAGGAGCACGCGCTTCGTGCACGGGAGGATGAGGAGCCAGGCCACCCCGGCCAGGGCGAACCACACCTCCGCCCGGACGCCCAGCCAGGAGCACAGGCCGAAGAGCACGATCCCCAGCAGGCTGCCGGCGATGTCCACGCTGTAGGCGGTGAGCGGGCGGGCGCGCCCCAGCTCGCGGCCTATGGCCGCCCCGAGGCAGACGAAGATCGCCGTGTTGAGCAGCCCGAGCAGCGGCAGCACGAGCCACGGCGGGAGGGCCACCGACATGTGCTCGCTGCGGTAGTAGATGATCTCCGAGCCCTCGACGAGCACCTCGATGTCGCTGGCCACGACGAGCGCTATCAGGCCCAGCAGCAGCGGAGGGCCCCAGGGGAGCAGCTTGTCACCTCTCACGCCGCTCACGAGGCACCCGAGGCCGAGGCCGAGGAAGCAGGAGAGGAGCACGAAGTTGGAGACGTAGGAGAGGTAGAGCACGTGCGAGCCGGTCCACCGGATGCACGCGAGCTCCAAGAAGAGCGAGAGGGCGCTCGCGGCGAGCAAGCGACCCATCGGCTGGCTGATGAGGCGCGACACTTCCTGGGCGCCGACTGTGGACGTCAAGGCAAACTCCGAGCCGTGCGCGCGGACGCTACCACAGGGGTCGGGGGCGTCGAAATCGGCGCGGCGGCTCGACGTCCACGTCCACGTCCTCGTCCTCGTCCTCGTGCGCGTGCAAGTGCCGCCTCCTCCTCCTCGTGCTGCTCCGGGCCTGCGTCCCTCGCTAGATCACGCCGCCGCCCAACCCCAGGCGCAGCAGGCCGATGACGATGGCCGAGCCGCAGAGCACGAGGCCGGCGGTGGCGGCGCCGCGGTCTCCTTCCTCGGCGTTGGCGAAGGCGATGCCGCCGACTATGAGGCCCAGGCCGGCGAAGGGCAGGTTCACCCAGTTCAGCGCTCCGAGGCAGGGCAGGATCGCCACCACCATGCCGAGCACGCTGAGCACGCCCCAGGCCAGCGCCAGCGCCTGCATCAGGCCACCTTCCCGGGCTTCGACTCGTCCCGGTACCACATCAGCCAGAGGGCCACGCCGACGATGTTGAGCCAGGTCACCGAGTAGAGCACGCCGATGAAGGGGTTCGCCCACATGCCGCGTTGGAGCTGCCCCTCCGCCACGGCCACCATGCTGCCGGTAGCGCCGCAGAGCAGGCAGGAGCCCTCGGTGTGAGGGGTGCGGGCCCAGGCCGACAGGCTCAAGAGGGTGTCCACGGGCACGATGAAGGGCAGGGCGCACACGAAGAGGGTGGTCGCGCTCGCCACTATCCAGGCGATGAACAGACCACGCTGCCACGCGGGGAGTGTGTTCCAGTCCTTCATCCAGCTGCCAAGATAGGGTCGCCGGCGGCAAATGTCGACCTCGAGGACCTTGACGGCCCCTGACAAGCGGCGGCAGGGCCCGCAGCGCCCTTTCATTTTCCCGCGCGCGCACGATGTTGTACTCTGCGAACATCCCTGCAGCTCGCCCGGAGAAGACTCGATGCAGCTACCCCGCTCGGTCGCCGTCATCATCGCAACCCTCGCCGTCGCTCTCGCGCCGGCCTACGCCTTCGCAGCCGACCCGGACTCCCCCGGCTACGAGTGCGACAACGAGTTCGGAGCCTGCGGGACTCCCAAGCAGAGCGGCGGCGGCGGAGGCGGCGGCGGAGGAGGGAGCATCCTCATCGCCAACACCGACCTCGGCGACACCTACCAGTTCGCCGACGACTACGACGACGACGGCTGGGAGGACTCCTTCGACAACTGCCCGCGTCACCTCAACGTGGAGCAGGCCGACACCGACGGCGACGGGCTCGGTGACGCCTGTGACAACTGCTTGAGCAACCCCAACGGTGACCAGGTCGACACCGACGGCGACGGCTTCGGCGACCTCTGCGACGAGGACCTCGACGGCGACGAGATCGCCAACGTCCAGGACAACTGCGAGAAGGTGCCGAACCCGTTCTTGAAGGGCGCCACGGCACAAGCGGACCTCGACGGGGACGGCGACGGAGACGCCTGCGACAGCGACATCGACGGGGACAGCCTCGGCAACCTCGAAGACCCCTGCCCCATGAGCAAGTCCATCGCCCAGCCTACCGCCGACCAGCGCGCGTCGTGCTACCCGGACGCCGACGGCGACGGCATCAGCGAGCTCGACCCGCTGAAGCCCGACCTCTGCCCCACGGTCCACGACCCCGACCAGGAGGACATGGACAAGGACGGCATCGGCGACGCCTGCGACTCCGACCTCGACGGCGACAAGATCCTGAACCTCCGCGACAACTGCCCGGGCCTGAAGAACGAGGACCAGGCGGACGGCGACCGGGACCGCGCGGGAGACGCCTGTGACGAGCACTTCTGCTTCGTCGTATTGGGCGACGGCGACAACTGCCTCGACCCCAAGGCCCCGCTGATGGTCTACAGCCCGAGCCTGCTCGCCCAGACCGGCGAGCCCGTGCGGCTGCGCCTCTACTCCAACCGCCAGAACCAGGCCATGAAGTACACCTGGACCCTGGTCTCGGCCCCCGACGGATCGCGCTCCCACATCAAGAACGGCACCGGCACCGTCGGGGAGTCGCCGCTCTACGAGTACCGCTACGTCAAGGACCAGGAGCCCGTGCTCGAGCCCGACGTCGCCGGCGAGTACAAGCTGCGCCTGACCGTGACCACGGTGTGGGAGGACCGCCTCTCCGGTCAGATCGAGCAGTCCGCGGACCACACGATGCTGATCAAGGCCGAAGGCGAGGACAAGCGCGCTGACAGCGGCGCCTGCTCGGCGGGCGACCTCGGCGAGCCCGGGACCTCCGCGGCCCTGGCGCTGATGCTCCTGTCGCTGCTCGCCCTGCGCCGACGCCGTGTCCGCGCCTGAGGCCCGAGGCGAGCCCCCTTCCGTGACCGCCGCCCTGCGCTTCTCCTCGACGGTGCTCTGCGCGGCGGTGCTGCTCGCCGGCTGCACCGACGCCGCCCTCCAGGAGATCCCGCCCCCGGAGCTTGAGCGGGTCGACAACCTTCTGCGCGTGGACGCCCGCTTCTGCACGCGGCCCGACGCGGAGGTCACCTTCCCGGTGAAGGTGCTCTTCGGCCTCGACCAGTCGAACTCGCTCCAGTGCACGGACCCGGAGAACAGGCGCTTCGCCGCGCTGAACAAGGCGCTGGCCGCGATCAGGCCCCGCCCCCACGTGGAGTTCGGCTTCGTGGGCTTCTCGTCTTGGACCCGCAAGACCGAGCTCACGCGCAACCCCGACGACGTGGCCGACTTCTTGGATCCGGCCGCGGGGCTCGGCCCGGCCACCGACTACCAGGGGGCGCTCGCCACCGCGATCAAGCTCATCGAGAGCGACATGCTCGACACCGACCCTTCGGTGCGCTCCCGCACACGCTACCTGGTCATCTTCGTGAGCGACGGGGTGCCCGAGCCGCGCTGCAACGCCGGCTGCGAGGACGATCGCTCGCACTGCAGCGACGGCGACGACAACGACGGTGACGGGCGCGTCGACGGCGACGATCCCGACTGCGACGAGATAGACGACGCGAGCGTGCACCCGGACATCCTCTACGGGGTCTGTAACACCGACAAGGAGATCCCCCCCGACA
>CAZQPP010000049.1:0-24825 GCA_964594295.1 uncultured Myxococcales bacterium | reverse complement strand
ACTCCGCCGGCGGGGGAGCGAGCGCGGAGATCCAGATCCCGGGGGACTGGCTCTCGATCTACCTCGAGACGGACCTGCAGCAGCGCCGCACCGCCGGGGTGGAGAGCCGAGGCAAAGCGGTCTACCTCGCCGCCGACCTGCTCTTCACGGACTGGACCTTCCTGGTGGAGGGGCTGCTCCTCGACGACGTCGTGCAGAAGGGCAGCACCAACTCCGCGCTGGGCGGGCGCTTCGACTACAACCAGCCTCCGACGCTGGAGCGCATCGACCAGGAGGTCTCCGCCAGCACCAACGTGCAGGGAGCACGCCTGCGCGCCGAGCGCCTCTTCATGGACGGAGACCTGATCGTTCACGCCAACGGCACCTTCCGCAGGAACGAGCCGGGGGCACCGGACGAGGTCAGGACGCTGCACGCCTATGGGGGCTTCGAGCTCGCCTACCAGGACGGCGACTCCCGAGTCGCTGCCTCCGGAGGCTACCGCGACGAGAGACAGGACGACGGACGAGGGCGCTCCATGATCCACGCAGAGGCCGACTGGGTGCAGGCCCTCGGCGGGCGCTGGTCTCTGCACCTGAGCTCGAGCAACGAGCTGCGCGAGCAGACGGTCGTGTCTGGCACGGCGGGAGACGAGACGAGCTTCGAGCGCGGCAGCCTCTTCGCCGGAGTAGACCTGGCGTCGGCTTTCGGGCTGACCTTCGAGCTCGGCTTCGACACCGAGAAACCCGAGGACACGGCGCGCAACCTCTTCTACGCCGGCCACCTCGTCGCCCACTTCACCGACTGGCTCGACCTCCGGGCCACGGGCGGCACCCAGCGGGGCGGCATCAAGTGCATCTCGGGCGTGTGCCGGGACCTGCCAGAGTTCGCAGGCGGGCGCGCGGAGGTGGTGGCGCGGTTCTGACCGGGGGTCAGAGCTCCTCGACCGTCGTCCCCACTCCGCCTACCCGAGTCTCGACCTCGGACTCCTTGCCCTCGGGCTCTGCCTCCTCCTCCTCATCGCCGGGCTCGGGCCGCGGCGGTATGCCCTCGTGTGGGCGGGAGACACAGGCGAGGCGGAAGGCGAGCGCATCCTTGAGGCGACTCAGGTACTCGGCGTAGACCTGGTCGCGGGCGCAGCCGCGGAGCTCGAGACAGAAGTGCAGGGGCTGATCCTCCTCCGCCGGGGTCTTGCCCTGACGGATCACGGCCTCGAGGAACACCGGCCCCTGCTTCGCCTCGTCCCAGCCACCCTTTTGCAGCGCCTGGTGCGCAAAGGCGCCGGGCACCAGGTACACCTCCACCCAGCCTTCGCCGCTCAGCTCGTCGACCGGGCTGGCGACCTGCGTGCCCATGAGAAATCGAAGAAGCGCCCGGATCGCGCCGTCCGGTGCCCTCACCCGCGGATCGGCGGGGCCGATTCGCAGATCGTATCGTTCGGTGGAAGCTGCCATGGCGAAGTGGTAGCACCACATGCCAACCGAGGGAAGCGCAGCCGGAGGTGTGCCACATGACCGTAACGACTCGCCTGCTCTGGGCCTTCGCCCTGCTCCTCTTTGCCCTGCCGCAGGCCGCGACGGCGGCCGATCTCGAGGAGGAGGAGACCAGCGTGCGCTTCAAGGGCAAGCGCAGCTTCCAGGGCCACTCCCTCACGGTGGCGGGCGCGGGTGTGCGCGAGGCCGGGGGCTTCATCGACGTCTACGCGGGGGCCCTCTACGTGGACTCCGCCGCCCTCAAGGGTGCGCTGGCAGCCTACAAGGGCAAGAGCGCGAAAGAGCTGGCCTCGGACAGGGGCTTCTACAAGGCGCTCATCACGGCCGACGTGGCCAAGGCCTTCGTGATGCACATGGTGCGCGGCGTCGGCCCCGACGACATGCGCGCCTCGGTCAAGGACAACCTGGCGCGCCACTACAAGCCCGACGAGACCGTCGCGGCGCTGATGGCTCAGTTCGTGGGCGATCTGGATGACGGCGACGAGGCGGTCTTCTTGTGGCTTCCCGGCGGCAAGACCCAGCTCATCTTCAAGGGCAAGGGGGGCAAGGTCCACACCAACCGCAAGCTTCAGCGCGCCATGCAGCTCATCTGGTTCGGGCGCAAGCCGGTCTCCGAGGACATCAAGGAGAAGGTCACCGCGCGCATCCCGGGGATGCTGGATTAGTCCCCGCCCGGGGAACTGCCGTTTCCGGGCAGGAGCCGCTAGCCGCTAGCCGCTAGCCGTTAGCGGTTGGCGGACGGGGGCCATCGCACCGCAAGCGCTGCGATCCTACCGGGCGGGGAAACGCGAGCGTTTCCCCGTTACTGACTCCTGACCTCCAGCGCCCTCTCGTGCTCACCCTCGTAGAGCCGCAGGTTGTCCAACACGACGTTGAGGTTCCGGTCGAGGCTCGCGTCCTCGATGATGCTGCGCAGGTCGGACATCTGGCGGGCGATGTCGTGCAGCTCGTCGCAGCAGCGGCTCAGCAGATCCGGGTCGCGGGTCGAACGATCCCGCCCGGCGAAGTGCTCCCGGTACTCCTCGAAGACGGCGTTGGCAGCGTTCGCGAGGGCGCCCACGATCTCGCGCGGCGGCGTGTCGTGCTTGGCGTTTCGAACCTGCTCGAGCTCATCTCTGAAGGCCGCGAGCCTCCCGTCGACGACGTTGATGTTGTTCGCGTTTGGATCGCCCTCGAGCCCCTCGTCCGCCAGGCCGCGCATCTGGGAGCCGATCTCCTCGAGGCTCCGGATCATTCGCTGCAGCAGCGCCGGACGCCTCGACACCCTCTCGCGACCCGCAAAGTGGTCGCCGTAGAGCTGGAACTGGGCGTTGGCTGCGCTGGCGAGGTTGCTCGCCCTCTGGTCGAGGTCACCCCCTGCCCTGGCCTCCCGGATGGCCTCGAGCTCGGTCTCGAAGAGCTCGGCGTGTCTCGCGAGGGCGTCTTTCACCCAGTCGTGGCTCCCCCCTTCGAGCTTCGGCAGCAAGGGCTGGAGCTCGCCGGCGAGGCGTTCGACCTCGGCCTTCATCTCTGACAGGAGCTCCATGTCCCTGGTGGCCCGCGACTTGCCGGCGAAGTGGCGGCGGTAACGCGAGAAGCAGAGGTTTGCCCAGGAGGCGATCTCGTTGGCGAGGTAGGCATCCGGCCCGAGCTCTTGGGCCTCCCGGATGAGGCTCGCCTCGCTCTCGTAGAGCTCGCGGTTCTTCTCGGCCGCCTCGGCGATGTCTTCAGCTCCCTCGAGGGCCTTGGCCTCTCCCGCGACCTCAGCGAGCTCCGCGACCATGGCGTCGAGGAGCGCGGGATCGCGCGTGATGCGCGGCTGTCCCGCGAAGTGACCCTCGTATTGTCGGTGGATGGCGTCGATCCGGCGACGCAGCGCCTCCACTATGTTCTGGGACATTCAAAGCTCCGGCCTGTAGGAGGGGAGGCCGGAGCATAGCACCATCGCTGGCGCGTTCGCAGGTGGGGAGAAGACGTGACCCGCTCCGCAGTCGACCGTTCAGGGAGCGCGATGCAATGCCAGGTACGCGGCAGCCTCCCGATTGCAGCGGTCGTTGTCCAAGAAGAGACACCGCCTCTCGCCACGGTCCGGCGCCGGGGCGACGGCATGCGCGAGAGGCGGTGTGCAGGCTGAGCTGCTGAGCTTCCCCATCACGGGGCCGGTGGTAGCGCATCGGGCCAGGAGGAGCAGACCCACGGCGATCAGCGCGCGCCGGATCCCTCGCCGCCAGCTGGTGGCGAGAGCCCGCACGATCTGGTCGCTCCTACTTGCGAAGCTCTTCCGGGAGGCGGCCCCTGCGAGGTTGAAGCTCGGGTTTGTATTGGTCCTGGGCATCGCGAGCCCTTTTCGTGCAAAGCACATGCCAGGCAGACGAGGGAAAGGCCGCCCTGAGCCGACGCCCCCGCAATGCCCTGGAATCAGGCGACTTCTACCTCGAGCGGGAACGACACGAGCAAAACGGGCACCACGCTATTGGAGGCCGAGCCGTAACAGTGTCACGCCACACTGTGACAGGATCTGTGGACAAGCGGAATCAACAATTCATCGATTCACGCGTGATGTCCGCAACATAGAGGCGCAGCTCGGCTCGCCGTGTGCCAGAGGACGCGGAAGCGCAACACTGTTACGCACTGCTGTTACGTGTTAAGGTCGCGGCTCACAGTCGGAGACCTCGAATGGGCCACCCCTCAGGCAGAACGGCCGACACAGCGCGAACCGAGCAGGAGCAGGTGGAGTCGACCGGGGTGCTGGGCAAGGGCGACATGCGGCCCTTCACCCTCAGGGTCGTGCAGTCGCCGGCGGCCGACATGTCGGGCCGGCTGCTTCGAGTGCCGGCCGCGGTGTCGGTCGGACGCAGCGTCGACGGTGGCATCTCCGTCGCCGATCCGCAGCTCAGCCGCACCCACCTCCGCCTCGAGCACACGGAGGCGGACCGCCTCTTCGTCGAGGACCTGAAGAGCACGAACGGGACCTTCGTCAACCGAAAGCGAGTGCCTGCCGCCCACTTGCGTGAGGGAGACGTGATCAGGCTCGGGAAGACCATCCTGGTGGTGACCCACGAGCTCACCGACGTCGAGAACGCGGCGGAGCCGACCGAGGAGATGATCGGCGACGCCCCTTCCTTTCGCCTCGCCCTCGCCCGCGCCTCCTACGGCGCTCCGTCGAACCTGTCCATGCTCATAGAGGGGGAGACGGGGACCGGCAAGGGCCTGCTCGCCAAGCACGTGCACGAGCTGAGCAGCCTCTCGGGGCCCTTCGTGGCGGTCAACTGCGCGGCCATCCCCGAGTCGCTGGCGGAGGCCACCCTCTTCGGGCACGAGGCGGGGGCCTTCACGGGGGCCTCCAAAGCCCGACCGGGGCTCTTCCGCGAGGCCGACAGCGGCACCCTCTTCTTGGACGAGGTGGGTGACCTCAGCCCGACGGTGCAGGCGCGGCTGCTACGCGCCATCGAAGAGAAGGAGATCATGCCGGTCGGCAGCGCCCGGGCCCTCACGGTCAACGCTCGTGTGCTCGCCGCCACCAACGTGGACCTCGACGTCGCAGTGGCCGAGGGGCGTTTCCGTGCCGACCTCTTCGCGCGCCTCTCCGAGTGGCGGGTGCTGGTGCCGCCGCTGAGGGAGCGGCGCGAGGACATCCTGCCCCTCGCCAGGCTCTTCGCCAGGGAGGTGCTCGATCCCTTCGACCCGGAAGAGCTGCTCTGGAGCGCGGACGGGGCCGAGGTGATGGTCCTCTACTCCTGGCCCTACAACGTCCGGGAGGTCCGCCAGGTCGTCAGGGGCATTGGGATGATGAAACGACAGCCGCCTTTCGGGCGCCGGGACCTGCCCGCTCACATCGAGCGCTCGCTCTTGCAGCGATCGACTCCGGCAGCGAGCATGGCGGCGTTGATGCCCGCGGACGGCAACCACACCATGCCACCGGGGCAGGTGCTCCCCGGCACCCAGGCCCGCCCGCCCAAAGAAGAGGTCGTCGAGGCGCTCCGCGTGCACGACGGGAACATCGCCGCCGTGGCCCGCCAGTTCGGCAGGCACCGGCAGCAGGTGTACCGCTGGTTGCGTTACTACGGGCTCGACGGGAGCTGAAGCCTCCCGCTGCCGGCGAGGCCGAGGCTCAGGAGGCCTTGGACAACGACCCCTCGAGCACCTGCTGCCCGCTCGACAAGGTGCGCCTACGGGTCTCCATCGTCACTCGGAGCTTGTCGCCGGTGAACCTGTAGAGATCGGCCTCGGTCGTGAGCGTCTCGCCCGGGGCGGGCAGCTGAGTCGCGCGCTGCCCCGCCGTCGGGTCGCAGAAGAGGTCTCGCAGGCGCATGTTCATCGCCATGCGGCTGTCGGTGAAGCCCACGAGCTGCAAGAAGCCTTCGTTCACCTCGAGGATCTGCCCGTGGGCGTCCAGCGTGAAGCTCGCCTGCAGCGACGCCGGCCTGCGAAGCTGCGGCCCGGTGGCCTCCTTCGGCGGCGGAGCAGGGCTCGGCCGAGCCGCGGGCTGGTCGGGGCGCGTGGCGTCGGCGGAGGGGGCTGTGCTCACCTGGCGGCTGCCCCCCTTGGCGACCGCGCCGAGGGCCTTGCTGACCGCGCCTCCGAGGCGCGACTTGTGGATCTCGGTCTTGAGCACGTAGTCCTCGACGCCCACCTTCAAGGCCTCTACGGCCTTGGCCTGGTCGTAGCGCCTGGCGAACATGATGATCGGGCAGTCGGGCTTGGCCTCCCGGACGTGGCGGATGACGTCCACGCCGTCAGCCCAGCGAAGGTTCTGCTCGGTCACCACGAGCTGGAAGCCCCCCTCGTCCAGCGCCTTCGAGAGCTCGTGCTCGAAGAACACCACCTGGAACTTCACCTTCGGCAGATCTTCACCGAGAGCCTCTTCGGCTCTCTCGGCAGCCTTGGGTGAGTCGTCCACGAGCAGGATGTGGATCGAGGAGTCGGGGTCTGTCATCGCTGAGATGTACCCGGTCATTTCCATGCAGCCGTGTTGCATTAACCTTAACTCAAACGCGGACCGCGCTCAAGACCTTCCCGTGTTCGGAAATCGAATCACAGGCTTCCGGGAGAGGCGCTGCCTGCCGCTTGGGCTCTCGTCGAGCACACCAGGGAGGCCATGGCCGCCGACGTTGACCGACCCGAGCAGCGCACCTATATTCCGGCGGCCTGCCAGCGTCGGGGATGGCTTCGCCGGCCGTCGCTTCCCACCGCTGCCGGCAGACCCCCCACCATCGGTCGTCCGACGGCGACCCGTGAGCGAGGCGCAGCATGGCGGACAACAACCTGATCGTCTTCACCGACCAGAACTTCGAGACGGAGGTCATCCAGTCCGAAGTCCCGGTGATGGTCGACTTCTGGGCTACATGGTGCGCGCCGTGCCGCATGATCGCGCCGGCAATCGAGGCCCTCTCGGGCGAGTACGAGGGGAAGGTGAAGGTCGGCAAGCTCGACGTCGACAACAACCAGGAAGTGGCCATGCGCTACCGGGTCACGAGCATCCCGACCGTGATGGTCTTCAAGGGCGGCCAGGTCGTAGACACCCTGGTCGGCGCCCGCTCCCTGCCGGATTACTCCGCGGCCCTCGACCGGGCGCTCGCCTAGTCGAATCGGGGTCAGCCCAAGACAGGTGCCCGGAATGGCGGCGATCCCCTCCACCATGCGCGCAGCACGCGTGCCCCGCCACGGAGGCACCGAGGTCATCGAGATCTCCAAGGTCCCGGTGCCGCGTCCCAGGGCCGACGAGGTGCTGGTAAAGGTCCGCGCGGCCGCTCTGAATCACCTCGATCTGTGGGTGCGCCGCGGGGTCGATACCCACACCTTCCCGCTGCCCCTCATCCCCTGCACCGACGTCGCCGGCGAGGTGGCCCAGACCGGCAAGGTGGCCGTCGGGGTCGAGGTCGGCTCGCCCGTGGTGCTGAGCCCTGGAGTCTCCTGTGGTCGCTGCCGAGCCTGTCTGAGCGGACAGCACCAGTTCTGCCGCTCCTACGGCCTGCTCGCCGAGCAGCGGGACGGGGGCGCCTCTGAGTACATCTGCGTGCCGGCGCGAAACCTGGTCAAGAAGCCGAAGCGCCTCTCCTTCGTGGAGGCCTCCTGCCTGCCCATCACTTTCCTGACCGCCTGGACGATGGTGCGCCGGCGGGCCGACGTCCAGCCCGGCGAGTGGGTGCTGGTCCAGGCCGGGGCCTCGGGGGTCGGCGTAGCAGCTATCCAGATGTGCAAGCTCCTTGGCGCGCGTGTCGTCGCTACGGCGGGCAGCCCGGAGAAGGTCGAGCGCCTGACCGAGCTGGGCGCCGACGTCGCCGTGAATTACCGGGAGCAGGACGTGATCAAGGAGGTGCGCGCCGCCGCCGGACGACAGGGCGTGCAGTGCGTGCTCGACCACGTGGGCGCCGACACCTTCGCCATCGACCAGCGAGCACTCGCGTGGGGCGGGAGGATCGTCCTCTGCGGCGCCACCACCGGCCACAAGGTCTCCCTCGACCTGCGGAGGCTCTTCTACAAGAGCCAGTCCGTGCTCGGCTCGACGATGGGATCCATGGGCGACTTCGCCGAGGTGGTCGACCTCGTGGCGGCGGGCCTGCTCGAGCCGGTCGTCGACAGCGTCTTCCCCCTCGAGAAGATGGCCGAGGCGCAGGCCCACCTCGAGGCCCGCGAGGCCTTCGGGAAGGTCGTGATCGAGGTCGCGTAGGGACGCGAGAGCGCCTTACTCCGCGCCGGAGCTCAGCTCGAACTGGTCGAGCACCCGCTCGTCGAGAGAGTAGCTCGTGAAGCTCAGGCTGCGATCGTCGATGTCGATGATGTTGAAGTTGTGCTCGGAGAGGTTCAGGTCGAAGAGATCCCAGCTCTCGAGCACGTAGGTGTCGAGGCTGCCGCCGGCGCCTCCGACGATGGCGTAGGTCACGCCGTTTCGCTCTCCGCGAAGGTAGCCGTGGGTGTGGCCGCAGAGCACGAGGTCCACTCCGTGGCTCTCGAAGATCTCTACCCATTGCTCGCGCACCCAGCTCTCCCCGCTGTAGCCCTCGTGGCCCCAGAGGTTCGTGAAAGGAGGCTTGTGGAAGGCCACGATGCGGAAGGCGGCTGCACCGGACTCCGGACCGCCGAGCTCCGCGAGCAGCCACTCGCGCTGCTCGGGAGCACCCTCGGTGGGCACCTCCGAGTCCAGCACGATGACGCGCGCGCGGCCCCAGGAGAAGGCGTACCAGGACTCGTTGCCGGGCAGCGTGCTGTAGGCATAGGCGTAGGCGTGCTCACCGTCGTGGTTGCCGCGAGCGAACATGACTGGCACCGACTGTCCGAAGCCGCTCTTCTCCAGAGGCTTGAACCACTCCTGGTGCCAGTCCTCGAGGCTGCTGCCCTGGTTCACGATGTCACCGACCATCAGCAGAAGATCGGGGTCGTGCGCGGCCATTGCGGGCACGACCTGCTCGAAGGTCTTGTAGCCGCTCTGGTTGTCCGCGCTCACCACCAGACGCACGGGGCTCTGCGGCAGGGGAGGCGAGCGGAAGCTGTGCTCGCCGCTGCTCGCGGCCCCCACGACCACCTCGTAGCGATAGCGGGTCTCGGGATCCAGCGGGCCGATCGCCGCACGATGTACGAAGTGCTCGCGGTCGATCTGGATCGTCTCTATGCGCTCGTGGCGATGCTCGGACACGTCGTCTTTGCCCCAGCGGATCGCCTGGACCGCAGGCGGCCCGTCGGTCTCCCAGATCATGCTCATGAAGTCGGGGCGGACGTCTTGAAGCATGGGCAGCTTGGTGATCGCCGGGTCCGAGGGAGCTTCGCCGGGCTCGACGACGACGGAGAGGTCGTCGGCGCTGCCGTCGTTCTCTCGACCCCGCCGCTGCCGAGCCTCGAAGTCGACCTTCAGGGCGCGGGTGCCGGCGGGGAGCCAGGCCACGAGCTCCGCCTGCTCCCAGCGCGGGCCGAGGGCGTTCGTCGTTCGTATGGCGCCCAGCTCCTCGCCCCCAGCGTCGAGCCAGACGACTCTGAGGAAGGCCTGATCGTCGAAGAGCTCGAGCCCGATCCAGGTGCGCAGGGCGGCCCGAGCGCGAAGCATGACGCCCGCGTCGAGCTGCTCCGCCGAGAAGCCGGCCTCGATCAGGTCGATCCCCTGGCGCACGAGGGCGTCTCCCGGCTCGCCGTCCCCACCGTAGAGGAAGGAGCTGCCCTCGGCGGGGTCGACCCCGGGCCTGCCGGCGCTGATCTCCGGCGCGCCGGCCAGCACTTCCCAGCCCTCCAAGCCCTCCTCGAAGCCGGGGTTGCGGAGGAGCTGAGCGCCGCTCGGATCGGAGGGGCCGGTGTCCTCAGCCGCCGCCCCGGGGTCGGGGGTGCCGGCGTCGAGCTGGTCCTCGCCTGGGTCCGCGCTCGTCACCGCGTCTCTCTCCCCCGGATCTGCCGCCCCGGTGTCAACAGCGCCTGGGTCTGCGCTTGACGGCTGAGAGGTGTCAACAGCGCCGGAGCCGTCGTCCTCGGGGACCGGCTCAACCTCGGCGCCACCCGAGTCGCAGGCGGCCGCGGCAGAGAGGAGAAGGACCGTGCAGATGATGGGGCGTAGCTTCCACATGGAGCCGGCATAGCACAACAAGGTGTTTCGCTGGCGAAACACCTCGCGTAGGGGCGTTTCGTTCGCGAAACGATTGCCCCGCCAAGCCCACCCCAGCGCAGCGGTTGCGGCCCCCCGCCGGGGACTGCTACCGTCCGGGCGTGACGGAAGCAGGAAGCCGGTGCGAAGCCGGCGCTGCCCCCGCAACTGTAACCGGAGACGAAGCCGGCAGACCCACTGGCGCCCCGAGGCGTCGGGAAGGGCCGGCGGAGGACGACCCGGGAGCCAGGACACTGAAGCCGTCGCGACACTCACGCCACCACCTTGCGGAGGGCGAGGCCATGCGCGGAAACAGAGCGCGAACTCACTGGTTGCTGGCGGCTGCGGCTGCTTCCTTCTTCTCTTTCTCGGCGGTGAGCGCTGCTGGTTGCGACTCCGGGGGCTGCCCGGAGGATGACGTGACCTGCGGGCCACCACCCCCCTGCCCTCTCCCCGACGGGCCGACCTTCGAGGTCGTGCACGCTGGGGCCGAGCTCCGCTACGAGCTCGCCTGGGGCGGCGAGGTTCAGACCTCGGTGTCTCCGGCCCCCGGCGCCGGCGGGCCCGGCGACTGGGTCGACGAGGCCTCGGTCAGCCTCGGCTCGAGCCCGGAGGAGCTGCGGGTCTTCGCCCGCGCCACCGGCGGCTCCTGCCCCGAGGCCCTGTTCGCGCACGCCTACTCGGTGCGCTCCGCCTACGCCCCGGCGGCCGGGCAGGAGGGAAGCACCGCGGTAGCCGCGGACGACGCCTCGATCCGCTCGTGGGCGACCGGCTGGGTCGACCCCGTCTCCTACGGCGACGGCGTCGACGAGACCTGGCGCACGCCCGAGCTCGCGCTGGGTCCGGCCACGGGCAAACCGGAGGACGTCGTCGCCCTCGGAAACGGCGGGAGCGTCGTGCTGAGCTTCGAGCCTCCGATCAAGGACGGCCCGGGCGCCGATCTCGCGGTCTTCGAGAACGGCTTCAACGACACCTTCTTGGAGCTGGCCTTCGTAGAGGTGAGCAGCGACGGCACTCACTTCGCGCGCTTCTCGTCGGCCTACCTCGGCGACGAACCCGTGGCCGAGCACGGCACCCACGAGCCCGAGCTCATCTCGGGCCTGGCGGGCAAGTACCGGCGGGGCTTCGGCACGCCCTTCGACCTGAGCCTGCTCGCCGCCCGCCCGGAGGTGCAGGCCGGCGTGCTGGATCTCACGCAGATACGCTTCGTGCGGATCGTCGACGTGGTGGGCGACGGCGAGCAGCTCGACAGCTTCGGCAGGCCCATCTACGACCCCCACCCAACCCGCGGCAGCGGCGGCTTCGACCTCGAGGCGGTGGCGGTGCTCAGCTCGGCCGAGTGATCCAGCCCTCTCACGCCGCGACGCTGTCCTGCACCACGTGCAGCAGCCTCGTGGCCCTGCTCCTCGCGGTGGCAGGAGCCGAGCCGCCCGCCGAGGAGCCGATCGAGCTGGCTCCGGTGCGCGTGGTGACCGACCCCTACGTCGAGGACGAGGCCGCGCCGAGCACGGTCGTCGACCGCCGCGCCATGCAAGAGGACGCGGTCTCCGACCTGCCGGCGGTGCTCGACGAGCAGCCGGGCCTGCGCGCCAGCCGACTCGGTGGGCTGGGGAGCTTCTCGGCGGTGTCAGTGCGCGGCTCGACGCCCGAGCAGGTCGCCGTCTACCTGGACGGAGTGCCCCTCGACGGCCCCGACGGAGTGCCGGTCGACCTCTCCGGTCTTCCTCTCGGGCCCCTCGACACCGTGGTGGTCTATCGCGGCGTGTCCCCCATGGCCTTCGGGCGCAGCGCCATCGGCGGCGTGGTGAGCCTGCACACGAGAGCGGACCTCGGCCGGCGCCTCGAGGTGGAGGGCGGCGGCGGCTCCTTCGGGACGCGGAAGGCGCGCGCCCTGTTCGCGAGCGGAGATCGTGAAGGCAGCGTGCTGGCCGCCCTGGACTACCTCGGCAGCCAAGGGGACTTCGGCTTCACGCAAGACCAGGGCACCCTGCTGTCGTCGGCCAGCGAGCAGGACGACCGGCGCGTGGAGCGCCGCAACAACGCCTTCGACCGGGTGACGGCCCTGGCAAAGGGCAGCCTCGACCTCGCTACGTGGGCGCGAGCGCGCGTCGTGGACCTGCTCACCTGGCGCCGCCAGGGCCTCCCAGGCCTCGGCGTGCACCCCACCGAGCGCGCATCCTTCGCGTCTGCCCGGAACCTGCTCGGGATCCGTCTCGAGCTCGACGGCCCAGCCGCCCTCCCCCTGCGGACCGCCGTCTCGCCCTTCCTGTCGTGGTCGAGCTCGCGCCTGAGCGACCCCCTCGGCGAGGTGGGCCTGGGCTCCGGGGAGAGCGACGACCACAGCCTCGTGCCCGGCGCCACGCTCGTGACGCGGCTGCCCATCCCCCTCGACGACGAGATGAGCTTCGTGCTTCGCCCGACGCTGCTCGCCGACCTCCGCCACGAGCGCTTCGAGCCCGGCGGCGCGAGGGCCGGCCGCCCCTCTCGGCGAACACTGCTCGCGGCCGGCGCGGAGCTGCTCCTCAGCGCGGACCCGGTGGACCTCGAGCTCGTGCTCTCCTGCCGCTACGAGTCGATCCACAACAGCCTCGCGGAGCAAGCCGAGGCCACCGGACGGTCGCGCTTCACTGGCGACGAGGGATGGTCGGGCGCGCTCACCTGGCGCGCGGCCCTGCTCCAGGCCTCGCTGCCCTCAACAACGCTCAAGCTGAACGTCGCCCGGAGCGTGCGCTTCCCCAGCCTCTTCGAGCTCTTCGGGAACACGGGCACGATCCTCGGCAGCCCCGGCCTTGAGCCCGAGGAGGGCATGACCGCCGACCTGGGCTTCGTGCACTCGGCCACGTGGCTCCCGCGCGGCAACCACCTCTCGCTCGAGGGGAACCTCTTCTGGCAGAGCATGGACCGGCTGATCGAGATGGTGCAGAACGCCCAGGGGACGGCCGTGGCCCAGAACCTTGGAGCGGCACACATCGCCGGGGCGGAGCTGGGCGCCTACGCGGACGTGCTGCGCCTGCTTCGCCTCCGCGGCAGCCTCACGTGGATGCACAGCGAGGACCGGAGCGAGGTGCGCGCGCGTCGCGGCAAGAGCCTGCCCAAGAGGCCCGAGTGGAAGACCTTCGCGCGGGCCGAGATCTACGGCCGTGGGATCTGGGTCTTCTCCGAGCTGGGCGCCTCCTTCGAGGTGGAGCACCTGAGCGGCAGCGTGCTCGACCCCGCGAACCTGGTCGAGGTCCCCGCCAGGGTGATCCTGGGTGCCGGAGTGTGGACCGAGGTCTTGGACGGCGAGCTTCGCGCCGCGCTGGACCTCCACAACCTGAGCTCCAACCAGGTGCAGGACCTCGCGGGTTACCCGCTCCCGGGCCTGACCGCGCTCGCGAGCGTACGCTGGGTGCCCGTCGCGCAGGAGTAGGCGCCGCTCAGACGCCCTCCCCGCTCGCGGTCACGCGCAGGACCTCGTCGAAGGTGGTCTCGCCCTGGGCCATCTTCTTGATGGCGGCCTCCCTCAAGGTCATCATGCCCTCCGCCACCGCCGTGCGGCGCAGGTCCTGGAGGGGAAGGCCCGAAGCGATCTGCTCGCGCAGGGTGGCGCTCACCGGGAGTACCTCGAGCACAGCGGTGCGCCCGCGATAGCCCGTCTCCCGGCAGTTCGCGCAGCCGTTGCCCTCGTAGATCACGAGCTTCGGGGGCGATCCGCCCTTCAGCGGGATACCGAGCTCGCGGCACTGGACCGAGGTCAGGTACGCACGGGACTTGCACTTGGGGCAGTTCCGGCGCACGAGGCGTTGGGCCACGAGACCGAGGAGGGTGGAGGAGAGCAGGTAGTTGGGCACGCCGAGGTCTTGGAGGCGCGTGATGCCGCCGGCGGCGTCGTTCGTGTGGACGGTCGAGAGCACCAGGTGACCGGTCAGCGCCGCCTGGACCGCCATGCGCGCGGTCTCTCCGTCCCGAATCTCCCCCACCATGAGCACGTCCGGGTCCTGCCTCAGGATCGTGCGCAGGGCGCCGGCGAAGTCGAGGTCGACCCGGGCGTTGGCCGCGACCTGGTTGAAGACGTCGACGACCATCTCGATAGGATCCTCGACGGTGGTCACGTTGACCTCGGGGCCTGCGATCTCCTTGAGCCCGCTGTAGAGCGTGGTGGTCTTGCCGCTGCCGGTGGGCCCCGTGACCAGGATCAGGCCGTTGGGGCGGTAGATGAAGCTCCTGAAGATCTCTATCTGCTTCGGGAAGAAGCCTATCTCGCCCAGGTCGCGGAGCAGGACCTGCGGGTCGAGGATGCGGATGACCACCTTCTCGCCGAAGGCCACCGGCAGCGTGCTGATGCGGAGCTCGACCTCGCGGCCCTTGTGCGCGGTCTTGATGCGGCCGTCCTGGGCGCGCCTCTTCTCGGCGATGTCGAGCCGGCCCATGGACTTGATGCGCGACACGATGGGCGGGTGCACCTGCGGCGGCACCCGGTAGACGGCGTGCAGCACTCCGTCGATGCGCATGCGGACGACGGTCTCGGTGCGGTGGGGCTCGATGTGGATGTCACTGGCCCGCTGCTCGAAGGCGTAGCGCAGCAGGTACTCGACGGCGTTGACGACGTGGGTGTCGCTGGCCTCGATCTCCTCTCCGCTCTTGAGCCGGACGAAGGCCTCGAGGTTCTGAAGGTCGGGCGCGGCCTCGAACTGGCGCGCCGCGCGCGAGACGCTCGAGCGGAACCCGAAGATGTCGCGCAGGATCTTCTGGATGTCGCCGCGGGTGGAGACCCGCACCTCGATCTCGCGGCCGGAGATAGCCCGGATCTGGTCGAGGGTGCTGACGTCGTATGGGTTGTCCGTGGCGACGATGAGGCGATCGTTCTTCACGCCGAGGGGCAGGACCGTGTGCCGCCTCGCGAAGGGCAGCGTCAGCGACTCGGTTACCAGCTTCGAGTCGAGCTTGAGCGGGTCGAGCTTGATGTAGGGGTAGCCGGCGTGGCGCGCGAAGATCTCGCAGATGCGATCCTCGTCGATGGGATCGCCGTTGTCGTCGTCGAAGGCCATGCGCGCGATGACCTCGGCGGGGTCGAGCTCCTGGTAGCCCCACCGCCCGGCGCTCTTGCCCCCCTCGCGCCTCATCTGCTCGACGATGCTCCCCGAGCGCAGGCTGATGTTCTCGGCCCGATCGGCGTCGATGAGGCCCTCGAGCTGCAGGATCTTCACGAAGCCGTCGATGGAGCGCTCGACTCCGAGCGAGGGCTGGGGGGTGTGATGAGGGAAGGAGGACATTGGCCAGAGGTAGTCTAGCAGCGTTCGGCCGGACCGCCAGCCACGGCGCGAGGGCGGCTCTCCCCGACGGGCCTCAGGTGAGCGCGGGGTTGAAGTAGCCGCTCAGAAGGCCCGGCATCGCCTCCTCCGCCGCGTCGATGAAGCGGTCGAGCCCCATGGGCGCGGAGCGCGGCACGTCCTCCATCGTGGCGAGGTACTCGTCCGGGTCTATGTTGAGGTTGCGCCACTGGATCATCTGGAGAGGCGCGCGCCGGTGTACGGCGACGAGGGCCTCGAGCTCCTCCGCGACGTCGGTGATGCCCGGGAAGACCAGGTAGTTGAGCGAGACGAAGAGGCCGGCCTCGTGGGCAAGCTCGAGGGAGCGCAGCACGTCTACGAAGGTGTAGTCGGCCGGGCGATGGTAGCGGCGGTAGAGCTCTCCGCGGGCGCTGTTCATGGAGACGCGGATCGAGTCGAGGCCCGCCTCGGCGAGGCGCGCGACCGCCGCGGGCAGGGAGCCGTTCGTGTTGAAGTTTACCGTGCCCGCCGCCGTCTCCGACCGGATGAGGCGTACGGCCGCGGCTGCGAGGTCGGCCGCCATGAGGGGTTCTCCCTCGCAGCCCTGGCCGAAGGAGACCACGCCGGTGGGCACACGGGCGATGTGGTCCAGGGCCAGCTCGGCGACCTCCTCCGGGCTCGCGTCGAAGCCGATGCGATCGTGGCTCGCGACCTTCTCGCCCTCGGTCTGCAGGCTGATGCAGCCGGTGCACCGGGCGTTGCAGCTGCGGGCGATGGGCAGCGGGGCTTCCCAGCGGCCCAGGAAGTAGTTCTGGGCTGCGCGGCAGCCGTACTCGAGGGCGCAGCGCGTGAGGTGCTCCACGAGGCGGTTGTCGGGCAGCGCCTCGAGGCGATCTTCAACGCCGGCCCGGATGCGGACCAGGTCGAAACGTGGTGGGTCCTGGCGCGGATCCGGGTCGACCCGGATGGCCGGCGCGACGGGCGTGCCGTCGGGGGCCGCGCCCACCGCACAGTAGGCGTAGAGCGGCAGCGAGGGTGCCGAGGAGGCTCGCTCCGTGGCCGGGTGCATGAGGCGTACCCAGGCCGGGGCGAGGAAGGCCGCCAACGCGACCGCCACCTCGCCGTCCGTGGTGCTGCGAACCGGCACCGCCCTCCCCGCGCTCACGTCCCAACCGAGGGGGGTGCGCCCCGGCATGGAGAAGAAGTCGCTCCCCTCCGGCACCGGGACACACTCGTCGAGCAGCAGCGGCCGGATCTCCGCGCCGTCGTTGGCGAGGGCGTAGAGCTCGGGGTGGACCTCTATGCTTCCCTCGGCGTCCGTCAGCGCGAGGTGTACGAGCTCCTCTTCCCGGGCGGCCCCGGGCGCCGGCGCCATCGCTCAGCCGGCCGAACGAGCGGCCAGAGACCTCTCGATGGCTGGCAGGGTCACGTCCCGGGCAACCTCGATGTCCTCCGCGAAGTCTATCTCCGTCCAGGGCAGCCCACCTACGCGCTCGTAGCCCACCACGTGCTCCTTGAGGAGCACCTCGAGGGCGTGCTCGTACTCGACGTCCACGTCCCCGCGCTCGACGAAGCCTTCGAGGATCTCCTTGAAGCGCCCCGCCGCCGCCGCCGACAGCTTCAGCAGCCCAAGGCCCTCCCCGAGCTCGTCGTGGGGAACGGTGACCTTTCGATCGTTGGCCACCACGCGCCCCTCCTTCGCGATCACGAGGCAGCTCTCTGCGGTCGGCTCGTAGTCCGTGTCGATCAGGTTGCAGCTCTAATTCTCCGAGCCGAGCAGCCGATCCATGAGGTCGGGGTGGTAGATGACGTCGCAGTCCATCATCACGACGTCCCCGTCGAAGGCCTTGGAGCCTATCGCCACAGACAGCACGCTCCCCCGCTCGTACTCCGAGTTGAGCAGGAAGGAGACCTCGACGGGCCCGCTCCACTCCTCCAAGTGAGCCAGCACCGTCTCGGCGAGGTGCCCGAGGACGACGGTGGCCTTCTCCACGCCGAGGCGCGCGAGGTCGTCGAGGTAGCGGTAGGCGATCGAGCGCCCACCTACCTCGATGAGGCACTTGTGGCTGGTGTCGGTGAGCGGGCGAAGGCGGTTCCCCTTCCCCGCGGCGAGGATTACGGCACGCATCGGGGCCTCGTACTAGAGTGGGGGAAGAGGGGTCAAGACGGCCGGCGAGCCGAGCACCCCTGACCAGAGCAGCTCCCCACGCCTGCTCCTTGGAGAACGCGGGAAAGAGCTACGCGGCCTTGAGAATCTCCTCGTCCTCCGGGCTGAGGTGCTCGTCGATCCAATCTATGAGCCGCCCCCCCTGGCGCGCCAGCCGCTCCCAGGCGCAAGCGAGATCGTCCGCGGAGACCCATTCGCGCGCAAACTCCGTCGGGTCCAGAGGAGGGTGGCGGGGAGCATGTTCCGGCCACAGACCCTGAACTGCCTGCGCGAGGTCGGGCGACAGGATGCTCCCGTCGCCGGTGGCTTCGCAGAAGCGGTCCAGCACCGCGGGTATCCTGAGCTTGCGGCTCCAGTCGTCCTTGGAGATCCGGCGCCACAGCTCGCCGCGCTCGAGGCCAAGGTCCCGCGCCGCGATGAGCTCGATCACTCCTGCGTCGGTGAGGGTCCCGACGGTGACCGAGCTCTCGTCGGGCCCCGCAATCTCCGAGTCGCGCCACTGCGGCCCTTCCCAGCCGAGGACCAAACGCGCTCCCGCGCGCCGGAGGTCCTCGACGAGCCTCAACGCGGCCGGGTGCTCGTCACCAGTGTTGCTCATCAGGACCACCGCGGCGTCGAGGGCCCCGAGAGCCAGGATGCTGTCCGTGTCCGGCGGGCACGTATCGGAGAGCCATGCCGACAACGGCGAGCGACCTCCATCGCCGGGGTCTTCGCCTGACAGGAGCAAGGGGATTGGTCCGCGGCGCCTCGCAAACTCGCGGGCGAGGTGTGTGAAGGCGATCCGAAGCGCAAGGCGAGATGCGCCAGTGGATGACTCCCGGATGTGAACCACGCGACTATCGGTGCCTCGCCTCAACACCCGCACGAGATCCCTGTCTCCCTCCAGCAGGCCCGGGCGGAGCGGCCAGCCAAGGGCGCCAAGGAGCGCGTCCCGCGCCAGGTCCGCTCCGCGTATCAGGCGGCTCCCGTCACGGACCACGAGAGAGACCGGGTGGCGCGACGACTCCGCCTCGTCGCTGCACAGCGGGACTTCCGCGTCTATCTCGGGCAGCTTCATCGTCAAGACGCCGTCCGGCTCGCGGCGATACCGCAATGAGATGCCTCGCAGCACCAAGCTAGCGGCGACTTCGCGCAGATTGTCCGGCTTGGAGCGGCCCTTTTCCCCCGGCCCCGAGAAGCCCAGCTTCTCGGCGGCGTCGTGCACTCGCTGCTGCCCCGCGGAGTCCGCAGCGGCCGCGAGCCCGTTCAGGAAGGACTCCATGCGGCTCGGCCTGACAGGCTTGCCGGACAGCCAGCGGACGAGCGTAAAGGCGTGCGGGGCGTCTTGGCCCTTCCTTTTGAGGCCTTCCACGACCTGATCGGCGAGGACGGAGTCAGAGTCCGCACAAAAACCCAGATCCACAAAGAGTTCCCGCAGCACGGCCGCATGGAGGTTTCTTGAGGGTAGCGTCTTTTTAGAGTGCATCGCTTCGTGAAGTTGGTGTGGAGCGTCGGACCAGGCGGTAGGTGGGACATCGGCAGGGCTGGATCAGAGTTTAGGGTGGCATCCCCCGGCGCGCAAATCCGCAAGCGCGGCAGCGATCATCCAACGTCCAAACAGCTGATGTTATTCGCTTTTCATCCACCCGCCCGAGAGGGCGACAGCACTAGAGAAACAAAAGTTTAACAAATTTGCGCTTTACGGAATAGGTGCATGCGCAAAGAGGTTGCTCTTGTGATCCTTCATCCTCAAAGCGCGGAGTAGAATATGCGCTACCGCCCGTTCTCTCGTGGCCAACCCGGCCACATCGTTTCTCTCTTCTTCCACGTCTTCCTCGCGAGTGCCGTCCTCGCCGGGGGCTTCATCCTCATCGGCTGCGGTCCCGACGAAGGTTCCGTCCTGCTTCCCGGCGAGCCCGTCGCCGTGCAGGCCAAGGTCACCGGACCGCGGTTCGCCCAGGTCGCGGTCGCTCAGACCGCAGCGACCTGCCCCGAGGAGCTCGCGTCCATCCACCCCGGTCACGCCTGCGGCGGCGGCGGCGTGGACCAGATCCACGGCGCTCTCGGGCTCGACGACGGCGATGACGAGGCCACGAGCATCGATCCGAGCTCCCTCAAGAGCGAGATCGAGTTCCACGGCATCGACGCCACCGCCGACATCAAGCAGAGCAGGGGCGACTTCTTCGGCGCCTCCGAGCGGCCCGTCGACGTGGGCTTCACGCTCTCGACCGGCGAATTCGCGTGCCTCCTCGCCATCGCGGAGGGCTACGCCAGCGACGTCCCCTCCGGGATCCACGGCGACTGCGTGACACCCTTCACCCCCGACTCGGAGACCCTCTTCGAGATGGACAGCCGGGAGCCCCTGGCCGTCGGAGCCCTCATCCTCTTCGAGCTGGTCCAGCGCGGGGGTTCCTACCCTGCCAGGGTCGACGAGTTCCTCACCGCCATCGCCGGCAAGGGTGACCGGGCGGAATGGCTCGAGGCCGAGGGCGTGGACATGGAGGCGACCATCGCCGCCATCAACGCGGGCGCCTCCGGCGCCGAGGCGGTGGTGTGGACGAAGCCCAACACCGTGAGCGGCACGGTCTTCAACGCCGACGGCACCCCCTACACCGGCCCCATCAACGTGGCGCTCTGGGACTTCAACCATTCCCGCATCGAGGCCGTGGACGGCAACTTCTCGGTCCCCTACTTCCCCTACCTTCACACGCCCAACGGCGTCATCTTCGGCGGCACCTTCGGCTGCACCTTCTCCATCCCGGCCGACGCCGGCGACGTAGACAACGTCGAGTGCATCCTCCCCGAGGACTTCGGCCGGGTGGATCTCGCGGTCTCGGCGGACTGCCCCAAGAGCGGTGACACGGGCCTGGCCCGCACCCACAGTGAGGCCTGGGTGCTCGAGCTCAACAAGGACCACGAGCGCCAGCACCTCGCGCCCCTCAACCTCGACAGCACGGTCACCACCTTCTGGGTGGAGTCGGGCTGCGTGGAACGCGGGACCTTCACGTTCTCGGCCTTCGCGGGTCCGGGAGCCGCGGTCGGGCTCGTCCCCTACCGTGTCGTGACCGGCCCCGAGGTCGGTGTCCGCTTCGAGGGCTCGGCGGTCTCCGAGCATGCGGAGTTCACCTACGAGTGCAACGAGATCACGAACTTCCGCTTCCTCGTCATCGCGGCCAGCTCCACCCTCGAGCCGGAGCAGCGCTGCTTCACCACCTACTTCTCAGCCCGCGTCGAGCCGCGGGGCTAGCCCCGCCGAGACGCTGAAGCCCTCCCCGCCGTCTTCGGGCGACGGGGAGGGCTATCCGACTCGACACCACGCCATGTGAATGGAGCACGCCATGCACAGGACATCACGTACCCTGGCACTCATAATCACCCTGGCCATGGCCCTCACGAACCATGGCTGCACCAGCGATCTGGGCCCCCTGGTAGACCCCGCCGCGCCCTTCACGGACAGCGGGTCGGGGGACATGTCCGCCGGCAACGCAGCGCCCGGCACGCAGACGACCGACGCGCAGGACCCGAACGACGCGGTCAGGCCCGACTCCTTGAACACCTCCGAGGCTCCGCTCAACGCCTGCGAGAGCGGCTACCTCGTCCGGAAGCGCTACTACGACAGCACCCCTCAGAGGACCTCCATCGTGCTCTCGGTCCCGGACAACGCCTGCAACGAGAACGCGGTCAGCCTCGGCGCCGCGGCCGAAGAGGCGAAAGCCAGCGTCGTCTGCTACGAGAGGGTGAGCGGGGATCTCGTCTTCCCCCTCTCCTTCCACATCGTGCCCACGCCGGGGCTCTACCGGCCCCACGTCGCCATCCTCCTCGACAACGCGCAGGGCCTGCGCGAGCGCTCGCACGAAGAGGACTTCAAGGCGGTCGTCGCCGGCACCGCCGCGTCTGTCGAGCACCTGCTCGCTTCCGGCGCCGTCATCCGCCTCTACGTGTACAAGGAGACCGAAGCCGACGCGGTGGTCGCCCCCCTCACCGGCTTCTCCTCCGACAAGGAAGAGATCATGGCCGCCCTGGCGGAGGCCACCACCCTCCCCCTCGTCAAGGAGAGGGACGTGGACGCCGCGGTCAGCGAGATCGCCCGTGATCTCGGCACCCTGCCGGCGCCTGCCTGCGGCCTGGCCCCCACCTTCATCTTCGCCTTCCTCACCGGCATCGCCACCGACACCCCGATGCTCCCCAAGGGCCTCGTGCCCCTGGTGCAAGAGCAGATCGCCGAGCCCGCCGAGGCTCCCGTGGTCGTCGCCCTTGGGCTCGCCGGGAACAGCTCGGAGTACCTCTTCGATCAAGCCCTGATCGATGCCTACTGCGGGGGCGGATCCTACAAGAACCCGTCCCCCGCGGAGGGCGGCTGGGGTGCGGTCTTCTCACCCGAGGAAGCCGGGAGCGTCCTGCGCGACACCTGGGCAAGGGCCTTCAGCCCCTACTCCGGAGACTTCGCGGTCACCGCGTGCGTCAACTACACCTCGCCTGCCGTGGGGCCGATCGAGATGGAGTGTCACCTCAACGTGCCGGGCAACGACGAGCCCGTGATAGTCTCCCTGCAGTACGAAGCGGAGGCCAACGAGAGCTTCTGCGCGGCCGCCGACCCCTGCTTCGGCCGGGGCCCGGAGGCAGGTATCTGCGCGGGGGACTTCTTGTGCCCGGCTCGCGCCTACGACAACCACTCCACCGCAGAGCCCGAAGCGGAAGCCCCAGTCGAAGGCGCCCCCTGCTCTGAGCGCTCCCTCTGGGCCTGCGACGGAGCGGTCGCCCTCGCCTGTGACTCCGGCGGCATGTGGGTCGCCATGTTCGACTGCGGGGCAGTCCCGGAGCTCGAGGAGACCTGCGTTATCACGGAGCCGGGGTCACCCACCTGCATGCCCGCGGCAGAGGCAGCGGCCCTCGAGCCTGGCGAGTCAATCAGCTCCCCGCCCACGGAGGCACCTGTCGCCACGGACGCCCCTGACTGCGAGATCGGCACGGTCGGCTGCCACGATGGCGCGGTCTCGCTCTGCGAGTCGAAGAGCTCCTGGCTTCCTCTCCTCGACTGTGAGGGCAGCAACCGCGTCTGCGTCGACACGGACGGAGAGGGCCCGGCCTGCCTGCCCCAGGAGTAGGCTCCGGAGCGCGGCCGCTTGCCGCGGATCCGCACACCCACGTCGAAGGGGCATGCCTGCTGCAAGGGCTGCCCCTTCTTCGTCTTTTTGAAGCTCCCTTTGACGCACCACAGCGCTCACGCCATCATTGCACACCCCAGACAGGAAAGCGCCGATGGGCTTCTCCCCCCGCAAAGGGAAGAACGTGTCAGACCGCCTAGCGGACATGCTCTTCGAGATCTTCGGGAAGGAAGAGGTACGTAGGAGCGGCAGAGACTCCTTCGCAATGCGACGGGGCAGCGCCTTCGTGCGAATACGCGCCGTGCCTTTCGCCGACGGCCGCACCGCCGTCTGCGTTTCGGCCTGCGTAGTCTCCAAGGCAAGCTTCTCCGAGGAGCTGATGGTGCAGCTCCTCTCCCAAAACGTGGACAACACCTTCGGTGCCTTCGGCGCGAAGATCCGCGAAGACGGTCTCGTCGACATCTACTTGAGGCACGACATCATCGCCGACACGCTCGACGAAGGTGAGCTCGAGAACTCCGTGGATATCATCGCCGATGCCGCGGACCGCTTCGACGACGAGCTGGTCGCGCGCTACGGCGGGCTGCGGATGAAGGACATCATCGAAGGCGGGCCGCTGTCCTGGCAGTGACTCGCGCGAGAGATCTCCTATGGCGCCGCCTACCTCGGTCGCCGCACCGCGAGATACACCGTGCTCCAGAGCTGGGCGGCGTTGGACTCGGTGACGTCGCCGCCGGACTGGCCGAAGGGAGCTACCTTCATGCGGCCGCCCTCGACGGTCCAGGACCAGAGCTCGGAGGTCTGCATCTCGGGGGTCGCGTCGATGACCTCCCAGAGGGCGGACTGCGCCTTCGAGAGCATGTCGCGGGTCTCGCCGGGGAGATCCTTGCGCGCGAGCTGGCGTTTCAGGCCGGCGGCGAGCAGGGCCTGCTGCCAGGACCAGACGACGGCGCCGTGGTAGTGGCGCTCGGAGAAGACGCGGCGGAGCTCCATGTTGGAGGCCAGGGCCGCGTTGGCCACGACGACGCCGACGGGGGTGCGAAGGCCAGCCGGGAACGGGCGCAGGATGTGGGCCGCGATCTGCTCGAGGCGAGGAGGCGGTGGGTCTGCGAAGAGGAGCAGGAAGCCGCCGTCGGTGTGCATCACCTCGACCGGGTCGCCGCTCTCGTCGAGGGCGATCGCGCGGAACACCACGTTCTCCTTGACGGCGCCGGCTGCCTCGTTCGGTGGGAGCCCGTGGGCCTCGGCCTGGGTGCGGATGCGGTCCCGCGCGGTCTCGGCCTGCACCTCGACTCGGAAGTAGGCGTCGGCTCCGTCCCAGACCTCGGCGTAGGCGCGCGCTGTCTGCGCCTCTTTGGCCGGCGCACCGAGCAGCGGGCTCTCGAAGAGTGATGCGGCGGCCCGCAAGGCGGCCGGGACGAGGACGGCGTTGACGTTGTAAGGAGCGCGGCCTCCCCCAAGGCCCTCGGGGCTGTCGCGCCACTCGCCGACCGAGAGGCCCTCGCGGAGCTTGAGCAGGGCTCCGAGCGAAGGAGCCTCGGCGAAGGGGCGGGCGCGCTCGAGAACGAACATGAGGTTGCGGCGCAGGAGCTCCGCGTATGACGCGCCGCCGGGCGCTCGCCGCGCGAGGAAGGCCTGCGCGCGCTGCCGGCCGGGCTCCGTGTGCAGGAGGTAGTGCGCGGCGACCGGCGCGAGGAGCAGGTCGTCGTCGATCATCTTGTAGTCGTGGAGCGGCGCGTCGACGGGATCGGCCGCCGGCCCGTGCCTCTCTCGCTGCAAGGCCGCCCACTCCGAGATCTCCTCCTCGTGGGCCACCTCGCCCTTGTCGCTCAGCCGCTCGAGCACGGAGCCTAGGCCGGCCTCGACAGCCGAGGGCGCGAGGGCGTCCATCAGGAGGCGCACGCTGAGGAGGGTGTCCCGGCCGAAGTAGGTGAGGAAGCGCCATGAGCCGGCGAGCAGCTTCTCGCGATAGCTCAAGAAGGCCAGGGACTCGCGCGCGCGTCTGTCATCTTTCGCCCGGGCCGACAGCAGCTCGGTCATTGGGATGGGGGTCAGAGGCTTGTCGCTGGTCGCCGCCAGCAGGGTCATGCGGATTCGATCGCTCCCCTCGGGCGCCTCGAGCACCACCTTGGCGCCGGCGCCGACGGTCGAGGTGGCTCCGCCTTCCAAATCCAGGCGCGCGCGGTAGCGCACCTGCCCGCCGACGCCCTCGCGGGACCAGCGGAGCGGCCCGTCGGTGGACTGCTCCTGCTCCCACTGCTCGGGCAGCACCACGCCGTGCATGTAGTCGCGCAGGATGCGCACGCTTCCGAG
>CAZQPP010000048.1:10578-24947 GCA_964594295.1 uncultured Myxococcales bacterium | reverse complement strand
GTCTATGGGGTCCGAGACCTGCATGCTCGGCCCCTCGGCCTCACCTCCGCAGGCCGCCACGAGGAGAAGCGAGAGGAGGCAGATAGCCCCCTTCGGGGCGATGCTCGCAGGTCTCATCTTTCGCCGACCCTCGACCTGCGCCGCAGGAGCCACGGCAGGGTGAAGAGCAACAGCCAGGCGGCTCGTGGCGTCACGGGCCGGGAGGCTCCGCACCCGCCCGAGGTGTGCTCGATGCCCCCCTCCTCCGTGCCGGTCTCGGTTCCGCCTTCGCCGCCTGCCCCGGCCGCGGGGTCTCCCTCTTCGCCGGCCCCGGTTCCGCCTTCGCCGCCGCTCGCGCCCCCGGACGAGCCTCCGGCGTCGGCCTCCGTTGCACCACCGGACGCGTCGCCGCCTGCCGGGCAGACCCACTCACAGACCTCGTCGGGGCACATGTAGTGCCCACCGGGGCAGTCGTTGAGGGCCGCGCGGTCGGCGCAGTCGACCGGGAGCATGCACTCCGGCTCCGGATCGCAGCCCCACCTGCAGGTGCCTTCGCCGACACACTCGTAGCGCCCCTTGCAGGCACCGTCGGGGGGATCTCCGCAGTCCTCGGGCTTCTGGCACTCCGGTGGAGGAGCGCACTCCCACAGGCACTTCCTCTCCTTGCAAGCCCACTCGCCGTCGCAGGCGCCGGCCTGCTGGGAGGCGCAGTCCTCGGGGGTAGAGCAGTCGGGGCGCTCGCCGATCTCGAACTCCTCCAAGACGCTCGCCGTGTCCACGTTGTGGGTGACGACCTTGATGTAGCCGCCGTCCACGGTGACGACCTGGTAGTTGTGGGCCTCGGCGCCCTCGATGACCTGGTGGGGCCACAAGGTGTTCAGGACCTGGCCCGGGTCGCGCTCGTAGAGCGGCGCGCCGCCGCCTCCGGAGATGACGTAGTGGAGGCCGTTCCCGGAGAGGCCGTGCTCGTAGTAGTGGTCGTGGCCGCTGAAGATGATCTTCACCTTGTTCTGGGCGAAGGTCGGCAGCCACCAGCGGATCTCGTCCGAGCCGGTGCGCCCCGGCTTGGAGGAGTAAGGGCCCTCGTGCATGAACACGAAGACGTGGTCTATCGAGTCGTCCCTTGCGGCGTTCTCCAGGTCCCGCTCGAGCCAGTCGGCCTGCTCGGGGTCGAGGCAGCCGTCGATGCCGCGGCCGTAGGTGATGCAGAGGTACCAGTCCCGGATGCGCACGAAGTCGTCGATGACGACGAAGTGGGCGTTGGCGTAGTCGAAGGAGTAGTAGGTCTCGTGCCTCGAGCCCGACTCTTCGTAGGGCGTGTGGAAGACCCGCTCGAAGATCTCGGCCTCGCCGTCGTGCTCCTCGTGGTTGCCGACGGCGGGGTAGATGACGCTGTTGGCGAGCAGCGGCGCCTCGATCTCGAAGAACTTGTCCCAGTCCTCCTCGACCTCCCCGCTGCTCACCATGTCGCCGGTGTTCATGATGAAGGCCGCCCCCTCGACGAGGGATTGGACGACCAGCATGTGGGACGCGTGGTCCGAGCGGTTGTCGCCGAAGACCAGGAAGGAGAAGCGCTCTCCCCCTGTCGGCGCCGTCCTGAAGCGCCCCTTGGAGGAGATCGCCTCGGACCCGCTCCGCACCTCGTAGACGTACTCGGTGGCGGGGTCGAGGCCGTTGATCTCGCAGGAGCAGTGCGCCCCCGCGCAGGAGCAGCCGGCGCTGCCCTCGCCGGGGTCGTTCTGCCCGTAGTGGACGCGGGGATCGCTGACGGGGTCGCCCTCCCAGACCACCATCATGCTCTTGGTCTTCATCTTCTGGAGGAAGGGCCCGCGCTTGATCTGCGCCTCGGCCGCCGGCGAGGCGAGGGCCGCAAGCCCGACAGCCGCGAGGAGGGCCGCCAGGAATCGCCACCTGTGGTCTGCCGTCATGCCTTGCTCCGCTTTGGCCTCCTCGACCGCGATCAGGCCGAGTCCGACACGATCTCCAAAACGGCGGCCTCAATGCAAGCCGCGGGCGCGTTGATGCTGGTGCGAGTAGCCTCGTGTGCATCCTGAAACTCGCGTTTCAGGATGCAGCGATTAGCGGTTAGCGATTAGCGGTTAGCCGGAATGCAGTGATCTCAGGTGCCTGGCTAACGGCTAACAGCTAACGGCTAACAGCCCCCGTCCTGAAACGGGAGTTTCAGGACGGGAACTAGCCTCGCGCCGTCGTGAGCACGCTCGCGCCCGCGCGAAGCTACGCGGCTCCTTCGGCGAGCAGCTCCCGGGCCGCCTCGGAGAAGTCCTCGAAGTCCGCCTGGCAAGGGGGCCCCTCGGCGTGCAGGTAGGCGGCCGCCCCACCGAGCCTCAGAACCGTGGAGCTCCGCGTGCCGTAGCCGATCACGGGGAGGTGCACGCAGATGCCTTCGAAGGGCTCCTCGGCGTGCTCGGACAGGATCCGCCTCAAGGTCTCGTCTGCGGGGGCCGGGCCGGCCGCCAGCTCGCCGGCGATCTCACGCAAGCGAGCTTCGCGCGCGGTCGGCGCCGCCCCGAAGCTGCGCTCGGTCACGACGTGTATGCCCGGCGGCAGCACGCGGCGCTGCACCTCGAGACCGTCGCCCCAGACCAGCTCGGCTTCGTCTACGCCCGCCACGACGAGGTGAAAGCCGTTGTGCGTGTCCGGTGGCCAGCGCGCCGCGCTCTCGGCCGCAGCGGCGACCGACGAGCATGCGAGGGCGTCCCGCACGAGCAACCCGCGCGAGCGACGGCCGGGGTCCCGCGCCGCCCCCTGCCGGTTGGTGATGCCGGCGAAGAGGCCCGCACCGTTGAGGCCGATCCAGGTCCCGCCGGCCTTCTCGTCGCGAGGCGCGAGCGCCGAGATCCCGCCGCGGCGCGACACCCGCGGCGGCGAGGCCGGACGTTCGCCGAGCTCGTCCCGGTTGGCGGCGACGAGGAGCGGCACCTCGGACCAGACCCGGGTCGCCACGATGAGCGTACACACGGCGGGCCTCGCTCTTTGCTCAGGTCTTCGGCTTCCGCAGCACTATCGGGTACGAGAAGGTCAGCTCGCCCACGGTGGGGCGCGGGAAGCGCCACCTGCTGACCTTGGCCGTCACGCAGTCGGCGAGGAGGGGATCGTAGGTGTCGTTCTGAGTGACCCAGGCGTCGACGACCTTGCCTCTCTTGCTCAGCGTGAACTGCACCACGACCCTGCCGCCGGCCCCCGGGTTGCGCTGCAGGGCCTTCGTGTAGCAGGCCTCGAAGGCTCCCCGCTTCTTCTTGAAGATGTTCGACACCGCCTTGCGCAGCTCCGCTTCGCCCGCGATGACGCGGTCCTCGGCTCTCCTCGGCTTCGTCCTCCGCGACGTGCGGCGGGTGGGGGGCGCCGGCGGAGCCGGCTTCTCGAGCTTGACGTCTATCTTGTGCGGGCTGTCGGTGTTCAGCACGACCGCGGCCGTGATGTAGCCCTCGGCCCGGAGCTCGAGGCTCAGCGGGAAGGTCACCTCCTCGGGGAGGATCGCGTGGGGCGTGGTCCCGAGCTGCTCCTCGCCTGCGAAGATGGTGGCGGTCGGCACGGCGACGATGATGTAGGGCTCCGGCGGAGGCTCCACCGCTGTGTCCTCCACCTCGGCCTCGGTGGTGTCGGGCTCCGCGTCAGCCGTCACGTCCGGCTCGGGCGCCGGCTCCGGCTCGGGCGCAGGCTCGGGCGCGGGCTCTGCGGGGGTGGAGGCCGGCGCCTCGGCGACGACCGGCGCCTTTGGCGGGGCATCTTCCTGGGCGCCCCGCGAACGCCCGACGAGGAATGCCAACACAACGAGGCCGGCGACCACGAGCGGCATGATCCACCGCGGGCGCGCCGTGCCGGGGCTGTCGGGAGTAGCCAAGCAGAGGTCTCCTGGATGCGCATTCGGTGGCCCAACCTATACCGAAGGAGGGCGGCGGCGCAAGTGGAGAGGCGGCGAGAAGGGAGTTGCGAACGCCTCCTGGAGCGGAGAGGATCCCCAACCGTGAGGGACCTGACGCCTCCGTCCGCCGAGCCGAGCCCGGGAGCAAGCCGTGGAGAACGACAAGAGCCCACCCCGACGAAGGGTCCACCTCCTGATCCGCGGGCGGGTACAGGGCGTCTTCTTCCGCGCGAGCATGCAGCGCGAGGCCCGGAGCCACGGCGTCACCGGCTGGGTGCGCAACACCTTCGAGGGTCACGTGGAGGCGGAGGTGCAGGGTCATCCGGACGCCGTCCACGCGGTCCTCGTCTGGTCGCGCGAGGGGCCGACCTTCGCGCGCGTGGACGCCGTCGAGGAGCGAGAGCTGGACCCGGTCGGTGGGGAGCAGGGCTTCTCGATTCGGCGCTGAGCCCCACTACGGCTTGCTCATCACCGCGTGCACCAGCGTGCTGGTACGCACCGACCACAGGTCCTTGACCCCGTCGCCGTCGATGTCGGCAGGCACGAGGCGGCGCTGGCGCCCGGGCTTCGTGACGCGCTGCACGACCCGCAGCGCCGAGGCGACGTCGAGGGCCGCGTCGTAGCTGGCCTTGAGCACGACGAGGTCGCCGTGCTCGGGGACCACGATCTCGGCCGTGCCGTCCCCGTCGAGGTCGACGACCGCGAGGCCGTTCTGGGCGTCGTTCGGGTCGCCGTCGCGCTCGATCACCCGGAAGCGGCCCTTGGCCGACGAGAAGCCGACCACCGCGTGCCCGCCGCCGGCTCCGCCCACGACGTCCACCCGGCCGTCACCGTTGACGTCGCCGAGCTCCACGTGGCGGGTCGTGATGGAGACCTGCTCCGGCACAGCCGCGGGCTCGCCGCCGGGATTGAAGAAGGCCTTGGTCAGGGTGTCCGGGTAGTCGCCGAAGACTACGCAGCCGGCGTGCCCGCTCCCGTCGAGGTCGGCCGCTCGGACCGAGGCCTCTCTCCCTCCCCCGTGCTCTCCCGACCAGACAGGCTCGAAGCCGAGGGCGCCGTCGCCCGCGTAGAGGTGGACGACCCTGGCGCTGTCGGTGACGAAGAGGTCGGGCAGGCCGTCGCCCGTCGCCTCCGGGTCGCTCGCGACAGCGACGGCGTAGACGCCGTGCTTCAGCGAGTACCTCCGCACCTGGGGCGCCTCTCCGGGCGGCAGGGACAACACGGCGAGGCGGCCCGTACCGGCGGCCACGATCTCGGCCCGGCCGTCCCCGTCGAGGTCGCCGACGCTCAGCCCCGAGGCCTCCACCCCGTCGAGCTCGAGCTCCTCGCCGCGGCTCGGCCGGCCTGGCGGTGTCGAGTAGAGGACCTGCGCGGCGGCGCCCGCCTCGACGCCCACGAGATCGGCGCGGCCGTCCCCGTCGAGGTCCCCGGCCATCACCTGGTCGGCGCTGATGTCGCTCTCCACCCAGGCCACGTGTGAGCGCGCCAGCGACGGCGGGTCGAGGGGCACCAGCCTCAAGGCCTTCTCCACCCCGCTGTAGAACAGCCCCTCGGGGCGCCCGTCCCCGTCGAGGTCGTCGACCAACACCACGTCGCGGGTCGGGCCGGCGTCACCGTAGAGCACGGTCTGGGCCGGCTGCTCCCCCCGCGACAAGAGCACGGCGAAGGCCGAGCTCCGCGTGAGCGCGACCGCGACGTCCACGCGGCCGTCAGCGTCCGCGTCGAGGGGCGTGGCGAACCAGGGCCGCACGCCGAGAGTGCCGGTCGTGGCCAGCGTCCGCACGCCCACGACCCCGTCGGGCGCGGCGATGGAGACCTCGAGGAGCACGTCCCGCCCGCTCGCCAGCACCCTCGCGGGGCGGCGCGTCGCCGGCTGCCACATCACGGGCTTGCCGGAGCTCCCCGCCGGCCCCTCGACCTCCTCGAAGACCGGCCGCGCTCCTTCTCCGGGGACCTGCCAGGCCACCAGCATGGCGGAGCCTTCCCGGGCCTCGAGGATCAGGTCGAGGTCGCCGTCGCCGTCGAGATCGCTGAAGAGAGCCTCCCGGGCTTCACCGAGCAGGGTCGTGTGCTCGAAGCGGCCTCCCTCGATGCCGTAGGCCACCACGGCGTTGCCGCGCCCGGAGCCGGGGTAGGAGTCGCGGAAGCCGTAGAGGTCTCTGTGGCCGTCGCCGTCCAGGTCTCCGGCGGCGGCCCAACGCCAGGTTCGCATGTAGTAGGAGTCGGGCAGGGTGTCCTCTTCGAAGGGCTCGAAGAGCCCCTCGCCGTCTCCACGGAGCAGCAAGGCCGTGTAGGTGACGCCCGTCGCCAGGAGGTCGAGGGCGCCGTCGCCGTCGACGTCGAGGAGCTGTGCCCGGTATGGCTCCGCCTCGTCGGCCATCGCCTCTTCGAGCATGACCGTGTGGTAGGGCGTCGGCGGAGCACCCCAGAGGATCTGGACGCGCTTCTTCGCCGCCAGCGCCACCGCGAGGTCTGCGAGGCCGTCGCCGTCGACATCCCCTGCGTCGAGGGAGGCTATCTCCTCTGTCATCGGGATGCTCTCTCCGTGAGACTCCAGGCAGTACTCGTAGCGCGCCGGGAGCCCGTCCCGGCATCGGGCGGAGGCCGGCTCCCCGGCGTCCACCGAGTCCCTCCCGCCGGCCGAGTCGACAGGCGGCGGCGTGCTGTCCGCCGTGGAGTCCGGGGGCTCGCTCTCCCCCGGGGCTGCATCCGCGGGCGTGATCGCCGGAAGCTCCCGGCCCCGGTCGGCGGGCGGCTCGGGCGAGGGTGCCTCCCAGACCGCGCCGCCGCGCCCGGAACAAGCCACTGTCGCGAGGAGGACCGCGGCCAGGAGGAAGCTGCGCCTAGTCTTCGCCACCCTTCTCGGACTCCGCGGCGCTACGACACTCCGCGCAAGGGCAGAAGGCCCGTAGGAAGCGGTACGAGAAGATGCCCGTCTTGTGCCCGTCGCTGAAGGTTATGCCGAAGGCGTAGCTTCCGATGGGCCGTACCCTCGCCGGGGGCGCCGACTCTTTGGGCTCGCGGACACGCTTCTCCGGGAGAGGCTGGAAGAATTGGAGGCTGTGCCCCTGGCACTCCGCGCAGGGGCAGTTCAGGCGCAGGAAGTCCAGGAGGTAGCGGCTCTGGTGCCCGTCGGCCCAGCGGATCTCCATCTCGTGGGGCGACAGCCAGGCGAGCTCGTCGGGTGTCGTTCGTGGGTCGGCGCTGCTCAATCTGCACCTCCTGCCGTGTTGGCGGGGCAGGCGTCTCGTCGCCGAAACACCGCTGCCGCGGGGCGTCTCGCCAGCGAAGCGCCTTGTTGGCGCGGCATGGTAACAACGTTCGGGCAAAGTGCCACCAGCTGGCGCTCCCCATAACGTCGCCAACGACCGCTTTTCTTCCACGTGGTAGAATCCCGGCCGCCAAGCCTGGAGGACAGAGCACATGAGAATCGAGGCCGACGCCATCGTGATCGGCTCAGGGCCCGGCGGAGCGACCGTCGCCCGCGAGCTCGCCCGCGCAGGCAAATACGTCGTGATCGTGGAGAAGGGGCGCGACCACCGCAGCCACCTCGGCACCCACCTCGGCGCCGCGCTCATGGCCGACAGGATGGGCCTGCGCTTCTCGAAGGAGGGCCTGAGCTGCGTGCGCGCCATCACCACCGGCGGCACCTCCATGCTCTACTGCGGGACCTTCAAGGAGCCCGCCCCCTTCATCAAGGAGAAGCTCGGCATCGACCTCTCCTCGGAGGTGGACGAGGTCCGTCGGGAGTGCAGGGTGCAAAAGCCCCCCGACCAGCTCCTCCGCGGCTCCTGCACGCTGATGATGCGGGCCGCGGAGAAGGCGGGCTTCAAGTGGGAGATCTTCGACAAGTTCATCGACCCCCCGAGGTGCCGCGTCGGCTGCTCGGACTGCATGATGGGCTGCCCGACGGGGGCGAAGTGGACCGCGCGCGAGCATCTCGACGACGCTGTCGCGCACGGCGCGTCGCTCCTCTGGCCCGTCGCCGCGGAGAGCGTCACGCACCGCAACGGCCGCGCCACCGGCGTGCTCACCAGCAGCGGTGACGAGCTCCGCGCACCCCTCGTGATCCTGGCCGCCGGCGGCATCGCCTCGGCGCCAATCCTCCGCCGCAGCGGCGTCGAGTCGGCCGGCAAGGGCATCTTCATCGACCCGCTGATCCTCGTCAGCGGGGTCTACAAGGGCCCCGAGTCCTACGCCGGCACCAACTTCAACCCGCCCATGTGTGTCGGCTCGTGGGAGTTCTACGAGTCCGACTCCTTCATGGTCTCGCCCATCGTCGACCCCTGGCTGCTGTACATCATGCAGACGGGAATGGTTGCGCCGCTGAAGACCCTCCAGGTGCTCAAGTACCCGCAGATCATGAGCATCATGGTGAAGGTAAAAGACGACATGGCCGGCGCGATCTTCCCCGACGGGAGCTTCTCCAAGCCCCTGACCGAGGCGGACCTCGGGAAGCTCGACAAGGGCGAGCAGGTCTGCCGAGAGGTCCTCGCTGCGGCCGGGTGCACCCCGAAGAGCATCGTCCGCGGGCCCATTCGCGGAGCCCACCCCGGAGGCGGCTGCCGAATCGGCGCCGTCGTGGACCAGAACCTCGAGACCGAGATCAAGGGCCTCTACGTGGCCGACGCCTCCATCTTCCCCGAAGCCCTCGGGACGCCCGTGGTGGCGACCTTGATGGCCATGTGCAAGCGCCTCTGCAAGCACCTGCTGGCGGAGGCGGGCTGAGTTTGACCCGAGGGCCTTATCGGGGCACCTTCGCGAGCAATGCGCCAGACCCTCAAGCGCTTGCTGCCATGGATCCTCACCCTGGCGATCCTGGCCTACCTCGGGCTGACGACCGACTTCAGGCGATTCGTGGCGACCCTTGGGGTGGTCGACCCCCTCGCGGTGGCGGCGGTCGCCGTGATCGGGACCCTCTGCGTCTGGCTGGCGGACTGCCTCTGCTTGAGGACCATCTACGGGTGCTTCTTCAAGGGCATGCGCTACCGCGACTTCCTGGTCGCCAAGGGCACCTCCTACTTCCTGAACGTCGTCAACTACAACGCGGGCGCCGGTGGGGTGGCCCTCTTCATCTCACGGCGGGCGGGCATCGGCTTCCTCGAGGCCCTCGGGACGATGCTCTTCTTGAACCTGCTCGACGTCTTCGCCCTGGCCTCGATGGTGGGCCTGGGCCTGATCATCGGCCCCAACGTGGTCAAGCCCGAGCAGTACCAGGCCCTGGTCTGGATCTGCGCGGGGATGGCCGGCGCCTTCGTCCTGACCATCGCGATCTGGGCCTACCGGCTGCCGCTCATCCCGCGCCGCTTCCGCGAGCTGCGCATCTTCCACTCCTTCCGCACGGCGAAGCTCCACCACTACCCGCTCCTGGTGCTGATGCGGATGGCCTTCATCTTCCAGTACGTGCTCATCCACATCGCGCTGCTCGAGATCTTCTCCATCCCCGTCCCCTTCACGCACCTCCTCTTCTACCTGCCGCTCATCACCTTCGTCGCCGTGATCCCCATCTCGGTGGCCGGTCTCGGCACCACCCAGGTCGCGTGGAGGGAGCTGGTCGGGTCCTACCCGCCCCTAGCCGCCGCGGCGCCGCTCGTCTCGGCCGCCCTCGCCGTCGGGGTCGCCGCCGTCGGGGGTGCGGGAGCGGCCGAGGGCGCGTCCGGGCTCTTCGGCTCCACGGCGGACGCGGTCTTCCTCGAGGGCACCGACTCGGTGGCCGTGATTGACGCCTTCAGCACCACCGCCATCCTGGTGATGCTCCTCGCGCGGGTAGCGCTGGGGTCCTTCACCGTGCGCAGCACGGTCAAGGACTTCGTCAAGGATCCGGACGAAGATCCGGAGCGAGCTCCCGCGCCTCCTCCCCCGGCTTGATCGCCTCCTCGGGGGCCTTGTCGCTGAAGCCCTCGATGGTGAACTCCATCACCGGGAAGCCTGTCGAGCAGGGCCGGAAACGATCGGCGTCGGGAGAGCCGAGGGCGTAGAAGACAGGCGCTCCGGCGCCGGATCCGCTCTCCTTCGCCGCCCTCTCCAGGGCCTCCGCGACGCCGGCGTCGGGGTCGTCGTCCTGCAAGAAGACCCTCACCCAACGATCCGCCACCTCGACCTCGAAAGCGGAGCAGGGACATGCCGGCGGGTTGTAGCGGATGCGAAAGACCGTCTGCCCCGCCGCCTCGACCTTGTCGACGGCTCGCGCGACCAGGTCCTCGCGACTCAAGGGCGCCTCCGGCACGTCCTTGCTTGCTCCGCCACAGGAGATGGTGAGCAGGCTCACCACGGCCAGGAACGACGCGACGGAGCAGCCCGGCGAGCGCCGGGCTCCGGATCGAGCGCCTGCGCCTGCGCCGGGTGAGGTGGGACACACCCTCATTTTGCGGCCTTCGCCGCCGAATCAGCCGGCCCGCCCCGCTTCGCGACCTTGAAGCCGTGTCGGGCGAAGACGATGTCGATGTCCTGTCTGTAGGTGAGCTCGGCGCTGCGGGCACGCGCGAGGGCCTCGTCCAGCTCCTTCTTGACCTGCTCCGGGGTGGCCTTCTCCGCCCGATCGGCGAGCGCCTGCAGCTCCCTCTCGAGCTGGGCGTAGGCCTCGACGAGCGCGCGGTGCGCGCCATGGAGATCGGGGAGCGCCGGCTTGATCGCGGAGAGGCGGGAGATGTGGCCGCGGAGCTTCGGGATCACTCCGGCGCGAAGCCGCCTCGCGAAGAGCTCGAGGGTCTTCGTCTCCGAGAGCTCCTGCCAGGCCTTCTGCAGCTCCCCTTCCGAATGCTCGAGAGCCTTCGCTCTCTCGCTGTACATCCTGACGGCGTCCGTCTCCGCCGAGCCGCCCCCCCCGGCGCGGCCGATCTCCCCGCACGCGGCGAGCGAGCAGAGGGCTAGCGAGGCGTAGAGTAGGCAGACGGTCAGACGCATGCCGTCGCCAATAGCAGAATGTAGGCCGCGAGGCATGCCGCCCCCGCGCCGCCGAACCCCTGCGACAGGAGCTTGTTGCGCACAGCGCGCAACTGCGCTCCCGGCGCTATTCGGTGTCGTCCAGCCAAGCTGTGGCGGGCCTGCCTCGATCCACCAAGTTGAACTCCAGCCCTAAAGGGGCTATCTATCGGCCCTCCATGGGCCCATAGCTCAGCGGTCAGAGCCGCCGGCTCATAACCGGTGGGTCCCTGGTTCGAATCCAGGTGGGCCCACCAGCGCGGTCGCGAGAATCAACCCTGGCTCGCATGAAGATCGCGCAGCGAAGGAGCACGGAAGGTGAAAGACTCCCTCCCAGCGTGGGAAACGATTCAGGCGCTCCGTGCCCTGCAATCGATCGACAACGACATCCGGACGGTCGCCGAGGAGCGGACCCTCCTGAGGAGCCGGCTCGAGCAGCTTTCCGAGCTGCTCGCCAGAGGCAAGGAGGATCTGGACGCCAGGCGGCGCAAGATCGCCGACGCCGAGTCCTGGTACCAGGAGCAGCTGTCGACCCTGAAGCTCGAGCGCGACAAGATCGCGCGCCGCAAGGCCCAGCTCGCCGCGGTCACCAAGAGCAAGGACTACATCGCGATCCAGCGCGACCTCGAGATGCTGCGCCAGTCGGTCGCAGAGAAGGAAGAGGAGCTCGAGCGCTTCACCGAGGCCCTCGAGAGCCACAAGTCCGCGGTCGCCGAGGAGGAGTCGAAGCTCGGCACCCTCGAGGCCGAGGCCAAGGCTGAAGAGAAGGCCACCCAGAAGCGCTTGAACGAGTTCGACAAGCGCATCTCCGAGACCGGGGAGAAGCGCCAGGAGTGGGTGGACAAGATCGCGGGCGACGTCCTGCGCCGCTACGAGCGCGTAAAGTCGAGGCGTGAGGGCATCGCGATCGTCACCGTCAGCCCGGACGGTCGCTGCTCCGGCTGCCACATCACCTTGCCGCCTCAGCTTCAGAATGTCCTGCAGCGCAAGGATTCCCTGGAGATCTGCCCCTCCTGCAACCGCTACGTGTGTGTGGAGGACGGGGAAAAAGAGGAAGAGGAAGAGTAGGCGCTACGACGTCTGCTTGGACCTGGTCTTGGTCCAGAACGAGGTCCTGGTACGGAACGAAGTCCAGGTCCAGGTTATTTGGGGAGTGTTCCACTTGACCCGCGGAAACAGGCTCGCAAGCGATCGGGCTTGCCCGAACGCGCGCAGCGAGCCGCAGGCGAGCGAAGTAACCCAAGCGGATTAGTTCCAAGCCTTCGGGCAGTTGCCCCGAAGGCGCGCGAGCCGAAGGCGAGCTAAACCTCGGTCTGCGCATGGCGTTGGCGCCCGAGCACAGACAGCCCCACCGGGTCAAGTGGGACACACCCGTTTTTTGTGTGTTGCGCGCAGGCGGGTTCCTCCAGGCACATGTAAGCCGGGTTCTGTCTCCGAGGGGCTCTCGCCCCGCCGGGAGTCCGCCATTCATCTGGGAGGTACGTTGCCGCACCCCTCAAGCGACCTACCCGGAAGCGTCGTGCGGGCCGCACGCGCGCCCTCGAGGGGCGCCGCTCCCTGCTTGGTCTTGCTCCGGGTGGGGTTTGCCGCACGCGAGCGTCACCGCACGCGGCCGTGGGCTCTTACCCCACGCTTTCACCCTGGCCCGGCGTCTCCCCGGCGAGCCCGAAGGCTCGCTCGATGAAAAAGATCCGGGTGGACTGCTCTCTGTGGCACTTTCCCGGGGTCGCCCCCGGTCCGGTTTCCGGACCACCCTGCCCTGTGGAGCCCGGACTTTCCTCCGGGGCGCCAAAAGGCGTACCGGCGGCGGACCTGCCACCTGGAGCTGCCCACCTGCGCGCACCTAGATGGTAGCAGTCGGCAGGGCTTGTGGACAACCCGGTGGAGCACCTGGAGGAGAACCTTGTGGAGTCATGGGGGAGGATCGAGGCCACTCTTTCGGCCACCGATCCGTCCAGCCCTTCTCCACCGGTCACTTGCCTGGAATCGGCTTGGTTTTCAGCATGTTTTGCGATTCCCCCCACACTCCACAGGACCTATAATTACAAGCTTGTAAGCTTGATCTGATCCCTATATACCCCAATAGGACTAACGATCTCAGGGAGAATCGGACCATGGAGCTCACGCTCGACCGCTCCGTCTTGCAGGAGGCCCTGGCCAAGACTCAGGGCATCATCGAGAAGCGAACGACCTCGCAGGTTCTCTCCAACGTCCTGATAGAGTCCACCGGCGACGGACAGGTGAGCATCACGTGCACGGACTACGACGTGATGTGGTCTGGAAGCCTGCCGGCGGAGATAGTTGAGCCCGGGACCGTCGCGACCTGCGGCAAGCAGATGTTCGAGGTCGTCCGGACCTTCGCGGACGGCCGCGTCGTGCTCGTGACCGAGGACACGACCCTCAAGCTGCGTTGCGGCGCGAGCGAGGCCTCCTTCACCACGGTCGAGACGGAGGACTTCCCGCGCCTCGTCATCGAGCGGGAGCTCGACTCCTTCAAGATGCCCAAGCAGCTCTTGAAAGAGATGATCGAGCGCTGCCAGTTCTCGATCAGCAATGACGAGGCTCGACCGGCTCTGAACGGAGCGCTCTTCAGGGTCACCAAGGCGACGGACGCAGGCGGTCTGCACCTCCTCATGGTCACCACCGACGGCCACCGCCTGAGCAAGGTCGAGCGCGACCTCCCGGGCGTTGGCTACGGTCAGACACCAGCCGAGGCTATCCTCCACCGCAAGGGGATTCAGGAGCTGAAGAAGGTGCTCGAAGGTCCGGAGGAGGAGGTCGAGGTAGCCTTCGACGGCGGCCGTGACGTCCTCTTCAGCAACGACGGCGGCACCTTGAAGGTCCGCCAGGTGGACGCCCGCTACCCGAACTACGAGAAGGTGATCCCCACCAGCTCCGATCACCGCGTCGGCCTGCCGCGCGACACGGTGCTCCAGGCGCTTCGCCTGTGCAGCAGCATCTCGGCCCCCAAGAGCAGCCTGACCCAGTTCCACTTCGAGTCGGGCCGCCTCACCATCACCGGCAGCAACCCCGACCTCGGAGCGGCGCGCCAGGAGATCCCGGTCGACTTCGACGGCGCCTCCACCGTCATAGGCTTCAACTTCCGCTACCTGATGGACATCTTGAACGCGGTCCCTGAAGACGAGCCGCTGATGGAGTTCAGCGACGCCGGCAGTCAGACCCTGTTCCGGACCGACTCGGACCCCGGCGCGCTCTACGTCGTCATGCCGATGCGGGTCTGAAACCTCCGAGATGACATTAGACTCTGGGCGGGCCATGGACCCGAACGCTCCGGAGCCCGACGACGTAGACCAGGCCGGTGCAGGCGAAGGCGAGGCCGCCGCGGGCGAATGCGAGGCCCACGGCACGGCACCCTCTCGCACGGTCCTGGCCACGGCTCACCTGAAGAACTTCAGGAACCTGGAGGAGGTGCTCGTAGAGCCCTGCGAGGGCCTCAACGTGCTCGAGGGGAGCAACGGCCACGGCAAGACCAACTTCTTGGAGGCGATCTGCCTGCTGGCTGGGCTGCGCTCCTTTCGCGGAGCACGCCTCGGCGACATGGTCGGCCCGGCAGGGCCAACCTTCG
>CAZQPP010000048.1:0-10568 GCA_964594295.1 uncultured Myxococcales bacterium | reverse complement strand
CCAGGGTGATCGGGGATCGAGGCCCGCGGGTCATCGAGATGAGCTGCTCGTCCCGAGGCCGGCGCGTCCGCCTCGACGACCAGGCCGTGCGGAAGACCAGCGTGCTGCTGGAGGTCCTGCCGGTCGTCTTCTTCGGTCCTGACGACCTGGCGCTCACCAAGGCCGGGCCTTCGAACAGGCGGCGGCTCCTGGACGAGGGAGTCGTGCTCTGCGATCCGCGACGGTCGCCGGAGCTGCGCCGCTACCAGGAGCTCGTTCGCGAGCGGAACCAGCTCCTGAGGCAGGTCGCGGAGGGGAGCGCCGAGCACCGCCTGCTGAGGGTCTACACCCGGACGCTCCGGGAGGCCGCCGCACAAGTGTCTTCGGCGCGGGCGGCCTTCCTCTCGGACTTCACACCCGTGTTCCGCGACACGGCCCACAAGCTCTGCGAGGGCGAGCTGGAGGTGGATCTCGAGCTCGTCGAGTCGTGCCTCGACGAGGACGACGACGCGATGGAGAGGCGGGACGTGGCGGCGGGCACGACCACGCGCGGCCCGCACCGCGACGATCTGCGGGTGTCTCTGGACGGCAACGACGCCCGCAGCCGCGCCTCCCAGGGCCAGCACCGGCTGCTGGTCATCGCGCTGAAGATCTCTCTGCTGGAGCTCGCCACGAGCCGCCGCGGTGCCGTGCCGCTGCTCCTGCTCGACGACGTCTCCAGCGAGCTCGATCCACGCCGCAGCGAGGTGTTGAGCGACTACCTGAGGGGTCGGCTCGGGCAGGTCTTCGCGACGACGACCAACGCAAGCTCAGTAGGGCTGGCCCTCGACGAAGGGCGACGCTTCGAGGTCGCCCGTGGGGAGCTGCGGCCGTGCAAGGGGTGAACGGGGCAACGCCGGTCGAGGCGGACTTCTGGCGGGACTTCGAGGAGGCACCCCCCGAGCGCCGCTTCCACTACGTGCTCAACCGGCCGCTCACCCTGCTGATGCTCCTCTTCGTCGTGAGCATCCTCGCGACGAGCGCGAGCCTGACGGTGACGGTGGAGCTGGGCTCTGCGGCCCTCGCGGCGCTCTGGCTCCTGACCGTGGTGCTGGCTCTGACGGCGCTCCTGGTGGTCTTCGCCTGGCGAACCTTCGCGCGCCGTTCGGGGGTGCTGGTGACCGCCGAGTGCCTGCGCTGGCTGCACGTCGGGCGGGTGAAGGAGATCCCATGGGCGAGCCTGGACAGGGACGCCCTGGGTCGAGCCCTCGACTGCGTCTCGCAGACGGCGGGGACGCTGCGCTTCGAGTCGGGAGGCGTGAGCCTTGGGCTCGTCGTGTACCGCCCCTACATGAGGCTCGGGGACATCCCCGGCCTGATGGCGGCGATCCTTTCGAACCTGCCCGCGGCGCCGGGTAGCGCAGTCGAGAACGAACAAGACACGGAGTCGACGTGATGGAGAGCTTCGTCATCGAGGGAGGACACCGCCTCAAGGGGCGCGTTCGGCCGAGCGGCAACAAGAACGAGGCCCTGCCGGTGCTGGCGGCGACCCTGTTGAGCGATGAGCCTGTGACCCTGAAGAACCTCCCCCGCATCGCCGACGTGGGGGTCATGATGCAGCTCCTGCGCCGGCTCGGCGTCGAGGTCCGCGACGAGGGCGAGGACGGAGTCACCCTGCACGCTCGCGACGTGACGGGCCCTCGCCTCGACCGGGAGCTCTGTCGTCTCATCCGCGCCTCTATCCTCCTCGCCGGCCCGGTCCTCGCCCGTCTGGGAGAGGTCCGACTGCCCCCTCCGGGTGGAGACGTCATCGGGCGGCGGCGCCTCGACAGCCATTTCCTCGCCCTGACGAGCCTGGGCGCCGAGCTCGAGGTCGGAGAGGAGTACCACCTGCGTTCTTCGGCCGAGGGCCTGCAGGGGGCGGAGATCTTCTTGGACGAGCAGAGCGTCACCGCCACGGAGAACGCGGTCATGGCCGCGGTCCTCGCGGATGGGACCACCGTCCTGGAGAACGCTGCCTGTGAGCCGCACGTCCAGGGCCTGTGCCGGATGCTCCAGTCCATGGGCGCGCAGATCGACGGCATCGGCACCCACATCCTGCGGATCGAGGGTGTGCCGAGGCTCCACGGCACGACCCACGAGATCGGCAGCGACTACCTGGAGATAGGCTCCTTCATCGGGCTCTCGGCGCTCTGTCGCGGCCCCATCTCAATAGAGTGCGCCCGCCCCTCGGACCTGAAGATGATCCGCCTCGTGTACCGGAAGCTCGGCATCGAGTTCGAGCTCGGCGAGGACGGGACCTGCACCGTGCCGGCGGACCAGCCCATGGAGATAGTCCCCGAGGTCACGGGGGCCATCCCGCAGATCAGCGACGCTCCCTGGCCTCAGTTCCCCACCGACCTCATGTCGATAGCCATCGTCGTGGCCACGCGCTGCAAGGGGACCTGCCTCTTCTTCGAGAAGCTCTACGACGGGCGCATGTTCTTCGTGGACTCGCTGCAGTCCCTGGGCGCCCAGACCATCTTGTGCGATCCGCACCGCGTCGTGGTCGTCGGGCCTTCGAAGCTCTACGGTACGCGCCTCGAGACCCCTGACATCAGGGCGGGGATGGCCATCCTCAGCGCGGCGCTCGCGGCGGAGGGCGTCAGCGAAATCGGGAACATCCGGCAGATCGACCGCGGCTACGAGCGCATCGACGAGAAGCTGCGCTCGCTCGGGGCGCACATCCGCCGCGTTCCGGCATGAGCTCCGGGCCCTTCCACGGCGCTCGGCCGGGCGGCGCACGCCGAATAGTCCTCAAGGTGGGCAGCCAGGTCCTCACCAAGCCTTCGGGCTTGCCCGACGAAGAGCGTGTGCGCGCCATCACCGCCGACATGGCGGAGGTCCACGCGGGTGGAGACCAGGTGCTACTCGTCACCAGCGGAGCCATCGCGTACGGCCGCAAGGCGATGGAACTGGAACACGGGCCACGCAGCATCGCGTTCGACCAGATGCTCGCCAGCGTGGGCCAGGTGCTGCTCATCGACGCCTACCGGAGGGCCATGGCCGAGCACGGCCTGATCATCGGCCAGGTCCTGCTCACCCACAGCGACTTCGACGTCCGGAGCGCCTACCACAACGCCCACAACACCCTGCTCACCCTCCTCGGTCACGGTGCAGTCCCGGTCCTGAACGAGAACGACGCGGTGGGCCACGAGGAGATCCGCTTCGGCGACAACGACCGCCTCGCCGCCCTCGTCAGCGCGATGGTGGAGGCGGATCTGCTGGTCCTGTTGACGGTGCCCGACGGCCTCTACGACAGCGATCCCGAGGCCAACCCCGAGGCGCGCCGCATCGAGCGCGTGGCACCCGAGGAGCCGATCCTCGACCGCACGGACTTGGGCGGCGGCACCCTCCTGGGCAAGGGTGGCATGCGCTCGAAGGTAGAGGCCGCCCGCTCCGCCACCAGGGCCGGCATCCCCGTAGTCCTTGCGAGCGCCCTGCCGGAGCGTCCCCTCCTCAGGGTGCTGAGGGACGACAAGGTCGGCACCCACTTCGACCCGGAGCCCGTGCCCCTCGAGAAGCGTAGGCACTGGGTGCGCTACGGTCGCCGCTCCCGAGGTGTGCTCGTGCTGGACGAGGGAGCCGCGAAGGCCCTCACCCAACGCGGCGCCAGCGTGCTCCCGGTGGGCATCAAGGAGGTGTCGGGTGACTTCGGGCGTGGCGACGCGGTCACCTTGCGAGGCCCGAGCCGCGAGAGGCTTGGGCGCGGGCTCGCTGCCTATCCCTCGGACGAGCTGCGCAGGATCGCCGGGCACCGCAGCGACGCCATCGAGGACATCCTCGGCTACCGCTACCTCGACGTAGCGGTGCACCGTGACGATCTGGTGTTGGCAAGGGGCGCGGGTTGAGCCGATTCACCCCCGGAAGACTTCCTCTGCGCCTCTGCGCCTCTGCACCTCTGTGTTCTTCCGGCCCCGACGAGTAGTCGGCGACTCTGTGGCCGAGAGGGTTGACTACCCGGGGGTCGGCACCTAACTTCGCCTCCCCCTCACGGCGGAGAGGCGCAGATGGCCTGGGAGTACAGCGAGAAGACCAAAGAGCTCTTCATGGACGCGGTCCAGGGCAAGCCTGGGACCCACCTCGGGGAGATCGCGGACGCAGACGGAGTCGGGGAGCACGGCTCTATCGCCTGCGGTGACGCCATGCGCTTCACCTTCAAGGTGGACCGGCACCCCGAAGATCCGTTGAAGGACGTGATAGTCGAGGCCAAGTACCTCACCTTCGGCTGCACCTCCGCCATAGCCTCCTCGGAGGCCCTCTGCGCCATCATCGAGGAAGGCAGGTACACCCCGATCTCGGCCCTGCAGATCGATAACTCGGCCATCGTGAAGTACCTCGACGGGCTGCCCTCGCAGAAGATCCACTGCTCTGTGATGGGAGCGGAGGCCCTCGAGGCCGCGGTCTTCAACTGGGCCCAGAACAGGAACGTCGACCTGCGAGAGCTCGGCATCGACATCCACCCCGAGGAGCAGGAAGAGGGGCGCATCGTCTGCAAGTGCTTCACGCTGACCGAGCCCTACCTCCGCCGCAAGATCAAGGAGCTGAACCTCCGCTCCATCTCCGACATCACCAACGCCATCAAGGCCGGCGGCGCCTGCACGACCTGCCACCACGCCCCGGGCGGTCTCCAGGACCTGCTCGACTCCATCTGGGGCAAGGGCAGGGCACACCTCAAGGACGTCCCCATCCTCGAGGAGCACACGCACGGCTCCGACGAGCGGCCGACGCTCTCGCCCTACCAGTTCGCCAAGCGCGTCGAGACCCTCGTGGACAAGGAGGTCCGTCCGGTGCTCGCCAAGGACGGCGGCGACGTGGAGATCGTCGACATCAAAGACACCCTCGTCTACGTCCACCTCAAGGGGGCCTGCGCCGGCTGCGTCGGGGCGGGCATGACCCTCAAGATGATGATCGAGCAGAAGCTCAAGGACCACCTCGACGAGCGCATCAGAGTCATCGCGGTCTAGGAGATCCTCTTGAGCAAGACCATCTACCTGGACAACAACGCGACCACGCCCGTCGCCCCCGAGGTCGTCGAGGCGATGCTGCCCTACCTGAAGGGCCTCTACTTCAACCCCAGCTCGATGTACGGGGCCGCCCACGAGGTGGCCGACGCGCTCCGCAAGGCCAAGCGCACCATCGCCCGCTTCCTCGGCGTGGGGAACATCACCCAGATCCTCCCCACCTCCTGCGCCACCGAGGCCAACAACACGGCCATCTACGGCGCGGCGAGGGCCAACCCGGGGCGGCGGCACATCATCACGACCAAGGTCGAGCACCCGGCGGTCCTCGAGGTGTGCCGCGACCTCGAGCGCCAGGGCTACCAGGTCACCTGGCTTCCGGTGAGCAGGAACGGTCGGATCAACATCCGGGACCTGATCCGGGCGCTGCGCCCCGACACCCTCCTCGTCAGCATCATGCACGCCAACAACGAGACGGGGGTCATCTTCCCCGTCGACGAGCTGGCGCGGGTGACCAAGGAGACCGATCCCTCCATCCTCTTCCACACCGACGCCACCCAGTCCGCCGGCAAGCTCCGCATCAACCTGAAGGGCTCCTTCAAGCACGTGGACATGCTCTCCTTCTCGGGGCACAAGCTTCACGCTCCCAAGGGTGTAGGCGCGCTCTTCGTGCGGCGGGGCACGCCCGTCAGGCCCCTGCTCATCGGCGGCCACCAGGAGGACGGCCGCCGCGCCGGCACCGAGAACGTGGCCTACATCGTAGGTCTCGCCCGTGCCTGCGAGCTGGCCGACGAGCACCGGGCTGACGACGACCGCATACGCGGGATGCGCGACCGCCTCGAGAACACCCTGATGGAGAAGATCCCCTTCCTCGAGGTCAACGGGCGTGCAGCGCCTCGCCTGCGCAACACCTCGAACGTCGCGGCTCACTTCGTCGAGGGAGAGGGGATCCTCTACCAGCTCAGCGAGTCCGGCATCTGCGCCTCGAGCGGGTCGGCCTGCACGTCGGGCTCGCTGGAGCCCTCACACGTGCTGCGCGCCATGGACGTGCCCTTCACGGCCGTGCACGGCTCGGTGCGCTTCAGCCTCAGCCGCTACACGAGCGACGAGGAGATCGACAAGGTCATCGAGGTCTTCCCGCGGATCATCGACAACCTCAGGAAGCTCTCGCCGTACTGGGACTACGCGAACAACAGGCCTTCCTGTCCGATCGAGTCGATCGTCTGAGGAGGCTGCTGGCGCATAGCGCAAACAGTCTCCTCCCGTGCCCGTGCCCGTGCCCGTGCCCAGGGGAGCGCGTGCGTTGTGCACAACGTTCTCCCAACCCGGAGAGAAGCGCGGCCTACTCCTGGCTGTTGTCGTGCTCGAGCTGCCACATGGCGCCCTTGCGAGCCAGCAGGTAGCAGGCGTAGCCGAGCAGGAACAGCATGAGGAGGCCGAGGCCGGAGCCCAGGCCGCCTTCGTACCAGGCGTGGACCTCCTTCGGGTGCAGGTGGCGGTCGACGTGGACCACCTCCTTCACGACCTCCTCCATGGCCAGGCGATCCTTGCGCGCCTTCTCCGCCTCGACCTTGAGCGAGGCGGCCGAGCTCTCTGCGGCGGCCAGCGCCTTCTTGGCCTCGGCGGTCCCGGTCTGCTCGGCTGACACCCTCGCCCTCTCGACCTCGGTCACGGCGTCGCCGGCTGCGGAGCTGGTGGTCTGGGCCCGAACGGCCACCACACCCTTCAAGACAGCCGTGCTCGAGACGAGGCCCCGGGCGTTGTACACCGGACGCCCCACAGCCTCGCCATCGGCCAGGCGAGCCACCGTGTTCGCCAGGGCGCGTGCGTCCGTGACGGCCTTCTTGCGGCGATGGGCCGCCATCTGGTCGTCGCCAACGGAGATGCCCTCGAGGCGCCCGACGATGGCGCTCAGCCTCGTCTTCGCCTCGGCCAGGACGTCGTCGTCGTACACGGGGTTGCCCTTCTCGTCCTTCTGGAAGGGGACGGGCCTGAGCAGCTCGTTGCACTTCTGCCCCTCTAGGAGCGCTACGTCGGCGCAGGAGCCGATCACCTTCCCGTCCTTCTCCACGACCGAGCCGTCGACCACCGCCTCGAGTCGGTACTCCACGCCGACGCTGAGGCTGCGGATCGGCGCTCCGACCGCCGGCAAGCGCAACACCGCCGTCAGGATGCCGAAGATCGCCGCCCCGGCCATCAGCCCCGAGGCGATGAGCAGCCCCTGCTCCGCGCGCGCCTTCCGCACCCCTTCGCTTCCGCCCGTGCGCGCGATGATCCACGCGCACACAGCGCCGGCGAGGACCGCCATGTTGATGGAGATCGGCAGGTACATGCCCAGCGCGAAGGCCAGCATCGGCACCCCGGCCATCAGCAGGAGCACGGCCACGAGGCCGCCGAGCCCGTAGAGCACCCACGGCTGGTTGGCCGGATCGGCCATCAGCCCCTTGGAGACGGCGGCGATCATGTTCCCCTGCGGCGCCGGCAGCACCTTGTCGTTGGGGATGAGCAGGCCGGTGCTGGGGTCCTTGATCAGGAACTGGTAGGCCTCGTCCATCAGGGGGATGACCAGGGCCACCACGAGGGCGGCCACGACGATGCCCAAGAACTTCCATCGCTCCTGGTTACGCGGCGTGGCGCCGATCCAGTAGCCGACCTTGAAGTCCGAGATCAGCGCCCCCGAGGTGGAGAGCGCCGTGCAGACGGCTGTGCCGACGACGAGCGCGATGATCATGCCCGCGGTCCCGCTCAGGCCGACGAGGATGAGCGCCCCGATGGCCAGGACCACCGTGATCAGCGTCATGCCCGAGACGGGGTTGACGCCGACGATGGCGATAGCCTGCGCCGCTACCGGCGTGAACAGGAAGGAGAGCAGGAAGCCCGCGATCATCCCGACGAGCGCGAAGATGACGCTGTCGCCGACGCCGTAGCCGGCCCCGTTCGGCTCCTTGGTGATCATCGCCATCAGGAAGAAGAAGAGGCCCATGCCGATGGTGGCGAGGAGCTGGATCTTCAAGACGTTGCCCGGGGCCATGTCGAGCTGGGTCCTCTCCGCCTGCGCGGCCTTGTCGGCGCCGCCCTTCTTGAGCCCCTTGAAGCCGAGGGTGATGGAGCCCGCCACAATCTTCCACATGCGCGCGATGCCTATGAGACCGCTGATGGCGATGGCGCCGATCCCGATCGGCTTGATGAAGCTGGCGAAGATCGCCGACGAGCTCATGGTCGCGAGGTCGAAGGTCTGTCCGGCGTAGGCGAAGGACCCGGCGTACTTGCCGAACTGGTAGACCAGGGGCACGAGGATGACGTAGGCCAGGACGCTCCCCGCCGCGATGATCGAGGCGTACTTGACGCCGATGATGTAGCCGAGGCCGAAGAGGGCGGCGATGCCCGCGATCTGCACCTCGATGCGCAGGCTGTCGAAGTACTCGCCGAGACCCATGGGCAGAGCCGAGGTGCTCAGGTGAGCGTTCCAAAGGTGGCCTGCCTCGATCATGAAGTCGAAGACCGCGCCGAGCAGGAAGGCCGCGATGAGGATCTTGCCCGCGCCCCCGGCCGAGCTCTCGCCCGTGACCAGGACCTCGTTGATGGCGGTGGCCTCGGGGAAGGGCAGCTCGCCGTGGAGGTCTTTTACGAAGTACTTCCTGAGGGGGATGATCAGGACCACACCCAGCATGCCGCCGACCGTGCAGGCCAGGAAGATCTGCCACCACGAGGCCTCGAGCTGGTTGATGTAGAGCGCGGGCACCACGAAGGTCGCGCCCGCCGCGACGACGCCGGAGGCCTGGCCCACGCTCTGGACCATCACGTTCTCCAGGATCGTCGTCTTCACCTTGCGCGCCATCCCGAAGAAGATGGCGAGGATGGCGATGGGGATGGAGGCCTCGATGCCGTTGCCGGCGCGGAGCGAGATGTAGGCGCAGGCCGCGGTGAAGACGACCACCATCACGACGCCGAGGCCGATGGACCAGAGCGTCACCTCCGCGCGCTTGTCCTCCGGCGGCACGATCGGCCGGTATTCCTCGCCGGGCTCCAGCTTCCGGTAGGCGTTGTCCGGCAGGAGCTTTGACTTAGTCTGCCCTGTGTTCAGTGCGTCCATGACCAACCCGTCTGACCTCGAGGGGCGCGCACGTTAACACGGGCACACGCCGCCGAAAAGCTCGCAGACGCGACCTGTTGCGGCGTTGGTCGTTGGGTGGCGGCCTACTCCTCGGCGTAGATCTGCGCCAGGTTCAGCAAGGTGCAGGTCGAGAGCGCCAGGGCCTTCGTGGAGATCCACTCCTGGGGGCCGTGGAAGTTCACTCCACCCGCGAAGATGTTGGGGGTCGGCATGCCCTTGGCGGTGAGGCTCGAGCCGTCGGTGCCGCCGCGGATGGGGACGATGCGCGCCTCGAGGCCGGCCGCCTCGATGGCCTTCCTCAGGCTCTCCCGGATCTCCGGGCGCTTGGCGAGCTCGTCGGCCATGTTGCGGTACTGCTGCTGGATCTCGACTGTGACCTTGAGGTTTGGCTCCTCGGCCATCAGGGCCTCGGCCATGGCGCGCAGCCGCTGGCCGCGCTTCTCGAGGAGGTCGCCGTCGAAGTCCCTCAGGATCAGGTTCAGGCGGCACTCGGCCGCGTCGCCCGAGGCGTCTGTCGGGTGGTAGAAGCCCTCACGCTCCTCGGTGCACTCGGGGGTCTCGGCCATGGGGAGGCGCGAGAGCAGCTTGCCCATGTAGGTCAGGGCGTTGACCATCTTGCCCTTGGCCATTCCCGGGTGCACGGCGACGCCCTTGAAGGTCACGATGCCCTTGTCGGCCGAGAAGGTCTCCACGTTCATCTCGCCCGAGAAGCCGCCGTCGATGGTGAAGGCGAAGGGGGCGCCGTAGCGCTCGAGGGGGAACTCCGCCGAGCCGCGCCCGATCTCCTCGTCGGGGTTGAAGCAGATCTTGATGGTCGGGTGGCGGATCTCGGGGTCCGCCTTGATAATCTCGATGAGGCCGAAGATGGCTGAGATCCCGGCCTTGTCATCAGCGCCCAGGAGGGTCGTGCCGTCGGACGTGATGATGGTGTCGCCCTTGCTCTCGAGCAGCTCGGGGCACTCGGCGGGGTCGATCACGACGTCGTTCGCGAGCTTGATGGGCGTGCCGTCGTAGTCCTCGTGGATCTGCGGCTTCACGTCCGTGCCCGAGAAGGCCGGGGCCGTGTCGATGTGGGCGCACAGACCGAAGACTCCGCCGGCGTTGCCCGTCAGCTCGGCGACGACGTAGCCGTTCTCGTCGATGGACGCGTTGTCGAGCCCAAGCTCGTGCAGGTCGCTCACCAGGCGCTTGCCCAGCTCGAGCTGCTTGGCGGTGCTCGGGCAGGTCTCGCTCTCCTCGTTGGACTGGGTGTCGTAGGCCACGTAGTCCAAGAAGCGCTCGACGACGCGGGTCTTCGTCAGGATCTCGTTGGCGTCTTTGAAGGGGCGCATGACGGGCCTCCCTGGGTGCTTTCGTCGGGGTCAGAGTGTCGGCCGCCCTGGGGCGCCCACAAAATGAGCCGGCAAGGCTAGCAGGGAGCTACGAAGGGGGCCAGCGGGGCCATTCGGGGCTCGACGCTGCCGGAAGCCCTCATCATGGCCCAGGACAGGTCGGAC
>CAZQPP010000047.1:0-25017 GCA_964594295.1 uncultured Myxococcales bacterium | reverse complement strand
CGGAGCCGGAGCCGGAGCCGGAGCCGGAGCCGGAGCCGGAGCCGGAGCCGGAGCCCGAGCCGGAGCCCGAGCCGGAGCCCGAGCCAGAGCCCGAGCCCGAGCCCGAGCCCGAGCCCCTGCCCGCGGCCTCCGGCCCCGGCACCGAGTGGGGCCACCTGGTCATCGTGCGCCCCGATGGGAGCGACGGGACGTCGTACCCGCTGCTTGGACCGGCGGTGCGCGTGGGCCGGGAAGGAGTGGACCTCTGCTTCCCAGAGGACGCCTTCCTCGCCTTCCACGAGTTCACGATCGAGAGAGACGCCGGGGGACCGAGGCTGATCCCCCAGGCCGACACGGTCAACGGCACCCTCATCCGCATCCAGAGCCCGACCCGGCTCAAGGACGGCTCCCAGATCAGGATCGGCCAGGAGCTGCTCCAGCTCGAGCTGCTCGACACGGAGCGGCAGCCGCTGCCCGATGAGGAAGGCACGCTGCCCCTCGGCGGCACCTCGGCACCCGGGGCGTGGGGCAGGCTGCGCCAGGTTTTCGGCCACGGGCTCGACGCACGCGTCTTCCTGCTCGTGGGGCCGGAGATCGTGCTCGGACGCGACGACGGGAACATCACCTTCCCCTACGACGGTTACGTCTCAGGACGGCACGCCAAGCTGTACCGGACCGAGGACCACTGCGAGATCGAGGACGTTGGCAGCAGCAACGGAAGCTTTGTCAGGCTCGACGCCCCCGTCGACCTCAAAGACGGCGACCGCTTCCTCGCCGGCCAGCACCTCTTCAAGTTCCGCACCTGAGCGTCGAGTGCAGAGGCGACGACCCGACCTTTCCCCTGCTCCTCGGGGCGAACGCCCGGGTCTCCAACCGAAGGCCCGCCGGATGCCCCGCAAAGCCTCGCCTTCGATGCAGTGCGCGACCCGCAAGGACAGCGATCCCCGCATCGGCGTGCAGGCGATCCGCAGCGCAGGAGAGCGCGCGCGCCGCCGCCCGCCGCCACCCTCCCCGCTGCTCAAGGCGAAAGAGGAGGCCAAGCCCCAACCAGCCCCTGAAGAGCCGCCGGCTCCGGAGGCACCGCAGCCGGCGGAGCAGCAGCCCGCGCCCGCGCAGCAGGCAGAGGCCGAGCCCGCACAGGACGCTGAGAAGAAGCTCTCGCCAGAGGAGCTGCGACGCCACACCCGACTCGAGTACGAGACCGAAGTGAGCATGGAGTCGGGGAGCCAGTTCTTCACGGGCTTCACGAAGAACATCAGCGCCGGCGGGCTCTTCATGGCGACCCACGACGTCCGCGAGCTCGGCACCCTCTTCCGCCTGCGCTTCCGAATCCCGGAGATCGGCCGCGACTTCGACATGGAGGCCGAGGTGCGGTGGGTCTGCCCGCCCAACCCGCACCGCCCTGAGCAGACCCCCGGCATGGGAGTGCGCTTCCTCGACCTCCCCGAGAAGGACCGCCGGGTCCTCGACAACTACATCGCTGGCAGAGAGACGATCTTCTTCGACGAGGATGACGACTAGGCCCAAAACAAGCGATTAGCCGTTAGCCATTAGCGGTTAGCTCGGACATCTCCGACACTTGTGCGTAGTAGCCTGTTCACCTGAAACGTGACGCCGGCACTACCCACTCAGGCGCAAGTGCTGAGGATCTCCGGCTAATAGCTAACATCTAACATCTAACAGCTAGATCCAGGACTAGGCTCTGTGCGGCAACCTCAGCCCACCCCAGCCAGCTCCTCCGCCTCGAAGAGGGCGCGGAAGCTCAGGCCCGCCTCGAGGATCGCGTCTCTGGCGCCGAGCTGACGATCGACGACGGCTATCACCCCGACGGGCTCGAACCCCGCCTGCCTTGCCCGCTCGGCGGTCTCCAGGCTGGAGCCCCCGCTCGTCACGACGTCCTCCAGTATGAGCACTCGCGCTCCCTCCGCCAGGCCCGCGGCCCCTTCGAGGGTGGCGCCGGTGCCGTGATCCTTCGGCGTCTTGCGCACGATGAAGCCGGGGATGCGCCTGTCGTCCGCCCATGCGCGCAAGACGAAGGCGCTGACGAGAGGGTCGGCTCCGATGCTCATGCCGCCGACGGCGTCCACCTCGAGGCCGCTCAGCTGCCACGCCCTGTAGAGGGCGTCGGCCAGGAGCTCCAAGACCTCGGGATCGAGGAAGACGGCCTTCACGTCTACGTAGAGCTTGCTCCGACGCCCGGAGGCCAGCACGAAGTCGCCGCGCCGCACCGCCCGCGCGGCCAGGAGAGCAGCCAGGCGCTCCCGGCCGGCGGCTGACGCAGCGTTTGACTCCGGCGACGCCGTCTCAGGCCTCGTCCTTGTCGGCATCCGGGGCGCCCTCCTCGTCGGGGAGCGGCGGGGGGCCGTTGCCGTCCTCGGGGACGGGGGGAGGGCCGTTGCCGTCCTCGGGGACGGGGGGAGGGCCGTTGCCGTCCTCGGGGACCGGCGGCGGCTGCACGCCGTTCTCAGGCACCCCAGGCGGCTCCGCCGCCGATAGTGGCGAAGGCTCCACCTCGTCGAGCTCAGCCTCGTCGCTCAGGTCGGGGGCCTTGGCCCACACGGTCTTGTCGAAGTCCGGCTCGGGCTCAGGCTCGGGCTCGGGCTCGGGCTCGGGCTCGGGCTCGCGCTCGGGCTCGGGCTCGGTCGGCGCCGCCGCAGCGACGGGGCGCGTCACCGGCTCGAGCTCGAGCTGGTACTCGTGCTCCGGCTCCGGCTCCCCAGGCGGCTCTGCCGCCGATAGTGGCTCCTCGTCGGCCACCGGCTCGGTCCGACGCGGCTGAGTTCCCGGCCGCGGGGCGGCGTCCTCCTCCGGCACGTCGGGCACGGGGGGGGGCTCCGGCTCCGCGGGAGGCAGGGGCTCCGCGGCGGGCGCTCTCTCCTCACGCGGAGGTTCGACCGCGGCCGTGGATCGGCCCGTCCCGAGCGCCTTCGCGGCGTCCTCCATCCAGGAGGGCCATGAGGCCGCCGCGCTGCTCGCAGGCTGCGCCGCGGGGTGCGTGCGTGCGGGCGCGCGCGCCCGGTCAGCGGCCGAGGCTTGCGTGATGCTCGGCGCCGGCCGCCCGGCAGCGCCGGCAGCTCCTTCGACCATGGTCACGCTCGCGCTCACCTGCCCGCCTTCGGCGACGATGAGCCTCGGGGTCTCGATGCTGCCGGCGGCGTGGCCCTGCTCGGCAATCTCGACGATCGCGCGAGCGTGCACCTCCCCGTCGACCTCACCGGCGACGAGGACGTGGTCCGCGGTGACGCGTCCTTCGACCCTGCCGCCGGTGTCGATCAGCAGCGAGCCTTCGAGGTCCACCTCACCGTCAATGAGGCCGCGGACCTGCAGCGTCCCCTTTCCGAAGATGCGGCCTCCGACGCTGTGGCCGGGCTGGATTATCGTGGCTCCGCCCTCGGTCAAGGCTCAGTCCTTCGTTCAGTCCCTGGTGGGCGGTACATCCATGTCGATGTTGCCGCGGTAGTGTGCGCCGTCGGCGATGAGGACGCGCGGGGCCTTGATGTCACCCTGCATCTGTCCGCCCACCTTGATCTCGAAGCGCTCGGCGACCTGGGAGTTGCCCTTCATCTCACCCGAGACCTCGAGGACCGTGGCGACGACATCTCCCTCGATTCGCCCACCTTCGGCCACCGCGACGGAGTTCTGCAGGGCGATCTTGCCCTTCACCGTCCCGTGGACGACGATAGGCTCGGTGCCCTGGATCTCCCCCTCAATCGTCAGCGACTTGCCGATCACGGTTTCCGGCATCTTCAAAGCTCCGAACCTGGGCTGCCAGGCAGCGCTACGGGCGCGCTCAGCCGGCAGAGTTGTTCATGTAGAGGTTGCCGTTGAAGGTCGAGCCGTCCTCGACCACGATACGGGGCGTGGTGATGTCGCCGTCGGCGAAGGAGTCCTTGCGCAGGACCACCCTCTCCCGGGCGGTGATCTTCCCTTCGAAGCGCCCCTCGAGCACAACTTCGCGCGCCGTGACGTTCGCCTTCACGCGACCGGAGGGCGCTACGGTGAGCACGTTCTCGAGCTCGATGGTGCCTTCGATCTGCCCCTCGACCAGCAAAGGCTCGGACCCGGACAAGGTCCCGTTGAGCTGGGTTTCCGGACCGATTGTGTCGGGCGCATTTGCGGCCATTGCACGCCTCCCGCCAGAAGGTCGAGGGACCTTAGCGGTGGGCCCTGGTGGTGTCAACGGCATCCGAGCCGGCGAATCTGTTGGGGGATGCCCATGGCTTCGCTAATAGCTGGTCGCTCGATCCGGCGCCGCGAGGCGGTGGATCGTGGAGATCCAACACGACTTGTCCCCAGCCCCACAGGCTCTAGAATCGCCTCACCCCGACGAAGGTGAAAGCACCCATGCGGCGAATGATGCTCGGCGCCAGCAACGACAGCCTCCTCTTCCCCTGCTGCGTGGAGGCCCTCGCAGGAGACCTGTCGCCCATCGGCGCGACGAGCGGGGGGGCCTTCGGCCTCGCTGTCGTCAACGAGCACGAGATCCTGATGCGCAAGCGCCCGGTGCCAAAGGACTTCGACCCAGCCGGAATCCTGATCGACCTGCACACCAACCTCTTCGTGACGCTTCATGAGGCACCCCTGGAAGGGGAGTTCGTAGCGGCGGCGTCGCAGCCGGTGCGCTACCGCAACTGGGTGTTCGGCCTGACCGGGGATCTCCCGGACGCCCTCGCCGATCCCGCGGGTCCCGTCGTGGAGGAGCTCCCAGGCTTCCTGAAGCCGGTGGCGAGCGGCCGAGCCTACGCCTCGACGATCTTCGCCTGGGCGCTCGGCGTGCTCTACGGCTCGGGGCTGCTCAACGCAGGCCCCGAGATGAGCGTGCGCGCGACCGGCGCCCTCGGACGAGCGATCACAGAGATCAAGGAGCGAACGGGGCTCGGCGCCCTGCCCTTCTCCTTCGCCCTCGTGAGCGGGAGCTACGCCCTCGGCTACGTCGGCGAGGCCGGCATGCAGAGCCTCGAGCTCGAGTGCATCGAGCGCTGCGCGCGCTGCGCGGACCCGCTCGCCCCGAAACGCAGCGTCCCGCACGAGCACATCCGAATGCAGCTCCTCGCGTCCGTGCCCGAGGAGCTGCCGCCGCCGTGGTCGCGCATGGAGCCGGGTCAGTGCTTCCTGCTGCGTCCGGACGCGAGCCTCGAGACGGCGGCGTCGGGCTAGGCCCCGAATCCGCCACCTGTGTGTCTCGCGCAAAGACGCCAAGACGCCAAGTAGGCTCGCCTTGCGCGCCTGAACCCCTCCTCCCTTCGCGGCTTTGCGCCTTGGCGCGAGGCTCCTCCGACCTCGTTGCGGGGGGAGGTGGTGGATCTGGGAGGCGACAGGGCTTGCCTTCCGGGCCCTCGTGCCTATCGTTCGCCCATGCCGTTGTACGACTACACATGCCGCGCTTGCGGCGAGGTCTTCGAGGCCCTCGTGTCCGCCTCGAGGGTCGACCAGGTGCGATGCCAGGCCTGCGACTCGGAGGAGGTCACCCGCTCCGAGCTATCCTTGTTCGCGGTCGGCGGAGGGAGCTCCTCCAGCCTCCCCGAGGCATGCGGGAGCTGCGCGGTCCCGGGCGGACCGAGCGCCTGCGCCATGGGCGGAGGCCACCCTGGCCCTATCGGGGGATGCCCCTCGGGCCTATAGGCCCTTCAGCTCCTCGCGCCACCGCTCGACGGCCGGGACGAGCTCCTCGCCCGCCTCGTAGAGGATGGTCTTGGACTCCACGAGCGGCGTCATCTTCACCCTCTCGTTGAGAGCGGTGAGGGCGTTCACGTAGGCGTCCACCGCCGCCACGAGGTCGCCGTGCATGGGAGTCAGCACCTCACCCGCGACCTTGACGCCGTGGGCCGAGGAGCTCATCTCCTGCAGCGCCGGCATCAGCCGCTCGAAGGCCTGCGCCAGGAGCTGGGGGTCGCCGCGGGTGCGTGACTCGTGGGCGAGGGCCTTGACCTTCTCGTAGTTCATGTCGAACAGGCGCATGGCCTGCCGGTACTCGGCCGGGTCGTCGACGGCGCCGCCCTTGCAGGCGCCGACGCCGAGCAGGAGGAACACCAGCGACACGGAGGCCGCGGTCAGAACGTGTCGCATGGTTTACCTCTGATCCGCTCCGGTTCGGAGCGGTGCTTACTGGACCGGCGGTGCCGGCGGCGCGTCGCTCGTCTGCACGCAGGCCTCGAGGTGATCGTAGCAGGTCTCGTCGAAGGCCTGGTCGATGCACGTCGGGTCCGCCGTCGGGCAGGCCGAGTTGACGCAGAGAAGGAGCGCGCTGACGATGGCCTGGGCGAGGGGGCTCCCGTCCTCCCGGCAGGACTTCAGGCACGCGGCCGCGTTGTCCTCGGTGCAGGTGGCGAAGCAGTCGTAGACCGACAGGCAGTCACCGACGCCGTAGCCCTCGTTCACGCACTCGGCGTGGAATGGCGCGCAGTTGAAGGAGAGGCAGATGCCGTCCTCACACTCCGCCTGGGCCGCGCACTGGTTGAGGGCGAGGAACTCGGTCTGGCCGGTCGAGGAGCCCTGGTCGAAGCAGCCGTTCATGCACTCGGCGTCGTCCACCCCGCAGTCGCCGAAGCAGGAGATGATGCCGGAGCAGTCGAGGGTGCCGCTGGACTCCGCGCCGCAGGCCAGGTTGTAGGGGCCGCAGTCGCCCATGGGGTCCATGGCGTCGGTGATGCACTGCTCGGTGGCGGCGGGCGGCGGGCAGACGCCGTCGACGCAGAAGGTCAGGGCGACGTACTCGCGCTGCGCGTCGGCGCTAGCGGCGTCGAGGCAGGCGGGCCCGCAGGCTGCGTCGCCCTCGGCGCAGCCGCCGAGGCACTCGAAGATGCCGCCGCAGGTGCCCGCGCCGTTGGTCTCGTACAAGCAGGCCGCAACCTCTCCGGCGCAGGCGACGCCGAGGCAGTAGGCGCCCGTGCAGCCGTGGGCGATGGCGCAGGTGGTGGCGTTCTCGTAGGCCTTCTGGGCGTCGGCGCTGCCGGTGGTGATGCAGTCGATGTAGCAGTCGCCGTCCTGGCCGCAGCCGGCCGCGCAGGCGTCGATCTCGGCGCAGGTCTTGTCGCCGGTGGTCGACGCGCAGGCACCCTCCACGCAGAGCTGGCCGAAGTCGCAGACGGTGCTGGTCCCCCAGTCTAGGCAGGGGTCGCCGTCGAACTCGCCGCAGGTGCGGAAGCTGATGCGGCCGTCGCACTCGGTGCTCTCCGCCGCGCACTCGTCGGTGCAGTCGCCGGGGCTGCCGCAGGAGCCCGCCGAGCAGGTCAGGCCCTCGGGGCAGGCGACCGTGGTCCCCCACTCGAGGCAGGAGTCGGTGTCGTAGTTGCCGCAGATCTGCACGCCCGGGCCGTCGCAGCGCGTGGCGTCGGCCGCGGGGCACTCGTCGAGGCAGGTCGGGCCGCATTGGCCGTTGGAGCAGACCTGGCCGTCGGCGCAGGCCTCGGGGGTGCCCCACTCGAGGCAGGTGTCGTCGTCGAAGTTCCCGCAGGTCTTGACGGCGTCGCCCTCGCAGGCCTTCGCCCCGTCGACGGTGCACTCCTGGTCGCACTCCGCCGGCGGCTTGCAGACGCCGCCCGAGCAGGTGTGACCCTCCTCGCAGGGGACCGTCGAGCCCCACTCGAGGCAGGTGTCGTCGTCGTAGTTCCCGCAGGTCGTTACGCCGTTGCCCTCGCACTTGGTGGCGCCGTTCTGGGTGCACTCGTTGGTGCAGCCGCCGGCCTCGCACTTGCCGCCCGAGCAGGTCTCCCCATCGGCGCAGGGCGTGACCGAGCTCCAGTCGAGGCAGCCGTCGTTGTTGTGGTCGTCGCAGGTCTTGACGCCGTTGCCCTCGCAGGCGGTGGCGCCCTTGGCCGTGCACTCGTTGGTGCAGGCGGCCTGGCAGACACCGCCGGAGCAGGTCTGGCCCTCGGGGCAGGGCACGCTGGCCGACCACTTCATGCAGGTCTCGCCCGCGGGCTTCTCGCAGGTCTTCACGCCGTTGGCGTCGCACTTCTTGGCGCCCACGGTCGTGCACTCGTCGGTGCAGCCGCCGGCCTGACACTGCCCGTTGCTGCAGGTCTGGCCTGCCGGGCACTCCCCGGGCGCGCTCCACTCGAGGCAGATGTCGGCGTCGTGGTTGGCGCAGCGCTGCACCGCGTTTCCGGCGCACTGCACCGCCCCGACGGTCGTGCACTCGTTGGTGCAGCCCGTCGAGCAGATGCCGTTGGAGCAGGTCTGACCTTCCGCGCAGGCCTCGTCACCGCCCCACTCGCGACAGCCGTCGCCGTCGTGGTCGCCGCAGGTCTGCACGCCCTGGCCCTGGCAGCGTTTGAGGCCGGTGGGGCTGCACTTGTCGCTGCAGGTGCCGGCCGGTCCGGGGCCCGTGCCGCCGTCGGTGCCGGTGCCGGCCGCCGCGTCGCTCGACGCGGTGACGTCACCTGTTCCGCTGCCCGCGTCCTCCCCGCCGCAGGCGGCGAAGGCGAAGAGCAGTACGAGGCTGAGTGCGAGAAGGGCTGCGCTGCGCATGGCGAACTCCCAACAGTGGCGGCTTCGCCGCCTGCTTCGTCGTCTTGTGGAAACGCACAGGTGCTCGGGCATCCAAGATCGATACAAGTCATGAATCCCGCGCGAAGGGCCCGGGACCCTACTTTTCTGCGTTGTGGCGGTCAACCCTCCAATCCCCCAAGGATCCGCCGCCTGACGGCGTCGGATCGAGCGATTAGCCCTTAGCTACTAGCGGTTAGCGGGGCAGTGCCGTCACCCATCGGGTGCACCTTCCACGAGGAGGGAAAGCAGCTAACGGCTAATGGCTAACGACTAACGACTGCAATCCGCCGGCCTCAGCCGGTGGATTGCGGCCCCGGCGTTGTCCGGCCCCTCCCGGCACGTTACCTTTGCCCCATGCGGCTCAGGGGATCACACCGAGTGCTGTTGCTCGAGACGAGCAGCACGGACACCTTCCGCAACCTGCGATCCGAGCACATCCCCTTCCTGCTCGGTCTCGCGGAGGCCGCGGGTTGGGAAGGCGCCTGGTGGACGATCGTGCTCGAGCCCGTGCACCTCCACGCCGCTGGTCGATACTGCTTCGAGCTGCCAGACCTTGCCGAGGCACGCCTGGCCGCGGCCCTCGGCGATTGGGCGCCCGACCTGATCGTGACCAACAACCGGGCGGGCCCCCACGCGCTCTCCGCTCTGAGGCGAACGGCCGGGGCGACCGAGATCAGGGACTTTGCCTCCTGGCTCTACCCGGTCCTCCTCGTCGAAGAGGCCTGGCACCTGCTGCTCCCTGGCGGCAGCTCGGCCCCTCCACCCTTCGAGAAGACCGCCCTCGTCGACGCCGTCGCCCCACGCTTCACAAGACGGGTGCTCGGCTCAGGAGAAGAGGTCCGCCTGGTCGAGCAGGGCGGCCTGCGCCTGGCCGTGGCGGCTCCGTGCACCTACAACCGCGGCCTCGGCGAGAACCCGTGCTACGCCGGCCTGTCCTCCGAGATCATCGACGAAGCCCGCGGCTGCACCTTCTGCATCTCTCCCGAGGGCATGCACAAGGTCAGGGCTCGCGCCTCACAGGTGCGGACGAAGCCCACAAACCTTGCCCTCGCACAGATCGGGGCTCACCAACGCGAGATCGCCGCTCCGCCCGGAGGCTACGGCTACTCCACCGAAGACGGCGTGCTGGCCGCGTCCCTCCCAGCCTTCCTCGAGATCTTCCTCGCCGGGGCCTTCAAGCCATCCACCCTCTCCCTTAAGAACGTCCGGGCCGATCACCTGCTAGCTGCGCGCCCGGGCCTCGAGCGCCTCCTGCCCGCCCTCCGTGACGCGGGCCACAAGCTCCGGCTCGTCTCCATCGGCGCGGAGAGCTTCTCCGACGAGGAGAACGCGCGCTTCAACAAGGGCCTGACAGCCGACGAGGTGTGGGCCTGCTACGACGCCGTCCGCGAGCTCGAGGCTGCCTTCCCCAACACCTTCGCCTGCGAGGAGCATGGCGTCTTCGCGTGCATCCTGTTCACGCCCTGGACCCGCCCGGCGGACCTGCGCTGCAACCTCGAGGCCGCCCGCCGCCTCGGAGGCCAGTGGCTCGGGCGGGTCATGGCCACGCGCCTGCAGATCTGGCCGTCGACCCCCATCGAGGAGCTGGCCCGCGCAGACAAGCTGCTGATCGACGAGGACGACCCGCAGCGCGGGGTCGTGGCCGTGTGCATGGCAACGCCCGACGACCGGGAGCTGCCCTGGCGCTTCCGCGACCCGATCACAGAGGCGGCCTACCCGCTCCTGGTTCGACTGAGCCCCGACCCGCTCGGGACCGACTTCGAGCCGGGCGACGCCCTCCTCGCGCAGGTCCAGGCCCGGGTCACGCGGCTACCCGAGGCCCTGCGAGGCGACCTGCGCGAGCTGGCGTCGCGGGTGCTCGACGCCGCCGAGCACCTCGGGGCCGCCGAGATCCTGGCCCACGCCTTCCCAGACTCCGAGCTCTCCGAAGAGCCGGTGCCTGCCACGCCCGCTACCGGTGGCGACACCGAAGCCGCCGAGCGACAGGCTCGTGCGGTGAAGAAAGCGGCGTCGGCTTTGCACAGGCTCTCCGACTCGAACCCCGAGCTGCTCCACGGATACCAGACGACAGCCGTCGGACCTTCGGAGCAGCACGAGAAGGGTGTGAGGCTGAGCTTCGAGAGGGACGGAGAGGTCCTCGTGCTCGAGATCGCCAAGCGCTTCGAGGCCGACCAGATCTGGGTCGCCAGCCCGCGCCTCAAGGTCGACCCGGTCAAAGGCGCGACCCGCGACGACGAGAGGGAGATCGCGCAAGCCGCGCTAGACGCCTTCGAGGCCGAATCGGGCTCGAACGAGCTGCTCTAAACCCAAACCTGCCTCCCCTCTGCGCCTCTGCGCCTCTGCCTCTCTGCGTTCCTCTTCCTCTTCTCCGTGCCTCTGTCCCTCTCTGCCTCTGTGTTGAACCTGCTCTCGAGCAGCAGCCCGCACCTCCACAGACGCCGCACGGCTTGCTTGCGTGTCTCCAGGCGGCGTAGCATCCTCCTCCGATGAGGACCTTCGCGATCTACGGCAAAGGCGGCAGCGGCAAGTCGACCATAGCCGCCAACCTCTCGGTGCAGTTCGCGGAGGCCGGGCGCCGCACCCTGCAGATCGGCTGCGACCCGAAGCGGGACAGCACCCTCTCGCTCACCGGCGGCAAGTCGGTGCCGGCGGTGATCCAGCTCATGCAGCGCGGCCTCGACCGGGAGCTGCTGCCCGGAGACTTCGTGCACGAGGGCGCCCACGGCGTCTCCTGCATCGAGACGGGCGGCCCCGAGGCGGGCGTGGGCTGCGCCGGCAGGGGCATCGTCAGCGCCTTCAACCTGATCCGCAAGCACTCCGTCCTCGACGGCTACGACGCCGTGCTCCTCGACGTGCTCGGCGACGTGGTCTGCGGAGGCTTCGCGACGCCCCTGATGCACGGGATGGCGAGCGCGGTCGCGATAGTTGTGTCGGACAACCTGATGTCCATGTACGCGGCCAACAACATCGCGCGGGCGATCCGCCGCTTCGAGCGGAACGGCGCCCACCTCGCCGGGCTGCTCGCCAACAACTCCCGCGGAGCCAACGCCGCCGCTGAGATCTCCGAGTTCGCCTCGCGCCTCGGTACCCGGGTGATCGCCACCTTCCCGCACGACGAGGGCTTCCGCGAGGCCGAGCGCGCCCGGACTCCGCTGTGCGACCTGGCGCCGGACTCGGAGCTGACCGCCAGCTTCACGGACCTGGCCGCCCACCTGTGGGAGCTCCAGCCCTCCACCTGCCCCACCCCGACCACGATGGACGACGAGGAGCTGTCGGACTTCTTCCGGTCGATCGGAAAATGACGGGCGACGAAGCCCTGGACCTCACAGCGGCCTTCGGCAGGCTGGCCGCAGAGGCAGGCGCCCGGGAGGCCTGGCCGAGCTCCGACGGCGCCGTGCTCTTCGTCTACCAGGACACCGCCAGGCTGCACGACGGCTCGGTGCTCTTCACGGTCAAGGCCCCAAAGGGGCGCGCGGCTCTGCGCTGGAACCCCCTCGCTCCCGGCGCCGGGGAGCACCACGAGGGCCTCGCGGGCAGCCTGAGCGCACGCGGCCTCACCCGCGAGCAGACCGCGCGGGTGGGGGAGCGCATCGCCCGCTTCTCCTCGACCCGTGTCAGCGGCCGGCTGCGCCCCTTCTCGGTGCCGCGCCAGGAGAACACCAGCGTGGAGATCTCCGAGCGCTTCGCCGCCACGGCCCTCGGCGCATTCTTCGACGACGGCGGCGTGAGGTGGGGGGCCTTCGCCTACGAGGGCTGCTCCGCCCCGGCCCGGGACACCCTCCGGCTCGGCTTCGCGAGTGAGCAGGCCCGGGTGGAGGTCGAGATCCGGCCCCTCGCACAGATCCCGGCTGAAGAGCGCAGCGCGTGGCACCCGGTCCCCCCGCTGGCAGCACGCGTCGCCGAGGACACGCGGCCCCCCGGGCGCCGCTCCCCCGAGGAGGCCGTCGAGAGCTACGTGCTCTATGCCCTCACACGCTCGATAGCCCGGGACACGGAGCTGACGGAGGCCCTCGAGCCCGACGTGAGCGAAGACGAGCCCGCGGAGGCGCCGCCGCCGGCATCGGCGCTAGAGGTGCCCAAGACCACGAAGGACCTCTTCGACGCCCGCGACGTCGCCCACCCGACGGCCTTCTTCGTCGAGCCCCTCGAGCGCTCCCTCGGCGCGATGGAGGCGGTGACGACCCTGCTCGACGCCGACCCCGGGGTGGCGGTGATCGGCTACGCGCACCCCATCTGCATGACCAAGGTGCCGCTGGTGAACCACGTCGACTACGTGGGCGGCATGTGGCACCGCTTCGCGGAGCTCCCCTTCACCGTGCCAGCGAAAGACGTCGGCACGCCGCGCCTCCGCGAGATCGACCTCGTGCTCGGCACCGCCGACCCGATCCGCGAGCGCATCAAGGCCGCCCTCGCGCGAGAGGAGACCCGGCTGCTCGCCTTCTTCAGCACCTGCGTCGCCGACCTCGTCGGCCTCGACGTGGAGGGCATCATCGCAGAGGACAACGTGCGCGACGTCCCGGTCCTCGTCTGGACCGCCAGCCCGGACGAGGGGCTGCCCCTGTCGCGCTTCTGGGCCCAGCTCTTCAAGGTGGCGGAGAGGCCCGGCGGCCCCGCGAAGCCCGGGCACGTGAACCTGGTCGGCTTCGCGGCGGAGGGCTCGGCGCCCGCCCGCGAGATAGCCGCAGACCTCGCGGCCGCCGGCGTCACCGCCGACGGCTTCGTGATCCCCTCCTTCAGGACCGAGCACGTCGCGCGCTTCGCCGAGGCGTCGGCGACGATCGTCAACCGGGACAAGATCATCGTCGGCGAGATGCGGGAGGTGCGGGAGCAGTGGCCCGAGCTGCCCGTCGTGGAGGTCGACCCACCCTTCGGGCCGACCGCGACAGCCGCCTTCTGCCGGAAGAGCGCCGCCGCGGCCGGGGCCGAGCTCGACGAGGAGCGCCTCGCCGCGCGCTGGGCTCCCCACGAGGCGACCTGGCTCGCCTTGCGCCGCCGAGCCGCGGAGCACGAGGTGGCCATCATCGTGCACCCCTGGGAGATCGACTACCTGACGGCGCCCGAGACCATCTACGGGCTGCCCCTGGTCTCCCTCCTGTCGGAGATGGGGTTTCGGGTCAGGGTCGTCGTGATCCCGGGGAGCGGGGGCGACGGTCCGGCCCTGGTGCAATCGGTGCTTGCGGGGCTCGGAGGAGAGGCCGAGGGCCTGAGCGTCGTGGCCGGGGAGCAGCTCGAGGAGCCCGGCGACGACGCGGCCGCCTCCGAGCGCCTCGACGCCATGCTGCGTGCGCTCCCTTCCTCCCTCGTCTTCACCGAGCTCCCGCCCGACCAGCGCATCCTCGACGCCGGCCGGCTCAGCATCCACCCCCGCGACTTCGAGCCGGGCTTCGCCGGCGCCGTCCGCACCGCGAGGCGCCTGGTGAGGCTCGCCGAGAGCCGCTTCTTCGCCTGCTTCGGCGGGGCGCCCGCGCAGCGAGGCCTCGAATGCACCTGACACCGACATTCTTAGACGGCGTCATGCTCGCCCTGAACGCGGTGCCCGACCTCTGCGCCGTGCTCGACTCCCACCGCTGCGAGATGGAGCGTGTCTTCAAGCTCGACACGGTGCACGACCGCTACGCCACCCTCGGCGGCGACGGCCCCTACGCGCGCAACCGCCGCGTCTTCGCGGTCAACTGGAAGCAGGCCCGGGACGCCACCGGGACCGAGGAGCAGCTCCTCGAGACCCTCCAGGCCGTCGCCGAGCTGCACCCCGGCAAGCCCATCGCGGTGCTGCGGGGCTTCGTGTCGCTGCTCGTGCACACCGACATCGAGGGCGTCGTCGCGATGCTCGAGGGCGAGGTATCGAACCCCCTCGTCCCCATCGACCAGTACTCGACCGACGAGGACTGGATCGACGGCTTCCGCCAGGTCGAGCGCTCGATCCTCCGGATGGTGACCGGGGAGGGAGGCTCCGACGAGCCCCTGGTTTCGGGCTTCTTCCTGCAGCGCCTCGAAGGAGACGAGACCGGCAACCGGCAGGCCGTCGACGACCTGTGGACACGCGCCGGCCTCCCGGAGAGGCGATGGGCGATGGCCGGCTCGCCCCTCGTCGACACGAAGCGCGCCCCCGAGGCTCCGCTCATCCGCTTCCCCTACTCGGCTCCTGCCCGCGAAGGCGGCGACGAGGAGAACGTGCTCCGGCTCGACCTGCCCATCGGCCTCGAGCGCACCTCGGGCGTGCTCCGCGCAGCCGCCGAGCGCTTCGGCGAGCCCGCGGGAGCCGAGGCTGTCGTCGAGCAGGAGCGCGACCGCCTGAAGGCCGAGCTGATGCCCTTCGTGTCACGCGTGCTCGCGGGCCGCGGCGCCGTCGTGGCGGGTGACCCCTGGCGGGCCGCCGGGCTGCGCGACGCGCTGACCGAGCTCGGCATGGAGGTGCCCCTCGCGATCTTCCTCAGGCGGCCGGGTGCCGACAACGCCGTGCGCGAGGCCTTGGAGGCTTCGGGCACGGAGGTCCGGGTGGACCCCGACTACCAGGAGCTGCAGGCCGAGCTGCGAGACGCCTCCGCGGGCGGCGCGGTGGACGTGGTCGTCGGCTCGGGGCTCTTCCGCGACGCCGCGGAGACAGTCGGCCTCGCCAGCGTCGAGGCCGGCTTCCCGCACTACCTCGAGCACTTCGCGTCGAAGAACCCCTTCATGGGCTTCGAAGGAGTGGCACGCCTCGCCGAGCGGGTGGCGAACGCCATCGAGGCACACCGCTACGGGCGCACCAGCGTCCAGTCCGCCGGAGCACCCGCCGCCCGGGCTCCCGGCCAGGCGCCCCCACCGCAGGTGAAGACGAGCGCGACGAAGCCCTTCTCCCTGGCCGACAGCTCGATGCGCCTGAGCGTGCCCTACAACCACGACGAGGACTTCCTCGAGGCCCTCATCGCACCCCACGCGCCCTTGATCGCCGAGGTCTACCTGCCCTTCCACATCTCGGTCTGCCACACCGCGCGCGCCTGGCACGGGCCCTTCGAGCTCAGGGCCTACGACGAGGTCATCAAGGGCCTCCACGAGTACCTGCGCCCTCGCGACATCAAGCTCAACTTCGTCGCGAACCTGCCCAGCTCCAGCGGCTCGGACAAGGCCCGCCTCGTCAACGAGATCCTGCGCCTCGACGAGACCTTCGGCGGGTCGCTCTTCACCATCCGCTCCCTCGAGACCGCGGCCACGGCCTACTCCCTCCGCGACACCCTCGACCTCCAGTCATCCACCCTCTCCCACGTCAACGGGCCCGCGGCCGCGTGGTACTGGAAGCAGTACGCCGGCTCCGCGGGGGTCACCGTCGACCGCGGCATCAACCGGCGCCCGGACGTGCTCGCCGCGATCCGCAAGCTCGGCCTCAAGATCCGCATGGTCGTCAACGACGACTGCATCCCGAGCTGCCCCTCCGAGGACGACCACATGTGCGACATCGCGCTCGGCGGTGACCTCGGCCTCAGCCGCGGCACCGGCGGCGGGCTGATGCAGTACACGCGCTGCAGGCCTTTCGCCAGCTCGATCAAGCGCGAATTCGCCTGGATGGTGGTGCAAAAGGAGATCCTCCCCTTCCACCTGCCCCGCCTCGAAGGCCTCGTCGACCAGATCAAGATCACCGGGCGCTGCGCCACGACCGACTACGTGGTCGACTGCATCGAGCGTTACTCCAGGGGAGAGGCCAGGGAGAACTCCCTCTTCCGCGAGCCCGACGAGGCCTGGGACATGGTCGCCACCTGCGATCGCGCCTGCGAAGCTTGCGGCTGGTGCGAGGAGAACATCGAGCTGCTCGGGCCCAAGAGGTCCAATTGAAGGGCTCCGATGCGCGCCGCGACATCGACCCGATGCGCGGCCTCGTCCCCTACCACCACGTGCGCTTCCGGGCCCCCTGCAACCTGCGCTGCTTCTTCTGCTACGAGCGCCCGCACACACCCGTCGACCCGGCAGGGCAGCTGGCGGCCATCGAGAAGAGCCTCCTTCGGGCCCGCGAGGCGGGCTACACGGTGGTCGCCTTCGCCTCGGGCGAGCTCCTCCTGCTCCAGGGCTGGGAGAGGGCCGTGGAGATGGCCGTCGAGATGGGCTTCAGGGGCCGCTACCTCCTCACGAACCTCGCCCTCCTTGACGCCGAGGCCGTGGCGCGCCTCACAGATCTGGGAATGACCGGCGTCGGCGGGACGGTCTCCCTGCTCAGCGATGACGAGGCCTACGAGATGACGGGCCAGCGCGGGTTGCCGGCGCAGCAGGAGGAGGCGCTCCGCCTCCTCGCCGCGGAGGAGGGCATCGACCTCTCGCTCCACCTCATCCTGACTCGGCCCATCGCCGGCGACCTCGTGGGAGCGATCACCTCTTTGCCCGAGAGGGTCGGGGCGCCCCTCGACAGCGTCATGCTCTCGGCCATCGAGCCCATCTCCGCCGCCGCCGCGGCGCACCCCCTGTACACCGACGGCCTCGACCTCCCCTGGGAGGAGATCTTCTGCGCCCTCGAAGCAGAAGGCGTGGAGCTGGTGGTGCAGAACATCCCAGCATGCGCGTTGGGCCGCTTCGCCCACCGCAGCTTCTTCCTGCGCAGGAGGGTCGGGCGCATCATCCAGGGCTGGCCGGAGCAGCCCGAGCTGGCCAAGGAGGTGAACGTCGCCGAGGACCTCCGCAGGCGAAACCCCGCGACGGGGGACTGCGAGGGCTGTCCCCTGATCTCGGTCTGCCACCGCTACTTCGACTACCGGAAGACCCGGCGCGACACCGGCCTCGACGACGAGCGGGTGGTGCGCCGCCTCTGCGAAGAGGAGGGCCTCGAGGCCGATCCCGGCTCCCTCGTGGGGGCCCTTCGTTTCCTTGACGCGCGCCCGACCCACGACGCTCTAGTGCCGCCCTACTGAGGGGAGACAAATGGAAGGCAGCTAACAGCCAAACGCGATCCAGGTGGAGATCAACACCGACTGCGACCTCAAGTGCCCCTTCTGCCCCATGCTCAACATCTACCGGGGCCGTCCGCAGCGCCACATGCCCTTCGCGGAATTCGAGGAGATCTTCTCCCGAGACTTCGCCGGGCGCCACCAGACGACCTTCAGCGGCTTCTCCGAGGCCCTGCTGAACCCCGACCTCTGGCCCATGGTGGAATTCGAGAAGGAGCGCGGAAACGAGGTTCTGCTCGCCACCAACGGAACTCACCTCGACGCCGAGGCCATCTCCCGGATCACGAGCCTGGGGGTCGACAAGGTCATAGTCACCCTCGACGCCCTCGAGCCGGAGCTCTACCGGCGGCTGCGGCAGGGCGACGTCGGCCGCGTGCTCGAAAACCTCCAGGCCTTGACCGAGGCCGCAGAGCTCAGCGGCGGCGCGACCGACGTCGTCTTGAACTACGTGCTGATGCGAAGCACGAAAGACGGCATGGAGCGCTTCATCTCCTTCATGGAGGAGAAGGGGCTCGGCACGGTGATGTTCATCAAGATCATGCGTGACGAGCGCGTGTCCAACTCCTTCGTCGACAGGGAGTTCCTCTCCTGGGAGGACTACAAGTCGATCGACTTCGAGGGCGTCTCCACCCTCGCGAGGCGGCACGGGATCGCCGTCCAGCGCTCCGACGCCAGTCGCCTGATCATTGTCGGCTGCGACATGCCGAAGATGGCGATCTACATCTCGGCCGACTGGGAGGTCTCCTGCTGCCCCTTCCTGGCCCAGTACCCGGACTACGTATTCGGCAACCTCCGCGAGCAGTCGCTCCAGGAGATCTACGCCTCCCAGCTCTTCACGGAGCTCCGCGCCAAGCTCGCCTCCGGCTCGTGGGTCGATCCCTGCGGGGAGTGCGCCTGCCTCTTCTCGGAATGCGGCGCTCCCGACAAGCGCTTCAAGCGCCGCGCAGAGCCGGGTAGATAGCGCGCAGCCTGGCCTCGCTACCTCCCATTGAACTAAGCTCTCCGGCCATGCCCCCCGTAAGGCGCTACCTCGACCGCCTGGTCGACAAGGTCTTCGCCCCGCTGACCGAACGCTCCGCTCGCAATTGGCGGGTGCTGGGGCTCGACAGCGAGCAGGGACTGCAGATCTTCGTGGAGCACCGCGGCCGCGTCCTCCTCATAGAATTCGAGGAGAGGAACGAGGAGCTGGAGTGCCGGGCCCGGACCGCCCGCTTCAACGTCTCGGCCCGACGCCAGTTCGACTTCGGCGCCGAGCTCGACACCGCGGACCGCCGCCTCGTCGACGCCGTCGTCGAGGTCGTCCGCCGGCGCGAGCACATCCTGCCGGACGTGCCCCGGCCTACAACCGGACGCTCCACCTCGCTGCGCGAGATCCTGGTCGACCGGATGCTGGTCCCGGAGGGAGCCGGCCACTACTACCTGAACCCCTACGTCGGCTGCGTCATCGGCTGCGAGTTCTGCTACGTCATGGAGCGCGCCGACATGTCGAGGCGCCTCGAAGGCCTGCCCGCGCTGCCGTGGGGGCGCTGGGTGGACGTAAAGGTCAACGCGGCGGAGGTCCTGGCCCGCGAGGTCAAGCTCCACCCTCCGGGCGTAGTCCGCATGGGCCCCATCCTCACCGACCCCTACCAGGGCCCGGAGCGCCGTTACCGCATCACCCGGCAGTGCCTCGAGGTGCTCTTGGAGGCCGGCTACGTGCCCGCCGTCCTGACCCGCTCGGCGAGGGTGCTGGACGACCTGGACCTGCTCCAGAGCTTCAGGGGGGCCGCGGTGGGCTTCTCCATCCCCAGCGACGACGACCGCATGCGCGCGCTCTTCGAGCCGGGAGCAGACCCGGTCGACGAGCGCATCGAGGCCCTCGAGCGCTGTCACGAGAGGGGCCTGACCACGATGGTCCTCGTCCAGCCCATGCTGCCGATGGACCCAGAGGCCCTCGTCGAGCGCATCGCGCCTTTCGTGCACGGGGTGCGCATCGACCGCATGCACCGCATGGACCTGATGGCGGCCCGCTACGCCGAGCGCGGCCTCGAGCACGCCGCGACCGACGAGTTCTTCTTCGAGACCGAGCGGCGCCTGCGCGAAGGCTTCGCGCGCCACGGGGTGCCCCTCGACGACCTCGACGACCTCGCTCGCATGATTGACCGCCCGGAGAGCCCGTGAGAGCTTGGACTCGGGCCTCCACGAAGCAACGACGACTAGAGGCGACACGATGCGAAACCTGGTGATCGCGCTGCTTGTTCTTGGGGCATTGGCGGCCGCCGTCGCCCTATTCCTGCGAGAGCCGAAGCAGGCGCCCCCGGTGCGCACGGCCGAGGCCGACAGCGAGAGCACCGCCGCGCGGGTCGAGAGGCTCATGACGACAGCACGGCAGGACGCCCCCCTGACGGCAGACCTGGAGAGCGCGCAGGCCAAGGAGGGGGTGACGGTGCGACAGATGTCCGAGTTCCTCGACAGCTCCTTCTCCGAGTGGAGGATGGGGAGCGCCCGGCGCTTTCGTGTGGCGGGCGAGCATCTCGTCATCGACGAGAGCGTCTTCGCCGGCTCCCTCAAACGCCCCGTCGACCGCGGAGTGCCCATGGGCCGAGTCAGCGCCCGGGTGCTCACGTTCAGCTGGATGGATGGCGACACCGTCAGCCGGATGGCCTCCTACAACAACATCCCCAACGCCTGGCTGCGCCAGCTCGGCGCCAAGCCCCCGGGCGTCGGTGGGGTCGCGCGCCCCCCGGCTTCGCCCGGGGAGACCGAGGAGATCAGCGCGCCCGGGGCCCCCGGGCGCGTCGACGCGCTCCGCGAGGCCCTCGCGGCCTTCGGCAAGGCGGACAAATCCCCCTTCTCCAAGGTGTTCACGCAGAAGACGCGCTTCGAAGACATCACCGAGAACCTGGTCATGCGTGGAGTCGACGCCCTCTCGAAACGGCTCGCGCCGGTGGAGGAGGCCTTCCCTGACGCGGTCGCGACCGTGGATCACGCCTACGCGGTCGGCGACTACGCGCTCCTCGGGCTGCGCTGGAGCGGGACCTTCTCGGGTCGGCTCGGCGACATCGAGCCCACCGGAGAAAAGGTGGAGCTCCGCTTCGGCCTCGTGGCACGCTTCGAAGGCGACCACGCCGTGGAGGTGCGGACCTACTGGAGCAGGCACAAGCTCGATCGCGCGGTCCGGCCGGGCCCGCAGGGTCCCGCCCTGGACATGGACCCCAACGCTACCGTCCCCCAGACCGACCGAAAGAAGAACATCGTGATCCCTCCGCCCGTGCCTCCCGGATCTCCCACCAGCCCCACCACGAGCACCGACGCAGGGGCACCTCAGCCTCCGCCCCCGGCGCCACCCGCGGACACACAGACACCGCCAACCCCGACGCCTCCCGTGGAGACACAGACACCGCCGCCCGCGGCCCCAACGCCGCCCTCGGAGGCGCCGACACCGCCGGCGCCCGGCACCCCCTGAGCCCCGCTCGCGCTGCCTCCGGGCAGCCTCAGCCCTGCCGGGTGAAGCTCTCGAACTGAAGCTGGGATCCGCCCCGGTAGACCAGGAACTGCGGGTCCTCCGGGTCTATCTCCCTCGCGACGTAGGCGAAGCGACGCTCCTCGTCGGCTACCTCCTCGAGGTAGTACCTCTGCGCCTCGGCGGCGTGGGGGCCGAAGCACCGGTTGTCGTAGCGGGTGCAGAAGTCCTCGTAGTAGTCCAGGATGAACTCCCGGCGCATGGCGGCGAGGTCGGCCGGGTGCTCGAAGACCGGGTGCGTGTTGTCCCAGTAGTGGAGCGGCACGTCGAGGATCTTCCCCTCGGCCTCGAGGTCTGTGTACGGCGCCGTGCCCGGGTAAGGCGTGTAGAGGTTCACCTTGCAGATCAAGGTGTTGTTCCGCTTCGCGAGGGCGATGGTCTCGCGCATGTCCTGCTCGGTCTCGTTTGGGAAACCGATGATGTAGGAGGGGACGACCATGACGCCGGCGTCCTCGAGGCGGGAGAAGAATTCCCTGAGCACGAGGGGATCGCTGATCTTGTCGAGCTCTTCGATATTCTTGCTGCTCAGCGACTCGACACCGAAGTAGGCCACGATGATGTTCATGGCCTCGATGAGCTCGAAGAGCTTCTCCTCGCGGCTGCGGAAGTGCCTGATGCGTGAGGCGAACATGATCTGGAAGTGATCGCTCAGCCCCGCAGTGATCATGGCCTCGAGGATCTCGATGCCGCGGTCGACGTCGAGCAGGAAGTCGTTGTCGACGAACATGATGCGGCGCGCCTCGGGCACGTCCGCCTTCAACCTCCGCAGGGTCTCTATCACCTTGGGGACCGACTGCCGGCGCACGCGCTTGCCTTCCTTGGGGCTCTGCACGCAGAAGCCACAGTAGAAGGGGCAGCCCCGCTGGGTCTCGACAGTGTAGAAGGAGTTGTACAGGGTGATGGGGAAGAGGTCGTATGCCGGGTAGGGCAGGGCCTCGAGGTCCTGCACGACGGGGCGCGGAGGGGTGACGACCACGCGGCCCTCACGGCGGAAGGCGATGCCCAGGACATCTCCCCAACGCTCGGCGTTCACGAGATCGAGCAGGGTGTAGTCGGCCTCGCCCATGGCGCAGATGTCGATGGCGGAGCAGCGCCGAAGGAGGGTCTCGTAGGAGAAGGTGGCCGGCAGCCCGCCGACCACGACCGGCACCCCGAGCTCCTCCTTCGCGACGTAGGCGATGGCGTAGACATTGAACATGGAGCCGTAGATGGCCGGTATGCCGACCATGGTGACGCCCCTCGTCTGCCTCAACGCGCTGCGGAGCCGAGGCACGTCCCAGTCGGGCCCGGTGCAGTCGATTAACTCGGCCTGGGCGCCGGCCTCTCTCAGGATCGCCGCCGGAATGGCGACGCCGAGGAAGGGCAGGTCGGCAGAGGCGAACTGGCTCTTGTCCACGATGGGGGGGACAACAAAGAGTATCTTTTCGCCGTGAGCCGTCGTCACATATAAACCCGTGACTGCGCAACGAGCCCCCCGGGCACTCACCGCCTCGGAAAGGCCTGGAATACAAGGGAGTCGGAGGATTGTGCAGGCGGCCATGTGGGCTGTCAAGCATCGAAGCCTCCGGGCCACGGATGCGACGCTTGACACTGGCAAGGGATCGACAGACCATCGCGGCCATCGAGTTGGCCTCTAGCGCGAGAGCGACTTTGTCCTCTGGACCGTGCGAAAGCAGAGCAGGTGGGAAGTGGGATGCTGGCTGAGCGGCTCCCCGTGCTACGGCTCTTCCTGCACCTGACCCGCAACTGCAACATGCGATGCAGGTACTGCTACGCCGTCGAGAAGGTCCCCCTCGACATGACCCGCGAGGTGGGCGAGAAGGCCATCGACCGCTTCATGGAGGCCACCGACCACCTCCGCCTGCAGTTCTTCGGCGGCGAGCCCCTGATGATGTTCGAGCTCATGCGCGGGCTGCACGCCTATAGCGAGCGGCGCAGCGCGCGCTCCGGGAGCCGTGCCTCGTATAGCATCATCACAAACGGCACCCTCTTCGACGAGGAGGTGGCCGAGTTCTGCAAGAGCGCCGGGATCGCCGTCACCCTTAGCTTCGACGGCAACAAGGCGAGTCATGACGCCAGCCGGGTCTTCCCCGACGGGCAGGGGACCTTCGACACGATCAACCAGAACCTGGATCGCATGCTGGCGTTGCCCCTGTTCGTTCACGTCGTGCTCAACGAAGACAACGTGGCCAAGCTCGGTGACTCGATAGCATTCCTGCTCCAGCGCGGTGTCCGCACCCTGTCGATCACGCCCGACTACTCCCAGCGGTGGCATGAGGGTTGCCTGAAGCAGCTCGACTGGCAGCTCGCACAGGTGGCGGCGCAGTACGTCCACTACAGGCGCCATGGCGAGCCCGTCGTCATCGACTGCTTCGACGAAGGAACGGAGAGCTTCGAGCGGCCCCCGTGCCGCTTCGGGCAAGAGATCTTCTCAGTGGATCCTATAGGTCGGATCTACCCTTGCTGCAGCTTCGTCGAGCTCGACGTCCTCGAGATCGGCGACGTCTCGAAGGGCCTCGATCCCGAGCGCTACGCCAGGCTCCAGGGCGAGGTCGAGCGTCTCGAGAGACGGATCCGTGAAGACCACAGCGGCTGCCCGGAGCACTCCTTGTGTCGCAGGGGTTGTGGGTGCGCGAACATCTGCTCCGGCCGCGCGAGCGACATCTCTCCAGCGGCCTGCCGGATCAGCTCGATCATCGCCAAGCACCGTTCGCGCGTGGTCGCCGACCTGGCGGAGTCCCCGGATCTATAGCCCCGCCTTTGCCTCCTTGGCTTGAGCCGCTTTGCCGGCGGATCGGGGCCGGGCGCTGGATTGACCTGGAATTTCGCAGCTGCTAGCAACTCGGAATCGCTCAACTTTCGAGGGTGGGCTGCATGCTCCGGGACGTCGTGCTCTTCGTCGCCCCAAGGGTCCGGCGTTACGTACAGGAATCCGGGATGACGTCCCCCCTCTTCTACGCGAACGCCCTGTTCCAGCTTCAGGCCCGCCTCGAGCGGGACGACTCCGTCCGGGAGCGTTTCGACTTCCGCGTCGAGACCCTCAGCCGCCACCCCGACCCGAGCACTATCCGCGCGCCGGAGGACTGGGTGCCCGTCTACCGGGCCCTGACCGCCCACGAGCCGGCCGTCATGGCCTTCAGCCTCTACGTCTGGAACGTAGAGCACTGCCACGCGCTCGCCCGAATCGTGAAGCAGATAGACCCGGAGATCCTCCTCGTCGCCGGCGGACCGGAGGTCGCCTGCCGCGAGGACTTCTGCCGCCTCTTCCCGGCCTTCGACGTCGTCATAGAGGGCGGTGGCTACAAGGCCTTCCGTGCGCTCCTCGAGAGACTCGGCAAGGGGAGCCGGGACTTCACGGGTCTGCCACGCACCTCTTGCCGGCGGGGAGGGGAGTGGGTGCACGAAATGACCGGGGAAGGCCGGGTCGAGCTGCCAGAGCTCCCCAACGTCTACGCCGAGCACCCGGAGCTGCTCTACGGCGGCGCAGCCTACCTGCCGACGCGTGGATGCCCCCGCCGCTGTCCCTACTGCCTCTGGTGGAGCGGAGGCTTCGTCAAGAAGCCCGTCGACCGTGTCATCGAGGAGCTGCGGACCATCCTCGAAAGCCCAAAGGTGCAGTCCATCGCGTTGCTCAACCACGAGCTCTTCTCGGCGCTAGACGACAACGACCGCATCCTCGAGGCCTTGCGCAGCGGGACCGCGTCGACGGAGCGGAGGCTCATATTCTACGTCAGCCCACGCCACATGCTCGACAAGCGGCTGATCGAGATGCTGACCACCTCAGAAAACGCTCTCCCCCTGGTCGGGGTGCAGGTCCTCGACCACGAGATCCTGAGCTCGGCACAGCGGCCGTGGTCCCGGGGCGAGCTCTCTCGGCTCGACAAGGTCGAGCATGGGCTGCGCAGCGCCTTCACCCTCCAGCTCCTCTACCCGCTCCCGAAGGAGACGCCGGGTGACTTCTACCGCACCGTCGAGGAGCTGCTCTCCCTCGGCTACAGCCGCCTCATGATCTCCCACCTCATGGTGCTGCGCGGCACGGACTACTACCGCCGGCGAAAGGAGCTCGGGCTCGAGCACGTCGAACGGCCCCCCTACCTCTGCTTCCGGACGCCCGACAGCTCGGCGTCTGCGACCCTCGTC
>CAZQPP010000046.1:0-25465 GCA_964594295.1 uncultured Myxococcales bacterium | reverse complement strand
GGCAGGTTTGCGCGTTGTAGCTCATGGAGCCACCTCGAAGGACCTTGCTGGAGCCATCCTGGGAGCTGTGCACGTTGGACGGATCGACCCACCACCCTCCGGGCGGGTAGTCGCCGTAGCTGTCCCAGACCCACTCGAACACGTTTCCTGCCATGTCGTGCAAGCCCCAAGCGTTGGCCGCCTTGGTGCCTACGGTGTGTGTCGTCCTCGAGCTGTTCGAGCAGTACCACCCAATCTCGTCCAGCTTCGGGTCGAAGCCGCAGTCCGCAGCATGCGTGTTGGTTCCGTTGTAGAAAGCCGTCTTCGTCCCCGCACGCGCCGCGTACTCCCACTCCGCCTCGGTCGGCAGCCGGTACCCCCTGCAGCGCGGACCAACGTAGGCCACGCTCTCACAAGAGTAGTCTCCCTCGCACCACTCTATGCCCGGGTCGCACCCGGTCCCGACGCTCCCTTCGCATCTCTCCAGGACATAGCACTTCCTCAGACCTTCTTTCTCGGAGAGCCTGTTGCAGTACGAAACGGCATCCCACCAGCTCACACGCTCAACCGGGCAATCGGCCCCGCAAGACGCGTGCAAAGACGGAGCCGTCCCCATCAGATCCCGCCACTCCGCCTGCGTCACCTCCGTCGCCTTCAGCCAGAAGCCGTCCGTCAGGGTCTGCCCGTGCTGCGTTTCGTCTTCATCACGGCCTGCCTCTACGATCGGCGACCCCATCATGAAGCTCCCGGGCTCGATGTAGACGAAGCCTTCCGGCGTGAGCTTGCGTGCGCGATCACGGATCGACTCTGTGGGCCCAATCATTGTGGGAGCGCGACGGCAGGGCAGCCCCCACACCGCCAAGCCTCCCCCGAGGACAGCGACCAACGCCGCGACGAGGATCACGCGGCGCCATGGACAGCGTGCTTTCGTGCTGCCCGTCGCGTGGAGATCCGCCTCTCTGTGGAGGTCCAGTGCCGACGCCGGCTCTCCGATCACGGCAGCGAGCCGACGCGCCGGCTCCTCATGGCCCAGGGTGCGGATCAGTAACCCCAGCTCGCCCTCTACCCCTTCCCCCGGCTCACCCCTCGGCAGAGCTCCCGTGACCAACTCGTGAAGGGTGACGGCCAGGCTGTAGCGATCTGTCTCAGGCCCTGGCTCGGCGCCGGCTGCGAGGATCTCGGGCGCCATGTATGCCTGCGTGCCGACACGCTCCCGGGCACGCGTCAGGCGAAATGTGCTTTCTGCATCGCGAGCGATACCGAAGTCCGCGAGCCAAATGTTGTCGTCCTTCGCGTTGAGCAGCATGTTCGAAGGCTTGACGTCGCGATGCCAGACCTTGTTCTCGTGGAGGTGGTCCAGGGCCTCGAGGGCCTGGCCGGCCCACCTGGCAACGCGATCCGGCTCGACGGGGCCGTCCTCGAGCTGGTCCTTCAGTGTGCCCCCGTCCACTACCGGCATCACGATGCACAGGCGCCCGTCAGCCAGCCTCTGGATGCCGTCGACACGAAGGACGTGGGGGTGTCTTCCGAGGTGCCGCATCAGCCTGGCCTCGCCCTTGAAGCGCTTGCACAGGCGCTCGTCGGCGGAGGCCTCCTCGGTGAGGATCTTCAGCGCCCGCTCCTCCTCCAGGATGGTGTCCTCAACGCGGTAGACCGTGGCCACGGCCCCGCGACCCAACTGCTCGAGGACGCGGAATCGGTCGTCGAGCAGATCTCCGACACCCGCCCAGTCCAACGCAGCGAATGGCTCGGGTGTGGCGTTTGCAATGGCGGGCTCCAGCTCCTCCCGCCGTTCCAACCACTCGGCGAAGGGCACCTTCTTGCCGTCGAGCGCGGGAAGGACTTTGTCCAGCTGCGCCCCGGTCTCGTCGTTTCGCAGCGTCAGCCACTTCCTCTTCGGCGCCGCCACGAAGAGGAAGAGTCGTTCGTCGCATACGCTTGGATCCTCGAGAATGCTGAAGAAGGGGCTGACGTCGAGCAGCCGCGTGCCGTCCGGAGATGCGACGTAGACCGTGTCCGGCAACAGGCGCTCGGCCCACGAGGCTGGGTCAGTTTGCCCGAGAGGCGTCGAGCCGTAGAAGACCTGTAGCCGGCCCCCGTACCGAGTTCGGCTCACCGGCGTTGGATCGAGGACGCGAAAAAGCCGGTAGCCCTGCAACCATCTCGCACTTGCGAGGAGCTCCCCCATGAGCTGGTCGATCTCGCCCGCGAATGGCGCCAATTGCGCAGCCGTTCGCGCGGGGCCGTGCACGCCCACGTTGCGCAGGGCGACCAGACGGTCGAGTATTCGCACTCTCTGGGTGGACTTGCCCTTGGCGTCGAAGTGCCACTCGCACGCCTCCCGGAAAAAGGGTGCCGGCTCCTCTCGTTGTCGCAGATGTGACAGGAGCGAGCGAAGAAGCGTGCGGTAGACGCCCAAAGATGGCTTGTGCAGGCAAGACAACTCGGCCTCGATGCTTGGGTCGGGCGACCCGCGCAGGTAGTCCGGCAGCAGCAACGACAGCATCGTCCGCAGGGTGGCGTCCATGGCCCCGATGAGCTGCACTACATGTGCGGCCCCTCCTCGCTCCTTGCACACGCGATGCCACACCGAGGCGATTGGCCCCGGCATCCGACGGGTAATGGCCAGATCCGTGATGGTACTACGCGTCCTCACCGACGGGACTGTGCCACAGGCTCTTGGGGGCGGCTACCGGACACGCGGAAACGCGCACTCGCCTCGTGTTGTTGTTGCAGATGACGTGGGTGCCGTTGCTGCCGTACTCGAAGCCGTATTAGCTCAGCGGCGCCTGGTAGCTGTTGGGGCTCTGGCAGCGGGACGCGCCGCTGCAACGGTATCAACGCGGCAGACCGGGACGCTCAGCTCAGCAGACCGGTGGGGTCGACAAACGCCTCCGGAGGCACCCAGCACACCTCGGTGCCGGCTACGGTCTCGCTGGCCTCGAGCCCGAGGTTCAGCACGACGAACCTCGCGGGCTCGTAGGCGTCGATGAAGCTTCTTGCCGAGCGAGTAAGGGTCGGGCGCCGAAGCACCGCGCTCTTGGCCTCGAAGGCTACCAGACCGCTGGGCCGCTCCAAGACGAAGTCGACCTCCGCCCCGGAGCGCGTTCGCCAGTAACGCAGCGTGTCCGCAGGTGCGAGCGGAGACAGGTGCTTGAGGATCTCGGCCGCGAGCCAGCCCTCGAGCAACGCTCCCCGGTCCGTCCGATCCTCGAAGACCGTGAGCTGGCGCGCCGCCGCGTTTCGAAGCCCGGGGTCGCGGTAATACAGCTTCGAGCGATGGGTCAGCTCCGCCCTCCGGCCTCCGACAAAGGGGCGCACCGCGGCGAGGATGTGTGTGTCCTCGAGGATGGCCACGTAGTCATCCACCGTCGGGCGGGAGATCTGGCAGATCGACGCCCACTCCGAGCAGTTGACCAGGTTGCCAACCTGGCTCGCGACGAGCCGCAGCAACGTACGGAACGCGTCGACGTGCCGGATGCGGAGCCTGTCGGAGGCGTCGCGCACGACGAAGGCGTCAACGAGCCTGTACAGCACAGCCTCCGGGCTGTCGCCCAGCCATGCCTCCGGGTAACCGCCAACGACCATCTGCCGGAGAGCAGCCTCTCGCGCCATATGGGCATGCAGCAAGGGCGCATCGCGCGCGAGCCCGGTCGCCACCTCTCCGAGGCTGAAAGGGTGGACCACGCTTCGGACGGCGCGACCGGCGAGGGACTCGCGCGTGCGAGCCTCGAGGTGGAAGGCGGACGAGCCGGTCACGAAGAGAGGATTCGGCAACCCGGCGTCCACGAGACCCTTGACGAAGAGACCGGGCTCCTCGAGGTGTTGCACCTCGTCGAGGAGCACCGGGGTGTCCGGACTGACGAGCCTCGAGACGTCGCCGGCCACCAGCGTCGGGCTGCGGCACCAGCTACGGATGGCGGGCTCCTCTGCATTGCAGAAGAGAGGCGCGCGGCCCCTACGCTGTATCCAGCGCCACAACAACGAGGACTTCCCCACCTGCCGTGCCCCGACGACCAGATGAGCCTTCCGTTGCACCGGCCACTCGTCGAGGCCCGGAGCATCACGTTCGACGAAAGGCTCTGGAATGCGATGGCGCGCGGCCTGCGGAAACGCGCTGCGATCCCGAAGCCATGGATTGGCGACCTGCAGCAGGGTGACGAGCGCGGGGTCCATGGACTGCTTCTAAGGCTTTCCATTGCACCAGTCAACTGCATTTAGCAGGGCTGAATGCAGTTGACTGGTGCAGCGGGGCGGACCGTGTGCGCTCGAACGCGTCCGAGCAGGAGGCCGCAGACATGGAGGTCATCCTGCTCGCTCCCACACGGTCCGTGCCCGAGCGGCTGCGCAGGCTCCTACCCCCGCTCCATCCTCTTCATCAGGTCCGCCTTGTCCACCGCCTTGGACAGGGCCTCGTCGTACTCGATGATGTCCTCGTTGACGAGGCGCGCGAGCTCCACGTTCAGGAGGGTGTTGCCCTGCTTGCGGCCGGTCAGCATCAGGTTCGTCATCTGGTGCGCCTTGCCCTCGCGCACGAGGTTGGCGATGGCGGCGTTCACTATCAGGACCTCGAGGGCGGCGACCCGGCCTCCGCCAATCTTCTTGCACAGGCACTGGGAGACGACCCCGCGCAGGACGGCGGCGAGGGTGCCGCGGACCTGGTGCTGCTCATCGGCCGGGAAGAGCTCGATGATGCGGTCTACCGTGGAGATGGCCGTGGAGGTGTGGAGGGTGCCGAAGACGAGGTGGCCGGTGTTCGCCACCTCGAGGGCGAGTGAGACGGTCTCGAGGTCGCGCATCTCGCCCACGAGCACGATGTCCGGGTCCTCGCGCAGGGCGGCGCGCAGGGCGGACGAGAAGGACTCCGTGTGAGAGCCGATCTCGCGCTGGTTGACCAGGGCGAGGCGGCTGTCGTGCACGAACTCGATGGGGTCTTCGAGGGTGATGATGTGGCGGCTGAAGGTGCGGTTGATGTAGTCGACCATCGCCGCGAGGGTCGTCGACTTGCCGCTGCCGGTGGGGCCGGTCACGAGCACGAGGCCCTTGGGGTGCTCGCAGAGGTCTTTCAAGAAGTGGGGCAGGCCGAGCTGCTCCATGGACAGGATCTTGTTCGGCACGCGCCGGAGGACCGCGCCCGTGCCGCGGGCGTCCTGGAACATGTTCACCCGGAAGCGCGCGAGGTCGGGGATGGCGTACGCGAAGTCGACGTCCTTCTTCTCGTTGAAGGTCTCGATGTGGCGCTCCTCCATGACGGGCTCGAGCAGCTCCATCACGTCGGTCGGGCCCATGATCGGGGCGTCGGTGAGGGCGGGCAGGTCGCCGTCGAGGCGCCAGCGTGGCCGCAACCCCGCGCAGAGGTGAAGGTCCGAGGCTCCCTCGGAGACCATGCGGTTGAGCAGGGCGTCGAGCTTGGGGTTGTGCTTGCCGCTGTCGGGCATCGCCATGCCCTGCTGGGTCGTCATCTCGCCGCGGCCCCAGCCCTCGGCGAAGGCGCGGGAGCCGAGGAGCTGGTCGAAGGCGGCGGCGTCGATGCGCACGGGGCGCACCTGGAGGCCCGTGACCATCTCCCTGATGCGGTCGATGAGCTCCTTCTTCACGTCCTCGACGAAGCCTACGATCACGTGGCAGCCGTGGAGCGAGATCGGGAGCACGCGGTGGCGCTGTATGAAGTCCATCGGCAGAATGCCGTGGGCCGACTCCTGTGGCGGGTCCTTGTCGAGGTCGTGGATCGGGAGCGGCACCGAGCGGGACATCTCGTCAAGGCGACCGGCGAGAGCCTGGGAGACCGCGAGGCCGAACATGGGCACGTGCATGAAGGTCCCCGCGAAGGCCTTGGCCGCGAAGCGCGCCGCCACGACGGCGTCGACCGCGGTCACGGTGGCCGTTCGGGGCTTCTCGAGCAGCAGCCCCATCTCCCCGAAGCAGTCCATGGTCCCGAGACGCGCTACCTCCGCGTGGATGTTGGTGGCCTCGTGCTCGACCGTCACCGCGGCCTGGCCCTGCAGGATGACGAAGAAGGAGTCCGAGGCCTCCCCCTGGGTCACTATGGTCTGCTTGTCCTTGAAGCGCTTGATCTGGGCCTGAGAGGCGAAGCTGCGCAGCGCGTCTTCGGGCACCTTGCCGAGGAGCGGCGAGCCGCGCAGAGCCTTGACGAGGCGTTCCAAGACCTTGGGATCCATGGCGGCTTTGCTCATCACATCTCCCTCGCGAGCGACCTGCGGCGCGCCGGGGCATTCTAGCAGACGTGGCGGGGCAGGCGTTTTGTGGACGAGACGCCGCTACCGCGGGGCTTTTCGGCAGTAGTCCCGTGCTTCACGCCCGTCTTGCAGCGGCCGCCGGCCGGGGCTACCTTGGCTCGATGACGGAGCACTCGAAGGCCCCACGACAAATCGCGGCTCTCCTCGCGACGATCCTCGCGCTCGCGGCGTCAAGCTGCGCCGGCGGCGAGGGAGACGCAGAACGAGAGCCTCCCGCAGACACGGTCGAGCCGGCCGACGCGAGGGACGGGGTGCCCGACGCACCGGCTCCGGAGGACCGCACGGAGGAGCTCGACACCGAGCCGGTCCCCGAAGACCGGGCCGAAGGACGCGACACCTGGCCGACCCCGGTCGCGCCGTGGGTGCCCGAGGAGGTCTTAGACCTCGCCGCCCTCGTCGACCCCTTCATCGGCAGCGACGGCCCGGGCAACGTCATCCCGGGCGCCATGTCGCCCCACGGCATGGTGAGAGCGAGCCCCGACACCCTGAACGAGCACGGCCAGGTCGGCGCATACGAGCACGGCTCGACCAACATCGAGGGCTTCACGCACACCCACCTCGAGGGCCCGGGCGGCAGCGGCTACGGGTACAGCCAGGTCCTGCTCATGCCCACGACGGGCCCGCTGGACCTGAGCCCAGCGGCGATCCGGTCCGCCTTCTCCCACGAGACCGAGGAGGCGGAGCCCGGCTACTACGCGGTGCGCCTCGACGACCACGCCGTGCGCGTGGAGCTGACGGCCGCGGGTCACGCCGCGATCCACCGCTACACCTTCGACGAGGCCGGGCCCGCTCGCGTGGTCTTCGACCTCGGCCACTCCCTCGGCCGCTCCCGGGGAGGCCGCGTCGAGATCGAAGACGAGCGCACCGTCTCGGGCTTCGGCCGCTACAACGTCCACCCCCTGCTCGACGTGGTCCTCCAGCCCAGGGACAGCACCGGGCTCGCCACGATCTACTTCGTCGCGCGAGCCTCCGCGGCCTCCACCGAGCGCGGCACCTGGCAGGGCCAGACCGAGCGCGACGCGGAGCCGGGCGACACCCTGATCGAAGGCGCCCACTCCGGCGCGTGGCTCGGCTTCGAGGTCGAGGCCGGAGGCACGGTGGAGGTGCGCGTGGCGCTCTCCAACATCTCGGTCGAGCAGGCCCGCGCGAACCTCGAAGCCGACATCGGCGCGCTCTCCTTCGACGAGCTGCGAGCGAGCACGAGGCGGCTCTGGAACGAGCGCCTGAGCCGCGTGAGGGTCGAGGGCGGGGAGGACGAGCTGCGGCGGGTCTTCTACACCGCCCTCTACCACTCCATGTCGACCCCGGCGGACCACACCGAGGCCGGCGGGCGCTTCGCCACGGCCGCCGGCGGCGAGGTGGAGACCTTCGAGGCCGAGGGCTGGCGTTTCCACACCGACGACTGGTGCATCTGGGACACCTTCAGGACGACCCACCCCTTGAGGACCTTGATAGAGCCCGAGGGGGTCTCCGACGTCGTCCGCTCCTACCTGCACATCTACGAGCAGGGTGGGTGGCTTCCCAAGTGCCCCTGGAACGCGTCGGGCTACTCGCGGGTGATGATCGGCCACCACGCCGTCAGCGTCATCGCGGACGCCCTCGTGAAGGGCCTGGCGGGCTTCGACGTGGATCTCGCCCTCGAGGCGGCCCTGCGCTCGGCGGACTCCGACAACGAGAACCCCGCCGCGGGAGGCCTCTGCGGCTACCTGAACCTCGGCACCACGCCGGAGTACCGGGACCTCGGCTACGTGCCGAGCGAGTGCGACCGCACGCAGTCGGTCTCCATGACCCTCGAGTACGCCTACGACGACTTCTGCGTCGCCCGCATCGCCGAGGCGGCCGGCGACGAGGAGGTCGCGCGCCGCCTCGACGAGCGCGCACAGAGCTACCGGGCCCACTTCGACGCCGACACCGGCTACATGCGGCCGCGCGACCGCGAGGGCGCCTTCACGGAGCCCTTCGACCCGGACGACGCGAGCGAGGGCAACGACTTCTGCGAGGCCTACTCCGGCATCTACACGTGGTTCGTGCCCCACGACGTGCTGGGCCTCTTCGAGCTCCTCGGAGGCCCCGAGGAGGTCGTCGCCCGCCTCGAGGAGCACTTCGACGGCGGCCACCACGACCCCAGCAACCAGCCGAGCTTCCACATCCCCTGGCTCTACAACCTCGCCGGGCGTCCCGACCTGACCCAGGGCCGCGTGCGGGAGGTGGCCCTGACCGAGTACCGCGCGGCTCGAAAGGGCCTGCCCGGCAACGACGACGCCGGCTCCACCTCCGCCTGGCTCGTCTTCGCCGCCATGGGCCTCTACCCGATCGCGCCGGGCTCACCGGTCTACCAGGTCACAACGCCCCTCTTCGAGCGCACCGAGATCCACCTGCACCCCTCCTTCTACGAGGGCTCGTCCTTCGTGGTAGAGGCCAAGGACCACGGCCCGGACAACCTCTACATCCAGAGCGCGCGCCTGAACGGTGAGGCCCTCTCGGAGCTCTCGATCCGGCACGAGCAGATCGTCAGCGGAGGCGTGCTGGAGCTCGAGCTGGGGCCGGCGCCGCCCTCCGAGTGAGACCCTCGCGGTCCACCTGCTCCAGGTAACGAAGCCACCTCTCGATCGGCACGCGGTAGCCGTCCTGGGTCTCGTAGCCCAGCGCTCGCTCGAGGGCCTCCCGCGCGGCCCCGGTCCGGCCGAGGACCGCCTGCAGCCGGCCGGCCCTGTACGCGGCCTCGCGCACCAGCACCGGCGGCCAGCCCTCCGGGGCGCCGACGCCGGCGTGCAGCGCGGCCGCCTGCTCCCACAGGCCCACCCCTTCGGCCTGGAAGGCGTGGAGGTAACGCGCCAGGCCGTCCGTTGGGCGACGGATCGCCTCTGCGAGGGTCACGTCCAGGGCGTCGGCCGTGCCGGGGCGCTGGCTCAGCATGTCCAGCAGCCTCTCGTCGCCGGGCTGCAGCCGCGCCAGCAGCAGCCTGCGAACCCAGACCTGCCGGGCGCGACCGCGCGCGATGCGGCGTGTGTCGATGAGCGCGAGCTCCTCGAGGGCAGCCTCGGGCGCCGCGGCCCACCAGGCCGCGTCCGAGCGCTGGAGCCGGAGCCAGGACGCGAGGCCCGGCCTCTCCCGGACCTCGTCTCGCGCCAGCAGGTCGGCCGACTCCTTCAGCATCAGCCCCGGCTCGACGGCCGCGCGCGCCGCCGTGACGCGCATCGCGCCGACCTCCGGGTCGCCTCCGGTCGCGCGCTCGAGCCCGGACAGGCTGATGAGGGCCTCCGCTTCGTCGCCCTCGGCCGCCTCCGCGATCGCCCGCCGTGCAAGCTCCCAGATATCCAGACCGCAGGGCCGCCGGTAGACAGGTCGCCGCGCGAAGCGCTCGGAGATGGCGTCGAGCTCCGCGCCATCGAGAGCCCGGGCTCTGGGCTCCAGGCACTCCGCGACCCAACGCGCCTCGAGGGTGCTCAGCGCCTCACCCGCCGCGCCCCCGAGGTCGCCGTCACCGTAGGCCTGTTGCAGCGCCCGCACACCGAAGGCTTCCCGGAACCAGGCGACGAAAGACGCGCTGACGGTGTAGGCGCGGGGGCCGAAGAGGGTCCAGAAGCCTGCTGGGCCCAGGAGCCGTTGCAGGCTGGGCCGGAGGCCGAGGTGCTCCATGGCCGCGGTCTCGAGGTGCGGCGTGTTTCGCCCACCTTCCCACGTGGCGGCGGTGGCCAGCCCCTCGACCAGCACCATCTGGGGCCAGAGCCCGAAGCGGGCCGGCACGTGGAGGGGGCCCGGCGCGAGGGGCGCCGCGAGCACGTGGGCGAGCTCGTGGCGCATGACGGGGTCGTCGAGCTGCGAGGAGTCGAGGTAGACCTCGTTCAGCCAGGGCTTCGCCACCCGCGTCCGCCCCGCGCCCATCAAGCGGCGCTTCTGCTCGGCGTCCTTGAAGAGGTACGCGACGACCGGAGCTTCGGGCGGCGCGACACCAAGCCAGGCCGAGACCTCGGCGGCGTGGAAGTCGGCGACCTTCGAGAGGGCGTCGAGCATCTCCGGGGTGTAGGCCTCGTGGTCGGCCCGCAGCTCCACGTGGCGGCCCGAAACGCGCGCGCCGAGCTCGGACTCGATGCCGCCGCGGCCGGGGTCCACGCCGCTCGGGCCCCACGCCGCGACTCCCACGAGCAGCCAGGCCGCGCCCAGGAGGCGCGCGCGTCGCGGACGTTCCGTCCAAGGCGCGAGGAGGATGGGCGCCGCCCCCAGCCAGGTCAGCCGGTGGACGGCGTAGGCCCACGGGATGGTCGCGCTCGTGTCGTAGATGGGCCCTGCCAGGTAGCCCACGACGGGGTGGAAGAAGAAGACCGATGGCGTCAGGTAGAGGCGGCCGAGGTGCCAGGCGAGGCTGCAGGCGAGCAGGAGGAGGAGCGCGGCGAGCCCGAGCCACACCCGGCGGCCCGCGAGGCGCCGCACGCCGACCCCGAGGAGCACCGCGAAGGCCGCGCCGAAGCCGGGCCCGAGCAGCCAGAACGCGGCCGCGCGCCCGGGAGCGCACACCGGCTCCGCCACGGTCCAGGCGAGGGCCGGCAGCAAGGCCAACACGAAGAGCAAGGCCGCGCGCCGCCCAGCCCGAACGAGGGCGCCTCGGAGATCCCGCGGCGGCGGGCCGCACAGGCCCAGCGGGGCCCCCGTGAGGAGCAGGACGAAGCCGGCGCCGAGCGCCGACATGTAGCCGGGCACGCGCAGGCCCGGGACGGAGAGCACGGCCGCGCAGGCCGCGGCGTGCACCGCCGCGACGACGATCACCGGGAGCCGCGCCGCGCGGCCCGTGCCGGCCTCTACGCTAGGCGCCACGGAGCCAGACCCGCCTCCAGGAGGGCCGCAAAGGTGGCCGTCAGGGAGGCCACGGCGAGGATGACCAGGACGGCGCGGAGCACCCTCCAGAGGCGCGGCGAGCGCAGCTCGTAGCGCACGATCCCCAGGGAGAGGAAGACCCCGGCCATGGCCGCCAGGATGGTCGCCAGCGCCTCGAGGATCAGGTGCGGCAGCGCCACGAGCACCGGCGGGAGCACGCCGAGCAGCCCCGAGACCTCCTGCGCGGCCACACCGCCGCGCAGCTCGAAGGCCAGCACGACACCCCAGCGCGAGGCCGCCCACGCGAGCACGAGGAGCATGCCGCCGTGGCGGTAGAGCACGGCGCAGCCGAAGGAGACGGCGACGGCGATGAGGTCGTTGCGGACGAAGGCCCTGAAGTCGGGCATCGGCCCGCCGGGGGGTGCAGCCTGCGAGGCGCCCAGCTGGAAGTCGAAGGAGCTCTTGAAGAGCTCCGCGGGCACCAGCGCGGCGGCGGCGCCGTAGGCCACGAGCACGCCCGCGAAGACAGCCATCAGCGAACGCGCCATGCGCCAGTTGGCGGCGGTCGCGTCGCTCTCCGGCGCCCAGACCTCCTGCCTGTTGCGCTCGAGCAGGGTCTCGACCACGGGCGCCATGGAGAAGGCCACGAGGAAGACGCCGACGAGGCTGGCGAGGCTCGCGAAGAGGGCGGCGCCCGCGGCCAGGCCGAGGCAGGCGCTCAAGAAAGCCTCGAGCAGGATCGTCCGGTCCCGGAGCGAGCGGTCGCGGTGGAGGAAGGCGAAAGGACGCATCACTCTACAGCCGCCTCAGGACCTCTTCGGGCCCGAGCCCGTGGACCCTCACCGCCTTGTCACGGCTCGACGCACCCGAGATCAGCTCGATGTCGCGGCGCGAGACATCGAGCAGGGAGGCGAGGAGATCTACCAACGCGCGGTTGGCCTTGCCCTCACGCGGGGGAGCCGCGAGGCGGATGCGCAGAGAGTCTCCGTAGGGGCCCTCGACGCTGCTGCGCTTGCTGCCCGGCGACGCGCGGACGGCGACGCGAGAGCCGCCCTCCCCGTCCGGCTTGATCCACGGTGGCAGAGGCGTCGCGCTCATTCCTCGACGCGCCTCCGCCCCCGGTACAGGCTGCGCGCGGCGATCCCGGTGATGATGAGCGCTCCCCCGACGAGCGCGCGCCCGGCCGGGACCTCGCCGTGCATCCACCACGCCCAGACCGGGTTGAAGACGGGCTCGATGAGCAGGATGAGGGAGGTCTCGAAGGCCGGGACCTCGCGGACCGCGTGGGTCACGAGCACGTAGGCGAGGCCCACCTGGAAGACGCCGAGGTAGAGCACGGCGATCCAGTCCGCCGACTCGGTCGCCCCGAGCGGGAAGGAGGCTGGCAGGCAGAGGGCGAAGGCGAGCAGGTTGCCGGCTATGGCAGCGGCGGCGGCCGGGTGGCCGGTCTCGCTCCTGCGGGCGCCCTGCCAGCGCAGACCCATGATCGTCAGCGCCCACGCAATGCCCGCCCCGAGGGCGAGGAGGTTCCCGAGCCATGGGTCCGGCGCCGTCTCCCCCGGCCTCTCGGAGCCCAAGAAGAAGAGCGAGAGGCCGGCCCCCATCAAGGCCAGGAACCAGATGTCGCTCCGCCGCACCCGCTCCTTGAGCAGCCACGGCGAGAGCAGCACGATGTAGAGAGGGGCGGTGTCCTGGAGGAAGATGGCGTTGGCCGCCGTGGTCAGCTTGTTGGCGCCGACGAAGAGCACGAGCATGGCGGCGTAGGCGGCGCCCGCGATCCAGGTCTGCAGGGTCCAGCCCTTGCGCGCCTCGGGGAGGAGGAGCCACAAGGTGGCGGCGCCGAGGGCCGCGCGGAAGCCGGCGATCTGCCACCCGCTCATGGCGCAGGCCTTGATCGCCGCCCCCCCGGTGCTGAACAGCAGGGCGGCGAGCACGAGCTGCCAGCGGCCCATGGAGTGTGCTGAGAGGGACAAGTGGGCTCCTCGCGTCCTGCTCCCAAGCTTGCGCTCCCGAGCGATGTCGGGTCAACTCCCTCCACCCGAGGAGGATGAGAGCCATGATCCTGGTCTCCACCGAGGCGGTGCCCGGAATGACGGTGGTCGAGTGCTACGGCCTCGTTACCGGAAGCACCGTGAGAGCCAAGCACATCGGACGCGACATCGCGGCAGGGCTCAAGAACATCGTCGGGGGTGAGCTCAAGGGCTACACCGAGCTCCTCGCCGACAGCCGCAGGGAGGCCGTCGCGCGCATGACCGAGCAGGCCCAGTCCATGGGCGCGAACGCCGTCGTCAACGTGCGCTTCGCGACCTCGTCGGTGGCCCAGGGAGCCTCCGAGCTCTTCGCCTACGGCACCGCCGTGCGGGTGCAGTAACGCGGCCCGTGGAAGCGCTCATCCAGATCGGGATCCCGCTCCTCTTGCTGCTCGTGGGCTACGGCGTCGGCCGCGTCCTCGAGTCCAGGCACTACGAGAGCATCCGAGCGCGCGAGGGGCGCCTCGCCCGCCTCGTGGCCGTCCCCGCGCAGACCCTCCCCGGCATGGAGCGCACGACGCAGATCACCCTCGTGCAGGGGGCGGTCGTAGTCTCGGTGGACTACTTCAAGCGTTTCGCGGCAGGGCTCAGGAACATCTTCGGCGGGCGGGTCCGCGCCTACGAGACCATCATCGACCGCGGCCGCCGCGAGGCGCTCTTGCGAATGAAGGAGCAGGCCGAGGAGCTGGGCTGCAACGCCGTGGTCCGCGTGCGCCTGGAGACCTCGCGCCTGGCCAGCTCCCGCGCGGACGGCAAGGGCACGGCGGGGATCGAGATCCTCGCCTACGGCACCGGCCTGCGCCTGCCGGATGAGGGGGCTTGAGGGTCGAGCCTCGGCTCCCCAACGAGGGCGTCAACGTCACGCCCGAGCACCCGCTCAAGGACGTCGCCCACCTCCTGGCCATGTTCTGCCTGGTCGCCCTGGCCGTGGTCTTCGTCGTGGGCCTGCTGGTCGACCTCGCCGTACGCTACGTGTCTCCGGAGCGTGAGGCCGAGATCTTCGGCTCCCTCGGCTCCGCCCTCGCCGGACACCTCGCCAACGGCGGCGACGAGGAGGCGGAGGAGGCCCTGCAGCCGCTCTTCGCGCGGGTGATCGAGCAGGCCCCGGCCCTACCCTACCCGTTCAAGCTGAAGGTGTTGTGCGACGAGGGCCCCAACGCGGTGGCCATCCCCGGCGGCACGGTGGGCGTCACCTCCGGGCTGCTGTCGCGCCTTCGCACCGAGAACGAGCTGGCCTTCGTGCTCGGCCACGAGCTCGGCCACTTCGAGAACCGCCACCACCTGAAGAACCTCGGGCGCGGGGTCGTCGTCGGCGTCATCGTCTCGGGCATCCTGGCCAGCGCCGGCGCCGACATGAGCTCCCCCGCGGGCTGGGTCCTCGAGGGCGCCCTCAAGTCCCACTCACGCGAGCAGGAGATCGAGGCCGACCGGGCGGGAACGGAGGTGCTCGTCAAGCTCTACGGCCACGGCGCCGGCGCGGCCGAGGTCCTCGACGCCCTCGCCGAGGCCGCCGCCGAGGGCGCCCTCGACCGCGTGGACTTCACGCGCACACACCCCGTGGGCGCCGAGCGCGTCGCCGCGTTGGAGGCTTCGGCGAAGGAGCGGGGGTGGGCGATGGAGGGGGATACGCGGCCCCTGGGCGAGGAGCTGAGGAGGGCGTGCGGGGCGAAGAGGTAGGAGGGAGCGCTCACCCCAACGCGAAAAGGATCGCGGTCGGCTCCTCACCACCCCTGCCCGAGGAGGAGGCTCTCGAGCCCCTGGTCGAGCACGTTGTCGATGATCAGCCGGTGGGCCTCCCCGGTCGGGTGCACGCCGTCGGGCAGCGCCCCGAGGGGCCCGGGAAAGAGAGGTATCCCCCCGGGGAAGGGCTGGTAGCCCGGCGCCCTCCCCGGGAAGGGCACGACCCCCGGCTCGTATGGCGCCGGCGGGTTCAGAAAAGGCGGGTGGAGCGTGTCGCCGAGGCGGTACTGCAAGATGCCGAAGTTGTGGGCGTAGTGGCAGCGGGGCGTGCGCTGCGCGACCGAGAGCTTCCGCCGCCCAAGCTCCACGAAGTTCTCGTTGAACTCCGCCGTGTCCATGCCCTTCATCTTGCTGATGAGGTTGTGGATCATCTCGAAGTGCAGGTAGTCGTAGCCGACGAGCACCACCTGCAGGTGCGGTCTCCCGGCGAGCACCGCGTCGACGAGCTGCTCGACGTCCTGCTCGATGGCGTCGAAGGTGGCCTCCTGACGCCACCGCCACCAGTCGCCGAGCCCGTCCGCAGACGCCCGCAGCAGGTCGTTGCCGGCGATGACCATGAAGAGCACCTCCGCCGGCGGCTCCTCGTCGAGGGCCGCGAAGAGCAGGTTCAGCATGCCGTGCTCGTTGTGCGCCCACTGGGAGACCTTCGAGCCGGCCAGCGCCGTCTGCTCCCAGGTGATCACGAGCTCCTCGAAGCCGCGCGCGTCCAGGGCCGCCCTCAAGGGCCCGCCTTCGGGGAAGACCATGCCCGCCGACCAGCTGTCGCCGGCGACGACGATGCGCCGGACGGACGGGGTGGTGGCGCCATCCGGCTCCGGTTGGCCAACGTCCTCGTCGGCGCCGCCCTCGTCCGCAGCGCCGTCGTCGGAAGCTCCCTCGTCGCTGGTGGGCGTCGTGTCCTTCGCGCCGGCGCTGCCCGCCGGGTCGGCCGAGCCTCCCGGCTCTCCATCCTGCTGCCCCGCCGCCTCATCGCTACCGGGGTCCGGGAGCGGCACATCCCGAACGAGAGCCTCGCCCGGATCGAGCGCGGACGAGGTGTGTTGGTCGCTGGCGGAGTCGACCGCCGCGACCCGTGCGTCCACCCCGCCCTGGAGCACCGACTCTCCACCGCAGCCCACGGCCAGGGCGGCGAGCAGCGCAAAGGTGGCGCGCCAGGGAAGGCCTGGGGAATGGCGCATGTCGTCACCGCCTCGCGTCGAGGCCGTGGAGGTTAGCAGATGGCGCGCCCGCCGCGGAGCCTCGCGCAGGGCCTCATCAGGCCTGCCACCCCCGCTCTCTCAGCGTGCGCCTCACCCGGGCGGTGATCATCTCGATGGCGACCACGTTCGTGCCCCCCTCCGGCACGATCAGGTCCGCGAAGCGCCGGGTGGGCTCCACGAAGGCCTCGTGCATAGGCCGGACGGTCGCATAGTACTGGGCGCGGATGGAGTCGAAGGTGCGGCCGCGCTCGACCATGTCGCGGCGGATGCGGCGCAGGACGCGGATGTCGGAGGGCGTGTCGACGTAGAGCTTGATGTCGAAACGATCGCGGAGGCGCTCGTCGACGAAGATGAGGATTCCCTCGACGATGACGACCGGCGCCGGGGAGACGGGGACGGTCTCCTCGGTGCGGCGGTGGTTGACGAAGTCGTAGACGGGCATGCCCACCGCCTCGCCTCTGCAGAGCACGTCGAGGTGGTCGAGGAGCAGATCGTTGTCGAGTGCGTCGGGGTGGTCGAAGTTGAGGTTGGCGCGGATGGACTCGGGGATCGCCGAGCGATCCCGGTAGTAGGCGTCGTGCTGGAGAGGCGCGACCGAGCCCCGTGGGAGCTCTGTGAGGATCTCCTTGGCGATGGTGGTCTTGCCCGAGCCCGTCCCACCCGCGATGCCGATTACCAGGGGCTCGTGAACCGTCGTCATGTCCCGTCCTCACCGAGCTTTGCGCCGGCTTCACCGGCCCAGCCGGGTCTCACCTGCCGCAGGATCTGGAGCGCACGATCGCCGATCTTCTGCCGCGGGGCCAGCGAGCGAGCGCGCACCGCGTGCCTGGCCGCCTTCTCCTCCTGTCCGCGGACCAGCGCGATCTCGGCCGCGTGGATCTGCGCCTCCTCGCTCGAGAAGCCGCGGATCAGGGGGGCGAGGCGCAACGAGGCGTCCACGTCCTCGGCGGCCGCGGCCTGGCGCCCGAGGCGGTGCCGCACCCAGCCCCGCGTGTCCAGGTAGTAGGTCGCGCTCGAGGGCTCCATTCGAATCGCCATCTCCACGAGGCGCTCGCCCTCCTCGAGGTGAACGCCGTAGACCGCGTCGTGGTAGGCCAGGTTGTTGAACAGAGCGGCCTCGCCCGGCAGGTGCTCGAGCATGGCCTGGTAGTCCAGGACCGCCGCCTCCGGCCCGTCCTTGACCGCCCTGAAGGTCGCGAGGTTGGTCGTCGTGGCCACGCCCGGCGCGGCGACCGCGAGGTAGGCGTGCACGGCCTCCACGCCGAGCTGCGCCAGCACCTTCCTCTGCCTCTCAGGGAGGTCCCGGTGCGTGAGCAGGTTCTCGAAGGCCCCGATCAGGTGCTGCGAGCCGGCGATGTACCCCGCCCACCGCCTCACCCCCGCCGACAGCTTCCGCGCGAGCTCCTCCCTGCCGGCGGCCGCGGCCTCCGCCGCGAGCACGAGCAGCGCCCGCGGCACGTCGACGGCCCCGGCCTCGAAGCGCTGCGCCAGCGCCGCAGCCTCGTCGACGCGACCGACGCGCAGCAGGCCGATCGCCTCGAGGAGCTCCGGCTCGGGCATCGCCCCGCTCAGCTTCTTGCCGGGCTCGGCGAGCGACAGGATCTCGGCGCCGGTGAGCACCCTCGCGAGGCTCCCCGTGCCCAGGAGGTGGGGGTCATCCGTGGGAGCGAGGCCGGCCTGCCTGACCCAGCCGCGCAGCTCGTCCACGGCGGCCTCGCGGCCCTCTCCGGAGCTCAGCCGAAGCTCCAGCTCCAGCCAGCGGAGGCCCACGTCGCCCGGGTGCGCCTTGCGCGCGCGCGCCACCCTGGCCGCCGCCTCGGGCATCCAGCCGGCTCCGGTCAAGGCCGCCACCACCCTCCGGTGCGCGCCCGGCGTCTCGCCGGCCAGCCGCAGGTATCGTGAGAGAGCCTCGCGCGCGGCCCCTTCGTCAAGGGCGGCCAGCGCCTCCTCCGCCCGGCGCCAGACCTCGACCACGGTGTTGGCCTGCTCCGGCAGGCCGAGCCGGCGGCGGACCTCCCCCAGCTCGTCGCTCCGTCCCGTCTCGAGCCAGACGGAGCGGACCCGATCGAAGGCGGCCAGGCGCGGCCCACCCGATGCCACGAGGCGCTCGAGGATCTCTTGGAGATCGTCCTCGTCCGGCCTCTGCAGCGCGATGTCCACCCGGCGGACCCAGACCTGGCCGCGGGTGGGCTCGATCGCCAGCAGCCGGTCGCAGAGGTCGGCCGCCAGGTCCCAGCGGCCGATGCGCGGCCCCAGGGAGGCGCTCAGCCGGTCCAGGGCCTGGGCCGGAGCGCTCGCGTTGCGCCAGAGGCGGTCCACGATCTTCGCGACCGCCTCGTCGGCGCCGGCGCGCTCCCCCTCCTCGGCTGACTGCGCGTGGAGGGCCCTGATCAGCCCGCGCAGAGGACCGGGCTGGTCCTCCTCTTCGTTCCCGAGCGCGTCCTCCCCGCGGCGATCGAGCTGCGATCGGAAGATGTGCGCCGCGTCACCGTAGCGGCCCGTGATCAGGGCTATCTCCCCGGCCATCGACAGGGTCTCGTCTCCCCCGATCTCCGATGCCTCCAGCGCCTCAGCCAGAGCGCGCTCCGCCTCGGCGGCCGCGTCGCCGCTCCCGGTGGCGGCCGCGCAGAAGGCGGCGAGCTCGTAGTGGAGGATCGGACGCAGCGGGCCGGCCTCGGTGCCCAGGTCCTGCAGCAGGGGAAGGAACGCGCAGGAGTGCCCCGTGCGGGCCGCGTAGTCGAAGACCGAGCGCGCGATGGCGAGAGCCTTGCCGGGATCCAGCTCGAGGGCGGCGCGGGTGGACGACATCGCACGCGTGAGCCGCTTCGCGCGCAACGCGACGTATGCATCGGCGGACAGGGCCTGCACGCTGCGCGGGGAGCGGCGGCGCGCCTCCTCCATCCAACGCAAGGCGTCCTCGTGCAGCCCCTCGTTGGCCAGCATCTCGGCGATCTCCACGGAGCGCATCAGCGCCGCGTCGACCATGCCGGGGCGGTCCCGCCTCGCCGGCGGAGAGTCGGCCTCGGCGTGGGCGAGGTAGACCCGGAGGTGGAGGTTCATCTCCTCGAAGTCACGGCGCAGGAGCGCGAGGATGGCGAGGCGCTTGTAGTCGTCGGTGCTGGCCTCGCGCTCGACCAGCTCCCGCATGAGCCGCGCCGCCTCGTCGAGCAGGCCCACCTCGACGAGGGCGTCGGTGCACGCCCGGAGCACCCACGCGTCGAAGCCTCGCTCGCGCAGCACGAAGACCAGGGCGTCGCGGGCCCCCACGTCACCTCGCCATGCCCGGGCGAGCTCGAAGTAGCGCGAGAGCACCTTCGCCGCGTCCTCCTCGGTCACGTGGGCGGCGGCGACACGGTAGAAGCGGAGCGCGTCCTCGAAGCGGCCGGCGCGGTAGAGGCGCGTGGCCACCTTGGCGGCCCGCGAAGGAGCCAGGCTCAGGTGCCGCTCGTAGACGTCGAGGGCACGCTCCTCCCGGCCGAGGTCGAGCAGCACGTCGCCGAGCGCCCGGTAGAGCTCGGGCTCGTCGGGCAGCACCGCCGCCGCGTCGCGCGCGAAGCCGGCGGCGAGCTGCGGCGGCGCGAGCTTCCGCAAGAGCTCGAAGAGCCGCTCCCACACCTCCCTGGGCTCCTCGGCCTCGTGGAGCGCGCGCACCAGCGCCCGGTGCCCCTCTTCGGCGCGACCGAGGAGCAGCAAGGCCTCCCCCTCCCGCTCGGAGATCCACGTGGTGCCCGGGTGCTCACTCCTGAGGCGGGCGCAGAGCCTGGCCAGCAGGTCGGCCCGGGAGCGCGAGAGCAGCATCCTCCTCGTCCTGGTCAGCGTGGCCTGGCGCTGCGACTCCGGCGCCTGATCGTAGGCCAGCGCGCAGGCCTCGAGGGCCTCGTCGGCCCTCCCGACGTCCATGTGCAGCTCGGCGAGGCGAAGCCAGCGCTCCGGCACCTGCGGGCCCCGCCTCGCCCACTCCACCCGGTATCGAAAGGCCTCTTCCCTGAGACCGGCGCTCACGAGGGCCTCGGCGATCTGCTCGAGGTGGGAGTCGGGGACCTGGTGGTCCTCGGGGTCCGGCACCAGCTCGCGAGCGTAGGCGACGAGGTCGTCCTTTCGGCCCAGCTTGGCCGACAGATCGACCAGGCGAGTGACCAGGCGCGCCGGCCGCTCGTCTCCCATGTGCTCGAGGGCCTCCTTCAGGAAACGGAAGGCCTCCTCGAAGCGGAGCTGGTCGTAGAAGATGTTGCCCACCTGCTCGAGGGCCTGGGCGGGCCGCGGCGCTGCCTGGACGAAACGCTCGGCGTGCTTTCGGGCGAGGTCCATCCTGCCGGCTCGGATGGCCGCGCGGAAGACCGTCAGGTCGTACCGCCCGGGCGGGATCGAGAGGCCGGCCGCGAGGTAGGCGTCCAGGGCGAGCTGGAGGTAGCCGTATCGAGTGAGGCGCCCGGCCAGCTCCCGCAGGGCCGTCAGGTCCGCCTCGAGGAGATCGACGAGGCGGGCGAAGACGAGCTTGGAGGCGTCGCGCTCCCCGCGCCGGTTCAGAAGCTCGGCGGTGGCGCGCACCGCGCCGGGGTCCTCCCTCACCGCCGCCGGCCCCTCCCTGAAGACGCGGAGGAGCGAGCCGGGGTCGCCGGAGTGACGGAAGCCGTCGAGCACACGGCGGAAGGCCTTGACCGGCGTGGGTGAGCCGCGCACGAAGCGGAGCAGCACGGACACCCCGCGCCCGGCGTGCCCCGAGCGACAGAGCACCGTGCCGAGCTCGAGCATGGTGTCGTCGGTGGGCCGCACCCTGAGGCGCCTCTCGAGGGCCTCGACGCGAACTCCGTCGTGCACCGAGGAGCCCCGCGCCACCTCGATGACGCCGTCGAGCACCTCCGGCTCGTCCTCGGCCGCCTCGAGGATGGCGCGCAGGTCGGCTCCGAGCTGCACGCCGCCCCTCCCGGGCACGTGTGGGGAGAGGCGGGCCGCCGCCAGCAGGGCACGCGCACGCTCGGGGCCTTCGCTCTCGCCCGCGGCGCGGCGATACCACGTCACCGCGTCGGAGATGCGCCCGCTGCGGACGAGCACCTCTGCCGCCATGAGCGCGCCCTTGCCCTCCTTGTGCTTTCTCGCGGCCTCCTCGAGCAGGGCGTCCGCCTCGGCCCTGCGCGCACGCTCGGACGAGCCGAGGCGCCGCTCCGCCTCCTCACGGTAGAGCGGCAGCGGGGCGTCGTCCCGCGCGAGCAGGGCCGCGGTGAGACGGTCGGCCAGGGCGCCGAGGCCCGCCCCGCGCAGGGGGCCGACAGCCGCGTGAGCCTCGGGGGCGATGAGCTCCGGACGCAGCAGAGCCTTCCCATGTCTCCGCGCGACCGTCGTCTCGCCGAGCGCCACCGCGAGGCGCACGCAGGTGACCGTGAGCTTCGCCGGTCCCCTGGCGCAGCGCGGCTCGAGCAGGGCGGCGGCGCCTTTGCGGTCACCCGCCCGCTCGAGGATGCTCGAGAGCTCGACGAGCTCATCCGCCTCGGCGATCTCGGCCCGGCTCCTCACCGCCGCCCCGAGGCGGGCCTGGGCCTCTCCTCCGCGAACCGCCGACGCGGCCAGGCGGAGCACCTTCGGCGTCAGATCCGGTTCCCTCTCGGAGACGCTCAACGAGAGATCGAGGGCCAGCGCGCCGAGGCCGAAGGCCCCGAGGTCCGAGACGAGCTCGGAGAGGGCCTGCAGCGAGCCCTCGGGCGTGCGCGCGCCCGACTCGGAGCGAAGGACGTAGTCGCGGGCGGCATCGGCGGCCAGCTCCTTCTTGCCTCCACGCAGCAGCACGGCCACCTTCAGGAGGCGCACCTCGTCCTTGTCGGGCACCAGCCTCAAGGCGGTCTCGATCTGTGCCATGGCCTCGTCGTGGCGGTAGCGCACCTGCAGCGCCTGCGCGGCTCTCAGGTGCCGCTCGGCCTGCTCGGCCGCGGTGCCGCGGGGGGCGAGGTAGCGGTCCAAGGCCCCCACCTCCGCCGTCTCGACGCCCTTCCCGACCCGGGCCATCGAGGCGACGCCCGCGTAGAGGTGGAGCTCCGAAGGCGGCAGCTCGGCGTGCAGCAGCAGCCCGGCCACCTCCACGACGCTCCGGTCGTAGCGCCGCTCGAAGAGCTGTCTGAGCACCGGGGTGCAGATCTCCACCCACTCCTCCCGCCGGGCCTGCACCTGCCCGAGGCGCCCGGCGAGACGCAGCACCCGAATGAGCGACTCTGTCTTGGAGGGCTGGCGACCGGCCTCCGCGGCGCGCTTGTCCCGCCCCTCGTCCTGCCGCCCGTCGCCCTCCTCCTCGGAGCCCTCCAGGTCCGGGCGAAGCGCCCGCCCCAGGTCCACCAGGAGCGAAGAGATCTCCGGATCGACCTCCACGGGCACCTTCTCCGTTCCTGCCAGCGCCTGCTCCAGCTCTGCGAGGGCCGGCCCGGGCTGCCGGGCGACGAGCTGCGCTCGGGCCCGCAGGACCGTGGCGACCGGCGGCACCGCCTCGTTCGGGCTCGAGGGCGCGAGCACGACGGCGGCGCGTCTCGCCCTCGAGACGCGCTCCCCCACCGTGATCTGCTCGTCGGGGCTCAGCAGCGCGCGGGCGTACTCCACGCGCAGCTCCCAGCTCTCTGGATCGGCGCCGAGGGCGGCCTCGAGGCGGTGGATCTCCGAGATCCTCGGCGGCGCCCCGCAGGCCGCCACGAGGGCGGTCCACGCGAGCAGGGCCCAGAGTATCCTCGTCATGCGGGCAGCCAGCCTGCCACCTCCTTGGAGAAGTAGCTGAGCACCATGTCCGCCCCGGCGCGGCGGATGCAGACGAGGCTCTCGAGCACGACCCGCTTGTAGTCGATGAGCCCCCGGTCGGCCGCGGAGCGGATCATGGCGTACTCGCCGCTGACCTGGTAGGCGCAGACCGGCACGGCCGTGTGCTCGCGCGCCGCGCGCACGATGTCGAGGTAGGGCATGGCGGGCTTGACCATGACGATGTCAGCGCCCTCCTCCACGTCGAGCAGGATCTCGCGGAGGGCCTCCCTGGCGTTGGCCGGGTCCATCTGGTAGCCGGCCCGGTCTCCGAAAGAGGGCGCCGACTGCGCGGCGTCGCGGAAGGGTCCGTAGAAGCCCGAGGCATACTTGGCCGCGTAGGAGAGGATGGCCAGCTCGCTGTGTCCGGAGGCGTCGAGGGCGGCTCGGATAGCGGCCACCCGGCCGTCCATCATGTCGCTGGGCGCGACGATGTCCGCGCCTGCGTCGGCGTGGGACACGGCCTGGCGGGCCAGGAGCTCGAGGGTGGGGTCGTTCGCAACCGTCTCGCCGTGGAGCACTCCGCAGTGGCCGTGGTCGGTATACTCGCACATGCAGACGTCGGTGATGAGGGCGAGATCGTCGCCCGCGGCCTCGCGCATCGAGGCCAACGCCTTCTGCACGACCCCGTCCTCGGCCCAGGAGGAGCTGCCCACCGGGTCCTTGTACTCGGGGATGCCGAAGAGGATGACCGCCGGCACGCCCGCGTCCACGAGGCGCCTCGCCTCCTCGCCGGCCTCGTCGGAGCTCATGTGGAACTGGCCCGGCATGGACGAGATCTCCTGGCGCACACCGCTGCCCGGGACGATGAACAGCGGCTGGATCAGGTCGCTCCGCCGGAGCTCGGTCTCCCGCACGATGTCGCGGATGCGCGCCGTGCGCCGCAGGCGGCGCGGACGCTCGTAGGGCACGGGCAGGGGCGGGCTCTTCGGCTCGGTCACTTTCACCTCCTCGGGATAACGCGGCGCACCCTACAACAGCCCGGCCGCGGGGGCACATCCCGCTTGCCCCTCCCCTCCCCCGATGCCATCCTGCGGCCCTTGCCGCAGGGAGAGAGCCATGTCACGAGAGCTGACGCACATCATCGGAGGAGAGCCCACGAGCGGAACGAGCGGGCGCTTCGGCAACGTCTACGACCCGGCGACGGGGGAGGTCCGGGCCAGCGTGCCCATGGCGACCGCGGAGGAGGTGAGCCGAGCGGTCGAGGCAGCCGAGGCGGCCTTCCCAGCCTGGGCCGAGACCCCGCCCATCCAGCGCGCGCGGGTGATGTTCAGGTTCAAGCAGCTCATGGACGAGCACCAAGACGAGCTCGCCGCCCTCATCACGGCGGAGCACGGCAAAGTGCTCTCGGACGCGCGCGGCTCGGTGATTCGCGGCATGGAGGTCGTGGAGTTCGCCTGCGGCATCCCGCACCTGCTCAAGGGCGAGTTCACCGAGAACGTGGGCCGCGACATCGACAGCTACTCGATCCGCCAGCCCCTCGGCGTCTGCGCGGGCATCACGCCCTTCAACTTCCCCGCCATGGTCCCGCTCTGGATGGTGCCAATCTCCATCGCCTGCGGGAACACCTTCGTGCTCAAGCCCTCGGAGACGACGCCGGGCTGCGCCATGCGCCTCGCCGAGCTCCTCGACGAGGCAGGCCTGCCGCGGGGCGTGCTGAACATCGTGCACGGCGACAAGGTGGCCGTGGACGCCCTGCTCGACGACCCGCGCGTGCCGGCCGTGAGCTTCGTCGGCTCGACCCCCGTGGCCGAGTACATCTACAGCCGGGCCGCGGCGAACCAGAAGAGGGTGCAGTCCCTCGCCGGCGCCAAGAACCACCTCGTGGTCATGCCCGACGCCGACCTCGACCAGGCCGTCGACGCCCTCATCGGCTCGGCCTACGGCTCGGCCGGCGAGCGCTGCATGGCCATCGCGGTGGCAGTGCCCGTGGGCGACGTCGCCGAGCCCCTCGTCGAGCGCCTCGCGGCGCGCGCGCGTGAACTCAAGATCCTCCCCGGTACCCACCCGGACGCCGAGATGGGCCCGCTGGTCACCGCCGCCCACCGCGAGCGCGTGAAGGGCTACGTGGACCTCGGCGTCGAAGAGGGCGCCGATCTCCTCGTCGACGGCCGCGGCTACACGGTCCCCGGCTCCGAAGACGGCTTCTTCTTCGGGGGCTGCCTCTTCGACCACGTGACCCCGCAGATGCGCATCTACAAGGAGGAGATCTTCGGGCCCGTCCTCGTCGTCGTGCGCACCGAGAGCTTCGACGAGGCCTTGGGGCTCATCAACGACCACGAGTACGGCAACGGCACGGCCGTCTTCACCCGCGACGGCGACACCGCGCGGGCCTTCTGCCATGGCGTCAAGGCCGGCATGGTCGGGGTCAACGTCCCCATCCCGGTGCCCATGGCCTTCCACGGCTTCGGCGGCTGGAAACGCTCCCTCTTCGGGGTGAACCACATGCACGGCATGGACGGGGTGCGCTTCTACACCGCGCTCAAGACCGTCACCTCGCGCTGGCCCACGGGGATAAGGAAGGGGGCGGACTTCATCATGCCGACGATGAAGTAGGGCCTCACTCGCCTTAGCTTCTTGATAACCCCGGGCAAGAGAGACAGCCGCCCGCTCGGCTGAACGGCAAGAGAATCTCGCGCAAAGCCGCAAAGGCGCAAAGACAAAGAGCTTTTCCGTCTTG
>CAZQPP010000045.1:0-25925 GCA_964594295.1 uncultured Myxococcales bacterium | reverse complement strand
CGCCCCCCCCGCCGCCCCGCCCCCCCCCCCCCCCCCCCCCCCCCCCCCGCCCCCCCCCCCGCCCCCCGACCCCGGCGCCGCGGCCCCCGACCTCTCCACTCCCCTCGTCACGGACGCCGGCTCCTCGCCCTCCCCCGGCGCAGAGGTCACGCCGGCTCCGCCCGGCGCAGAGGTCTCCACGGGCGACCAGCCCAGCGACTCATCCTCGGGCGGTTGCGGAGCCGGCGGACCGGCTCCCGTCTGGCTTCTACTGGCCCTCGGCGCGCTGTTGCTCCGACGGCGTCTTCGAAGGACGTAGCCACAACCCCAGCAGCAGCACGGCCAGCAGCGGCGCGGAGGGCGCGGCAGGCCCCGGCCCGCAGCCGGAGGAGCCCGTGGAGACCTCGGCGGGCGGCCCTGGCTGGCCGGCGCCGCCGATCTGGTCGGCGGGCATGTCGTCGAGGGGCGGGTTTGGCTGGTCGCTGGTCGTGGGCGGCCAGGAGACCGGCGGCTGACTGCCCGGTCCGGCTGCCGTGTCCGCGGCACTATCGACGGCAGAGCCGCCTTGCGTGCCCGGATCCCTGCCCGGGGCCGGGGCCGTGTCCGCGGCCGTACCAGAATCAGAGCCAACGCCGGCGTCGGTGGGCTCGGGCCCCCACACCCTGGTCAACCGGATCGCGTCGGCGCTGATGTGCAGGTCGGACTCGGTCTCTCCGGAGTTGTCGAGCACGTCGACGTGCTGGTCCCCGCCCGCCTGGAAGCGCCACATGCCCAGGGCCATCCAGCCTTCGGCCAGGCTCAGGTCGGCGGTGACGAGGTGCTCGGCCCCGGAGGCGCGCACGCGGTAGGGTGTTCGGCGCGAGCGGTTGTAGGGCGGGACGACGTTGGCCTCGACGAGGTAGTCGCCGCCTTGCTCGAAGGCCACAGACCAGCGAGCCCAGTTCGAGGGTGCGACGGAGTCCCAGGCGTTGGTCCAGTGCATGGAGCCGCCGACGCCCCGGTCCTCGACGCGGCGCCAGTACGTCTCGGGGCCGAAGGTCTCGAAGCAGGGAGGCTCGTCGTCGATGATGCCGCCCTCCGGAGGCAGCGTCGGGCAGGGCGCGGGCGGCGGGACAAGCTCCTCGTAGGCCCGCACCAGCGACATGTACGGGGGAGCGTAGACCGCCGCGCCGACGCTCTCCACGTGCATGTGGATGTCGTAGTGAAGGTGGATCGTGGTGGGCACCGAGCTCCCGTTGCTGTCGAAGAAGGCGTCGGAGATCCGGCCGAGGCGCTGGCCGCGGGTCACCCGATCGCCCACCGAGACCTGCACGCTCGCAGGAGACATGTGGAGGTAGCGGTGGCGTACGCCGGAGTCGGCCACGAGGTAGACGCTGTAGGAGCCGATGCTCGTGATGGTCCCGGCCTCCGCCGCGACAGCCCAGTGCACGTCGTCCTCGCAGGTGGCCGGCCTGATGTCCTGCCCCTGGTGACCGGTGCCGCCCGGGCAGAGCGGCACGTCCCATGAGCGCGGCTCGCAGAAGTTGTCGCTCCAGGGGTAGCTGTAGTTGGCGTCCGAGCACTGGCTCCCGGCGGGGCCGTTCATTCCGCCGATGCCCCACACCTGGGAGTTAGCGTAGGCCGGCGCGGACTCGAGCGGGAAGCGCATGCCCGGCACGAAGACCGTGTCGCTCTCGTATCCCGAGGACCCCGACTCGAGCTGCCCCGGTGGGTTGTAGGTGAACTCCTGCGCCCAAGCCGTCGTCGACAGGAGAACGGCCGCGAGCGCGGCCAGCGGCGCGGCCCTCATGGCTCGAAGCGCGCGAGGCCGCGCGCGAGGCTGGTGACGAAGTCGTCGCCGGCGCAGCGCTCGTCCGCGGCCCGGCGCTCGCACTCCAGATCGATGACGTAGGCCGCTCCGAAGGCGCCGAAGGAGACGGTGACGACTGCGTGCGCACGGGAGACGAGGGGGGCCTCCAGGGTGGGCGGCGCCATGGCGGGAGCGCCGGGCCAACGCAAGGCGGCCGTGCTGCCGTGCAGGTACAAGGTGGCGCCGTCCATGGGGAAGTGGAGGCCGTACCAGCGGCGCCCCGTGGTGGCGACGGCGCCGGCGAGCCACGCCGGGTCGTCGGGCAGCAGCACCGGAGGGTTGCCCGGCTGGCGAGCGAAACCGGCCAGGCGCCGCGCCGCAGCGTGGGGCAGCCTCCCGGCATCCACCTGGGGCAGACCGAGAGCCGGCTGTGGGAGCGGGCCGACAGGCGGCGCGAGGAGCGGGGGGGCGGCCCGCGCCTGGGCGAGGTGCTCCGCCTGGGGATCGCCGAGCGGCGGTCCGGCGAGGAGGAGCGCCAGGAGCGCGATGCAGATCTTCATGGCGGCTTCCTTAGCACAAGTCCGGGCACCGGCCCGGTCCCAAAAAGAAGTTGATCGCACCTGAACATCTATTTAGTATTTGAGGTCGTACTGAACAAACGTCCGGAGACCATGAGACGATCGGCAGCAGACGTCTTGGACGAGATCGCCCGCGACCCCGAGCTCGGCTCCTGCGTCGAGCTCGATCACACCCTGGAAGGGCGCCCGGCGTGCGAGGGCGCCCTACCCGAGCGGCTCGAGCCCCGCGTCCTCCGGGGGCTCGCCGCTCGGGGCATCAGCTCGCTCTACGAGCACCAGATCAGGGCCATCGAGGGCCTGGGAGGAGGGCAGGACGTCGTGCTGGCGACGCCCACCGCCAGCGGCAAGAGCCTCTGCTACCAGCTCCCCATCCTCGACGCGGCGGCCCGGGGGCCGGAGGCGCGGGCGCTGCTGCTCTTCCCGACCAAGGCCCTCGGGCAGGACCAGGTGAACGCCCTCCTGTCGGCCGCCGAGGCGTGTGAGATCGAGCTGAAGGTGCACACCTTCGACGGGGACACGCCGTCGAGCGTGCGCCAGGCCGTGCGGCGCGAAGCCCAGGTCGTCGTCACCAACCCCGACATGCTCCACCAGGGCATCCTGCCCCACCACCCCTCGTGGATGTCCTTCTTCAGGAACCTCGAGATCGTGGTGGTCGACGAGCTCCACACCTACAGGGGCGTCTTCGGGAGCCACGTGGGCAACGTGCTCAGGCGCCTCGAGAGGATCTGCTCGTTCTACGGGTCGCGGCCGCGCTTCGTCTTCGGCTCGGCGACCATCGGCAACCCGGACGAGCTGGCGCGCACCCTCTCGGGGCGGGAGCCGGTGCTCATCGAACGCTCCGGGGCGCCGCGCGGACCGCGGCGCGTGGCCGTGGCGCGCCCTCCTATCGTGAACCGGCCCCTCGGCATCCGCGAGAGCTACATCCTTTTTGCGCGCAAGCTCGTGCGCCACTTCCTCAGGGCGAAGGTGCCGACCATCGTCTTCGCCCTGTCGCGCCTGAATGTCGAGGTCCTGCTCAAGTACGCACGGGACGACCTCAAGGGCATGCGCATGAACCCCGAGCTCGCCCAGGGATACCGCGGCGGCTACCTGCCGGGCACGAGGCGGGCCATAGAGCGCGGGCTGCGGGACGGGAGCGTGCGCTTCGTGGTGAGCACCAACGCCTTGGAGCTCGGCATCGACATCGGCTCCCTCGAGGCCTGCCTCGTCGTCGGCTGGCCGGGCTCGGTCGCGAGCTTCTGGCAGCAGGCCGGGCGGGCCGGGCGGCGGGAGCGCCCGGCGGCGGTGGTCTACGTGCCGCGCAGCAACCCCCTGGACCAGTTCGTCGCCACCGAGCCCGCCTACCTGCTCCAGAGCCGCCCCGAGAACGCCCGCGTGGACCCGGACAACCTCGTCATCCTCGCCGAGCACCTGAAGTGCGCGGCCTTCGAGCTCCCCTTCGAGCAGGGACAGCGCTTCGGCGGCCTCGACAGGGAGAACACCACCGAGGTCTTGGACGAGCTCGCCGGCCACCGCATGCTGCACTCCCACCGCGGCCGATACCACTGGACCGATCGCACCTACCCGGCAAACCACGTGTCGCTCCGCTCGGTGCCGGGGGACAACTTCGTGGTCATTGACCTCGGCAACGACCGCCTCATCGCCGAGACCGACTTCAAGAGCGCGCACACCACCTTGTACGAGGGCGCCATCTACAACCTCCACGGCGTGCAGCACGAGGTCTTGAGGCTCGACTACGAGGGCCACAAGGCCTATGTGCGCCGCGTGAAGCCGGACTACTTCACCGAGGCCTTGACCTACGTGAGGGTCAAGCCCCTCGAGGTGGAGCTCGGCATCGACCGCGGCCGCCTGCGCGTCGAGCACGGAGACGTCAAGGTCACCAGCAAGGTCATCGGCTTCAAGAAGATCCGCTTCGAGACCAACGAGAACGTCGGCTACGGCGAGGTCGACCTGCCCGAGCTGCGCATGCACACGCGCGGGGCGTGGCTCGCAATGCCGGGGGCCGCCCTCTACGAGGCGGCCCTCGAGGCCTCCAAGGCCGCCGCCCGGGCGAACCGCCCGGTGGGCCTCGAAGACCTGGCCCTCGACGCCCTGCTCGGCCTCAGCCACGCCCTGCACCACCTCGCCGTCCTACGCATGATGTGCGACGTGCACGACCTCGGCCGCTGCGTGGGAGATCGGAGCGAGGACGGCTTCACGGCGGTGGCCCACCCGCGCCCGAGCCCGTCCCCCAATCGCGGCAGGCGGGGGCCGCGCGTCAACCCCCTCACCTTCGACCCGACGCTCTTCCTCTACGACACCTGCCCGGGCGGCATCGGCCTGAGCGAGCGTCTCGCCCCCGAGCTGCCAGAGCTGCTCGCGGAGGCGGGCGAGCTCGTGTCGCGCTGCGCCTGCCCGGCCGGCTGCCCTTCGTGCCTCGGGGCCTTCGCCTCGCCGCGGCCCGAGCTGAAGATGGCGGCGGTGCTCCTGGTCCAGGCAGTGCTGGAAGAGGGGGCGCGCAAAGGCGCAGAGGCGCAGAGGGAGGAGCTGCCCGAGGCTCCTGGGATCTATGCCGAGGCGTACCGATGAGCGTCGGACTCCGCCTCCGCGCCCTGATGCAGGATGTCGGCATGACCGGCACTGCCCGCGGGCGCGATCCATCCGAGCGCCCCGCTCTGCCGGACGACCCACTCAGAGAGCCCGAGCTCCCGCCCGAGCTCGAGGACCTGCCGCCCCTCGACTTCGAGGACCTCGACGGCCTTCGTGAGAGATCGACCTGGGCGGGCCGCGTCCCTTGCGTCGAGGCGCGCGTCGAGCCGGGTGAAGCCCTCGGGCGCACGGTACCTTCACGGTGGGCGGAGGCATCGGTCAAGGACCTGGGCACCCTGCTCGCCGACCCACGCCTCGAGGGCCTGCGTGTCTCGGACGCGCTGTTCCTGGACATCGAGGCCACCGGCCTCTTCGGAGGCGCCGGCTGCACCGCCTTCCTCATAGGCCTCGGGTGGTTCGAGGAGGACGGGGCCTTCACGACGCGGCAGATCCTCCAGCGCAGCCCCGACGACGAGCTCCCAGCCCTCGCCCTCCTGAGCGACGAGCTCGAGCGCCGGCCCCTGCTCGTCTCCTACAACGGCAAGTCCTACGACCTCTCCGTGCTCCAGACCCGCCTGGTCGTCCAGCGCCTCTACTCCGACCGCGAGGCGGGCCTGAAGCTCACCCCACACATCGACCTGCTCCACGTCGGCAGGCGCCTCTGGGCGGGCCTCTTCGAGGACTACCGCCTCGGCACCCTCGAGGCGCGGGTCCTCGACACCCCGCGCCACGACGACCTGCCGGGCAGCCTCGTGCCGTCCTACTACTTCGCCTTCGTGCACGGCGGGAACGCGCGCTACCTCGAGCCCGTCCTGGAGCACAACCTCGTAGACGTGCGCTCCATGGCGGGCCTGCTCGCCGTGGTCCTCGAGCGCCTCGACAGGCCCGAGCGCTACACCTTCTGCGAGGAGGTCTTGAACCTCGGGCGCTGGCTCTACGAGCGTGGCGAGGTCAAGCGCGGCCTGACCCTCCTCGAGCGCGCCCTCCACCTGCCGCTCTCGGAGGAGCATCGCGACCAGGCTTTCCGCGCCGCGCTGAAGGCCTATCGCCAACAGGGTCGAGCCGCCGCCCTGCTCTCTGTGCTCGAGGCCTACTCCGCCGAGCTCCCGCACATACCGGACCCCTTCGTGGAGCTCGCCAAGCACTTCGAGCACAGGCGCCGCGAGCCCGCCCGCGCGCTGGAGATGGCCCGCGCCGCCCTCGACCGGGTGCCGGCGGCCGACCTCGTGCTCAAGGCCGAGGTGGAGCACCGGATCGCGCGCCTCGAACGGAGGGTTCAGAGGTTGGCTGCGGGGACGCCCTCAAAGTCTGGGCACACCCCCAGAAATTGAAGCGTGGCGAACGTGTGTCTATTCTGTGACGTGCGGACTGGACTTTCCGGACCGCGATCACTAGAAGCGCCCCCCCGTGTCCACCCCCCTCCCAGAGAAACGACGACGGCATCGCCAGGCGACCCCGGCGAGGTGGCTGTGCTTGATCGCGCTGGCTTTGTGGGTCGCCGGCGCGACAGCCGGCTGTGAAGCCGAGAGCCAGGCCACGCTGGCGGGCGCGGGCTCCTCTCAGCCCGACGGGGCCTACCTCTCGGCAGACGCGGCAAACGGCGGCTCGGAGGCGCGCCAGGGGGCGAGCGCAGATGCGTGGTCGGCCCCCGCGGACACCAGCTCGACCGCGCCGAACGCGCCCGCCAGGGATGCCGCCAAGCACGGCGCGGCCGACCAGGAAGGACCGGAGGTCTCGGAGCCGAGCGCCGCCGACGCTGGCAGCCCGACGCCCGGGCAGCCCGACGACGAAGGGGAGTGGGGCTTCCGGATCTCGAGCCTGCAGCTCCGCAGCCCACCCCTCTGCTACGCCTCCAGCCAGGCTGAAGCCGCCGGCGGCTGCCTCAACGTCGAGGTCGAGGCCAACGCCCTGCTCAGCATGCTGCTCGACGACCCGGACGAGCCGCTCGACCTCGTGGGCGTCTTCACGAGGAGCCCGCTCGGTGGGCGCTCCGTGCTGGCCCTCGGCGCCGGAAGCTGCGCGAGGGAGGGGGAGAGAGTCAGCAGCTGCACGCTCCACCAGCCCTCGGTGACCTTCGAGGGCATCTCGGCCTCGGCGGACACGCCCTGCCTGCTCGCGGAGCCCGAGCGCCGCAACCAGGCGAACGTGCAGATCGACCCGCCCTGCTTCGTAACCGAGCAGGCCCCCTTCGAGGTGAGCCTGCTCGGCTCGACCCTCGGGCTGCGCGGCGCGCGCGTGGCGGGCACCCTCGCGCCGGTAGAGCTGGGCTTCGACATCACGGGCGGCCACCTCGGAGGCTTCCTGCCCGAGGAGGTCGCGCGCACCCTCTCGATGGACCTCCAGACCGGCAGCAGCCAGGGCTCGGTGACCCTGGCCGACCTGCTCCACGCCAAGGCCCGCACCCAGACCGCCGACGGGGTCGAGGGCTGGGAGCTCGTGCTGGTCTTCGAGGCCGGCGCCGTGGAGGTCCACCAGCAGTGACTCGGCTCCCCTGGGTCTGCGTGCTGGCCGCTCTCACGGCCGGCGCCGCCGCGTGCGGCAGCTCAGGTGGGAGCGCGTGGGTCGACGCCGGCGCGGACCTGCCGCCCGCCGCTCCGCCTCCACCGACCATGGGTGAGGTCCTCGGCCGCCCGTGCGCCACCGACGAGGACTGCTCCGGAGAGGCGCGCTGCCAGGTCAGCGAGCTCTCGGTCCGCCCCTTCTGCTCTGTGGACTGCACCTACCGCAACGACATCTGCCACGTGCGCATCGGCCGCCTGACGGCCGGGAACGAGGGCACCTACATCCAGGGCTTCCGCTGCGTCGAGATGCCCGAGGGCTTCGAGGGCACCCTGCCCCGCTTCTGCGCCCCCGAGTGCGAGGCCGCGAGCGACTGCCTGGCCTTCGACGCCGGCTTCGACACCTGCGCCGAGCCGGCCTACCGGGGCAACCCGACGACGGGTTACTCGCCGGGCGGCTACAAGATCTGCTCGGCCCCGCCGGCGGAGCCCGGCCCACCAGTCGACCCGCTGACCTGCGACTGGGAGGAAAAGATCCCGGGCCCGGCCGTCGTCAAGCAGATCTGCCGCGACTACTGCGACTACCTCTTCACCTGCAAAGAGGCCCCAGATGACCTCACCAGGGACTGCTGCGGCTGGGGCTGCTACCTCCACGTCACGCCGGAGGGGCGGGTCGACGACACGCGGAAGAACGAGCTGGCCTGCTTCGCCTACGCCTTCGCGGGAGCCGGGGGTGCGGAGAGAGCCTGCGAGCTGCCGAAGGACACGTGCGGGGAGGTCGTGATCGTGCGGCCGTAGTAGGCGCCGCAGGGGACGGCGGCGTGGGGCAGGGGCAGGGGCAAGGGAGGAGCCCTTAGGCGCTGCGCGCCTGGGGTTCCTAACGCGACTCCAGCGCCTTCCAGGCCTTCATGTAGAGCGAGCTTCCCTCTTCGGCGATGCCCAGGACCGTCTGGAGCAGGCGCTCGGCCTTGGCGGTGTCGCCGGAGTTGCGTGCGGCGATGGCCTCGTTCAGGAGCACCGAGGCCTTGTCCTGGAGGATGCGGCGCAGGCCCTTGGCCTCCTGGTTCGTCGGGTCCATTGCCAGGGACTTCCGCACGAACTTCATCGCCCGGCTGTAGGACTTGTTGGTGACCGACTGCTTGGCCTTGAAGGTGTAGGCCGTCGACAGGAGCGGGTAGACCCTCCGAGACTGGCCGCCGCCCAGCTGCCGGTCGGCGCGCAGGGCGTCCTCCAGAGACTGCACCGCGCGGGCGCCCTGGAAGGAGGTCACGGCCGCCTCGCCTTCCTTGAAGGAGGACTGGAAGCGGGCCACGGCGCTTGCCTTGCGCTCTGCGGTCGCCCGCGTGGAGTCCGGTGCGCCGGGGTCGCGGGCGATGCTCTTGAACACGTCGCTGGCGAGGCCGAAGCTCCCCTCGCGGTAGAGGCGGTAGCCCTCATCGAGGCTCCTGGGCGCGCCCCTCTTGGGCTTGGGCTTGGGCGCGGGCTTTGGGCGAACGATCCGCTCGGGCCGCGGCTCGACGGCGACACGGGGCCTTGGCCTCGGGCGCTTCAGCGCCGCTATCTCCTTGGCCAGGGGATCGGCGCTCGCGCTCTTGGGGAAGTGCTTGAGCAACAGCTCGTGCTGCACCTCCGCCCCTTCGACGTCCCTGCGCCCGATAGCGTGCCGGCAGGCGGCCACTATCTCGTCTTCGGGCGGCCCCTGGGGCTTGGAGATGAGCTTCTGCGCTCGAGCGTAGTAGGTGCTGCTGGGGGGGATCTCCCGGAGCTTCGCGATGAGGTCGCCCGGGATGTTGCTCTCCGCGAGAGCCTCGCCGGTCTCGACGTACTTGCGCCAGCGATCCTCGTCGAGGGCGCGGTCACGGAGGCGGCGCGCGTCGGCGAGCTGCGAGTCGAGGTCGAGGGCCTCGTCGGCGAGATCGGCGCAGTCACGCCACTTCTTGGCTGAGAATGCGGCCTGGGCCTGGTCGAGCAGGCCGCGCGCCCTCTGCCTGCTGGCGATGCGCTCGAGCTCGGCGGGGTCCGGCGCCGGCACGACTGGCGTCTCGCGCATGGACGGGCCGATGCCCAGCACGCTGTACCAGCCGAAGACCGCCTCACCGATCACGAAGAGCACCAGCACGAGCAGCGCCGAGAGCACGCCTATCAGCCAGCGGGGAGGCCCCATGGAGACCGGGACCGGCATCACGGGCACCTCGGCAGCGGTGGCCGCGGCGAGCGGCTCAGGGGCCGCGTCGGCGGGTCGGGTCGGGTCCTCGAATCGGAGCACCGTGGTGCCGACCTCGAGCTGGACCCCGTGCGACAGGTCCGACTCCTGCACGCGCGAGCCGTTCAGCTTGGTCCCGTTGCCGCTGCCGAGGTCGGTGAGGCGCACCGCCTGGTCCGTGACGTCGATGGTGAAGTGCTTCCGGCTCACGGCCGGGTCGTTCAAGACCACGTCCGACGACTCGTGGCGGCCGACCGTGTAGTGACCGGGGCTCAGCTCGATGGTCCGGCCCCTGTCGTTTCCGAAGACCACGCGCAGCCGAGCCCGCGGCGGGAGCTTGAGCCCGGGAGGCATGTCTCCGGAGGAGACGTCGAGCATCACCGTGCTCTCGCCGGACTCCTCCTGCTGAGCCGGCTGCGGAGCCGGCGGCGGCGCCGAAGGAGCCGCGGGGGCCGGGGCCGCCGCGACCGGCGAGCGGACCGGGGGCGCCCTCGGCGGAGCCTCGGCCGGCGCCGCCGGCTCGTCCTCCGAGGTGTGCTCCTCCTCCTCCTCGTCGTCGTGGAAGGGGCTCTCCATGCCCCGCGTAACTTCGTCCCCGTCGTCGCCCATCTCGTCGAGCAGAGACTGCATCACCTCGCCGTCACCGTCGACGAGAGTGCCGTCGACCTTCTTGTCCGAAGGCTTGTCCTCGCTCATAGGGCACGCTCCGTGGAAGACAAAAGTGTCCCCCAGCCCAGCGGTAGGTGTCAATTTCGGGCGTTATTCGGGGCAGGCGTCTCGGAGCGAAGCGCCACAACCGCGGAGCGTTTCGCAAGCGAAGCGCTCGATTACCTAGCGAGTGTGCATCCTGAAACTCGCGTTTCAGGATGCAGCGATTAGCGGTTAGCGATTAGCGGTTAGCCGGAATGCAGTGATCTCAGGTGCCTGGCTAACGGCTAACAGCTAACGGCTAACAGACCCCCGTCCTGAAACGGGAGTTTCAGGACGGGAACTAGCGAGTTCGCATCCCGAAACGTAGCTTCTCAAAGACTCCGGGCACGGGGTGCCGCTCGTTACGCGAATCAACGACATGAGAATCTCGCGTTTCAGGATGCAGCCCTTAGCCGTTAGCGATTAGCTGTTGGCAGAAGTGCAATCATCTCAGGTGCCTGGCTAACGGCTAACGGCCAACAGCCAACAGCTCCCGGCCGGAAACGGCAGTTTCAGGATGGGAACTAGCGAATCTACTGAACGCTCCGCGACCACCGCGGGAGGTTGCGCTTGAGGGCCAGCGCCACCTTGTGCAGCTTGTCGGGAGAGCACGAGGGCGCGCTGCAGGTCAGCACGATGTTCGTCCTCTCCCCCAACGCGAAGAAGCCGAGGTAGTGTGTGTCGGCATACGACGCCGTGAAGGTGCGGCTCGTCACGGCGCGGTTCGTCTGGGCGCCGGGGTAGCTCTTGGTGAAGCCCTCGTAGCGCCCCCGGGCGTCGGCGATGGTGCGGTCACGCCAGACCTGTATGACGAGGCCGAGCACGTTGCCCTCTCCCCGAGGCACCAGGCGCACGTGGTTGTAGCGCTCCACCGGGGTTTGTCCCTGTAGGGGGAAGTCCACGAAGCCATTCTTGACGCCGAGGACCACGGCAAGCTGGGCCCTGTCGAGGAGCATGTCGATGTCCAGGCTCACGGGCTTCGCGGGCGTCGGCGCCGCGCTGCGGACGGGCCCGAGGCGCACGGACTCATGCCCGGCCGCGGCTGACCCCGCCTGGCGCACCGGCGCGGTCGGCTGCATGGCAGGGTCACTCGCGGCCGCCACGCCGGCCGCCACGGCCTGCGCGGGGGTCTGGGGCTTGCGCGGCGGTGGGAGCGGCCCTCCGGTGGGCGCCGCCGCCGCGGGTGGTGCCTTCGGAGGCTTCACCACGCCGGTGCCTGGCTCTCGCACGATTCCGCCCCCCTTCGGAGGAGTCGGGGTCCCTGACGGAGGCGCCTTGGCGGCGGGAGGAGGGGTTTGGGGAGCCGCCGCCGGCCGGCCGGGCGCCTGGGCAGGCTTCGGAGCCGCGCCCGCGGGCGCGGCGCCTTTCTTGGCCTCCGCCCGGCCGCCCTTCGCCTCCGTGGCCTTCCGGGCCCCGGCCTCGCCCGCCTCCTTGGGCTTGCGCGCCTTCTTCGCCTTCTTGGGCTTGACCTTCGCGGAGGCCTTGCCCTTGTCTCCCGGGGCCTTCTCCTCCAGCGCCCCGGTCTTGGCCGCGGCGGCCGCTTGATCAGGTGCGGCGGGTGCGACCTGGGGCTCTGGCTTGTCTTTCTTGCACGCTCCGAGCGCCACGAGTAGGGCCGCGACGGCGAGCGTGCTCAACATTCGGTTGCCGGGGAGGTTTGGCATCGTGTCTCGAGGCGGCTTGAAGGCGCCGAGCGGGTTAGCAGAGGGGCCGGGTTGCGGTCAACGAGTGAGCGCCCCTCCTTTTTCCCGCACGAGCCTGGTGCTAGGGTCGGCACCCTACCTGAGGTTAGCGTGGCCGAGCCAAAGAAACTCTTCGCGGCGCTTTGGGTAATGGCGATCGGCGCGGTCGTCTTCGCCCTGGTGTCCTTGTCCATGGCGACATCGGGGGGCATCGCCGCGCTCCGGGAGTCGGCGCGAGAGACCGGGGCCGAGTGGGTCGACAGCGCGCCGAGCCCCGACCTCGACGACCTCTCCGGGCTCGAGCCCGCCCCGTGGTACGGCGGCGAGCCCGTGCCGAAGAGCGTGTCCCGCGCAGGTGGCGAGCTGGCGCTGGTGAGCTTCTGGGCCTCCTACTGCGAGCCCTGCAGGCGCGAGTGGCCGTCGATGCTGCGCCTGGCCAAGCAGATGGGCCCGAAGCGGCTGCGCCTCGTGAGCGTCACCTACGACGAGAGCTGGGAGGCCACCGAGAGCTTCTTCCGGCGCCACTTCGGGTACCTCCCGCCGGCCGAGCAGGCCGTCGTGCTCAGAGACGGCGCGAAGGAGCGGGAGAGCATGCTCAAGACACGATACGGGACCGACAAGATCCCCGAGACCTACGTCGTCATTCGCGGGCGCATCCTGTTCCGCTTCGTCAACGAGCGCGACTGGACGGACCCGCGGATGCTCCGCTTCTTCGAGCGGCTCTCAGATGTGCGCTGACCAGGTCCGCGTCATCCTCGGGCCGGGCTCGGGGGCCGACGCCGACCCGCGCGAGGTCTCGGAGCGGCTCCTCCTCTTCCGCTTCGCGTCGATGCTCGCGCGACCGGCGCCAGCCACGCGCACCCTCGTGGCCTTGCTCGTCGCCCTCTACTGCGTCGTAGACATCGTCTCCGTCCCGCGGCTGCTCGGGCCGGCGACCGACTCCGCGGACGCCGACATCGTAGGGCTCCTCCTGATCGGCGCCAAGGTGGACGCCTTGATAGAGGCCGGCGAGATCTGGCGCCTCGCCACCGCTCCCTTCCTGCACGCGGGGGCTTTCCACCTGCTCTTGAACGTCGCGGCCCTGTACGTGCTCGGCAGCATCGTCGAGAACTCCCTCGGCGTGGTGGCCTTCTGGCTCGTCTACCTCCTCGGCGGCCTCGCAGGGTCCGTCGCGAGCTACGCCTTCTCGGAGGCGCCCTCGGTCGGTGCCTCGGGTGCGGTCTACGCCCTCCTCGGTGCGGCAGCCGCCTACGGCCTGATGAACCGGAACAGGCTCCCTTCTCGCTTGAAACGTCTGCTGGTCGTGTCGCCGGTCGTCTGGATCCTGCTGAACGTCGCCGTGAGCCTGCTCGTCCCCAACATCGACGTGGCGGCCCACGCGGGCGGGCTGCTGCTCGGAGCGCTGCTCGCGCCCCTGCTCGGAGACCGCATCCTCGAGCGCCCGCCACGGCTGCCTCGTGCCCTGAGCGCGGCCTTGCTCGGCACCACGGCGGTGGTGGTCCTGGCCTCCCTCTCGGTCATGGCGCCGCGCGTGTTCGGGCAGATGCCTCGGATCCGCTCGGGGATCACGCAGCTGAGCGACGGCAAGATCAGGGTGGCTGTCCCCGACGGCTGGCGGCAGGGGAGCTGGACCGGCAGGGCGTGCGCGTTCCACGAGGGGAGCCGCCAGTCTTCAGCAGGGGGCCTCGCCGAGCTCTGCTTCGAGGACGACTTCGGCGCCATCTTGGCGCTCGTGCCCCATTCGGACTTCCACATGGAAGAGCGCAGGATCGTCACCGGGCGACCGAGCCGCACGCCCACCGACCCCTACCTGCTCCGGCTGACGAGCCCCCGAGCGCCGCCGGTCTACCGTCGCCGCGACCAGCGCCAGGAGTCCTTCACGATACTCGTGGCGCCGGGCCCACGGCGGCATGCCTACGTGCTCCACACGTGGTCGACTCTGGCCCCCTATTACGTGCCGCTGCTCGCCAGGCTGACGATGGCCCGCTTCGAGGACCCGCCCCCTCCCGATGCTCCCCCTCAAGAGTGACGCCAGGCTGCCGAAGCAGCATGTTGAGCCTCCGCGCGAGACCCTGTTCTTGATCGCCTCCATGGGCATGCCCTAGAATCGTAGGCGGGGAGGAAATCCTCCCCTCAAGCCGTTGTCCTGCGCTGGATCACCGGCAAGACGGAGCTCTAGTTGGATCGAAGACGCGACAGCAACCTCGCCTGCTCTTTTTGCGGGAAGAGCCAGCGAGAGGTGCGCAAGCTGATCGCCGGCCCCACGGTCTACATCTGCGACGAGTGCATCAGCCTCTGCAACGACATCATCGCCGAGGAGATCGGCAAGGAGGAGCGGCTCGCGGCCCCGTCTTCGGTGCCCAAGCCGAAAGAGATCCGAGAGGTCCTGGACGACTACGTGATCGGCCAGGAGCGGGCGAAGAAGATCCTCGCCGTGGCGGTCTACAACCACTACAAGCGGGTCGACGTCGCTCGCCGCCGGGGTCCCCGCAAGAACGACGTCGAGCTCCACAAGTCCAACATCCTGCTCGTCGGGCCCACCGGCTGCGGCATGACCCTGCTCGCGCGCACACTCGCGCGAATCTTGAGGGTCCCCTTCACCATCGTCGACGCCACGACCCTGACCGAGGCCGGCTACGTCGGTGAGGACGTCGAGAACATCATCGTCTACCTGCTCCAGAACGCGGACTACGACATCGAGCGGGCGAGCCGCGGGATCGTCTACATCGACGAGATCGACAAGGTGGCCCGAAAGGGTGAGAACCCCTCCATCACTCGCGACGTCTCGGGTGAGGGGGTCCAGCAGGCCCTGCTCAAGCTCATCGAGGGCACCGTCGCCAACGTACCGCCAAAGGGGGGGCGCAAGCACCCGCAGCAGGAGTTCATCCAGGTCGACACCAGCGACATCCTCTTCGTCTGCGGCGGCTCCTTCAACGGTCTCGAGCGGATCGTCGAGCAGCGCATCGGCGCCAAGTCCATCGGCTTCGTCGAGGACCCCAACGCCCGCAAGGGGGGCAAGCGCCCCATCGGGGAGATCCTCGCTCAGGTGCAGCCGCAGGACCTCATCAAGTTCGGCATGATCCCGGAGTTCGTCGGGCGTGTTCCGGTCGCGGCGCCCCTCGACGAGCTCGACGAGGAGGCCCTGCTCGAGATCCTGACCGTCCCCAAGGACGCGCTGCTCAAGCAGTACCGCAAGCTCTTCGAGCTCGACGGGGTGGAGCTGACCTACACCGACGCCGCGCTGCGCGCGGTAGCGCAGAAGGCCATCGAACGAAAGACAGGAGCCCGCGGCCTGCGGGCGATCCTCGAGGAGGCGATGCTCGACATCATGTACGAGATCCCCTCGAACCTGTCGGTCAACGAGGTGGTGGTGAACGAGGACACCATCACCAAGGGCAACCCCCCGCTCGTAATCTACGAGAAGGAAGCCGAGTCCGCCTGAGCTTCTTTGCCAGGAGGGAAGGCGAGGCGAAGATACGGGTCCGCCCGTGACGGAGACCGCAGCGATGCCGAACTACCCCATGCTCCCCCTCCGGGACGTCGTCCTCTTCCCAGGGCAGACCGAGGAGCTCTTCGTCGGGCGCCCGCGCTCCATCGCGGCGGTGCAGAAGGCGGGCGCCGGCGACGGGCGCCTCGTGCTCGCCGCCCAGCGGCGCGCGAGCCAGGAGGACCCGGAGCCCGAGGACATCCATCCGCACGCCATCCTGGCGCGCATCGAGGACCTCGTCCGCCTGCCCGACGGCAACGTCAAGGCTCGGGTCACCGGCATGCAGCGGGTCAAGATCACTGGCTTCGCGAGCAGCGTTCCGACCTTCGAGGTCACCGTAGACCTGCTCGTCGAGCCCGACCCGCAGTCGGTCGAGGCAGAGGCGCTCATCCGCGCGGTCCAGAAATCCTTCGAGAGCTACGTGACCCTCGGGCGGAGGATCTCCAGCGAGGACGCGGTGGCCATAGGCGTCATCGACAACGCCGGCCAGCTCGCTGACGCGGTCGCCCCCAAGCTGCCGCTCAAGCTCGAGGCCAAGCAGCGCCTGATCGCCACGACGGACCCGGTCCTGCGCCTCGAGCAGCTCCACGACCTCCTCCAGCGCGAGGTCGAGATCCTCACGGTGGAGCGCAAGATCCACAACCGGGTCAAGAAGCAGATCGAGCGCGGCAACAAGGAGCCGGGAGAGGGGGGCCAGCAGGAAGCCCAGGAGCGCGACGAGTTCCGCACCGAGCTCAAGGAGCTCGAGGAGAAGGTCAACGCCAAGCCTCTGACCGACGAGGGCAAGGAGCGCTGCCTGCGTGAGGTGAAGAAGCTCAAGATGATGTCGCCGATGAGCGCCGAGGCCACGGTGCTCCGGAACTACATCGACTGGGTCCTCGCCCTGCCGTGGGGCTTCTACACCGAGGACAAGATCGACATCCACGAGTCCGAGGGCATCCTCGAGGAGGACCACTACGGTCTCAAGAAGGTCAAGGAGCGCATCCTCGAGTACCTGGCGGTCAGAGCCCTGGTCAAAGAGATCCGCGGCCCCATCCTCTGCTTCGTCGGACCGCCCGGGGTGGGCAAGTCATCCCTCGCCCGCTCCATCGCGAGGGCCATGGCGAGGAAGTTCGTGCGCATCTCCCTCGGAGGCGTCCGCGACGAGGCCGAGATCCGCGGCCACAGGCGCACCTACATCGGGGCGCTGCCCGGGAAGATCATGCAGGGCCTGAGGCGGGCGGGGACCGGGAACCCGGTCTTCTTGCTCGACGAGGTGGACAAGATGTCCATGGACTTCCGCGGCGACCCCTCGTCCGCCCTGCTCGAGGTCCTCGACCCCGAGCAGAACCACGCCTTCCAAGACCACTACGTCGACCTCGACTACGACCTCTCCAAGGTCGTCTTCATCTGCACAGCCAACAACCAGAGCGCCATCCCCCTGCCCCTCCAGGACCGGATGGAGATCATCGCGCTGTCGAGCTACACCCGCCACGAGAAGATGCGCATCGCCGAGGACTTCCTCGTGCCCAAGCAGATCAAGGAGCACGGCCTCTCCGAGGAGCAGGTCAGCTTCACCCGCGCCGGCCTGCGCTCCCTCGTCGACCACTACACGCGCGAGGCCGGAGTCCGAAACCTCGAGCGCGAGATCGGCTCCATCTGCCGCAAGATAGCCCGCGACATCCTGGGCGGTGACGGCACGCGCACCTACAAGGTCAACGCCAGGACCGTGCAGCGCCTCCTGGGCCCGATGCGGCACCGCGTCCAGCGCGCCGAGTCCCGCCCCGAGGTCGGCCTGGCCCATGGCCTCGCCGTCACCCACGTCGGCGGCGACATCTTGAAGGCCGAGGTCACGGTCTTCCCTGGCAAGGGGAAGCTCACCATCACCGGCAAGCTGGGCGAGGTGATGCAGGAGAGCGCCCAGGCCGCCCTCAGCTACGTCCGCTCCCGCGCCCGCGCTCTCGGCCTGACCCGCGACTTCTACCAGGGCATCGACATCCACGTGCACTTCCCCGAGGGAGGCATCCCCAAAGACGGCCCCTCGGCCGGCATCACCATGGTCACCGCCCTCGTCAGCGCCCTGACCGGCATCCCCGTTCGCAGCGACGTCGCCATGACCGGCGAGATCAACCTCCGAGGCGGCGTCCTGCCCATCGGCGGCCTCAAGGAGAAGGCCATCGCCGCCCACCGCGGCGGCGTGAGCGTGGTCCTCTTCCCGGAGGAGAACCAGAAGGACCTGCACGACATCCCCTCCCAGGTCCGCCGCACCCTCGACATGCTGCCCGTCAGCCACATGGACGAGGTCCTGAAGAACGCCCTCGCCCTCGACGGCGAGCGCGAGCTCTTCCGCGCGGTCCCCACCGACGACAACTACCTCGGCATCAGGGACGTGGAGGCGGAGCAGGAAGAAGCGGCAGAGGAGCCGGAGAAGCCGGAGAAGCCGGCGGCGCCGGAGAGGCCGCCGTTGCACTAGGCCCAAAACAAGCGATTAGCCATTAGCCGTTAGCCATTAGCTCAGGCATTCCCGTTGCTTCGGCGAAGTGGGCACTTCACCTGAAACGCGAAGGCGCGAGCGGAGACGCAGCCGCAAGTGCGCAGGGTTTCAGGCTAACCGCTAACAAGTGTGCATCCTGAAACTCGCGTTTCAGGATGCAGCGATTAGCGGTTAGCGATTAGCGGTTAGCCGGAATGCAGTGATCTCAGGTGCCTGGCTAACGGCTAACAGCTAACGGCTAACAGCCCCCGTCCTGAAACGGGAGTTTCAGGACGGGAACTAACAAGGAGTTTCGGGACGAAACTCCCGCGGTAGGGGCGTTCTGCTTCAGAACGCCCGCCCCCGCTAACAGCTAACAGCTAACAGCTAACAGCTAGATCAAAGACTAGGCGCTGCGCCGGGCGCAGATCACGTCCTCAGGCGCTCGGCGAGCTCGTGCTTGAGCACCTTGCCGGTGGGGTTTCTGGGGAGCTCGTCTACGCGGTGCCAGCTCCGCGGGATCTTCTGGGAGGACAGGAGGGAGGCCGCGTGGGCGGCGAGATCGGCGTCTGCGACCGGCTCGGCGAGCACCACGAAGGCCGCGAGACGCTCACCCCACTCCTCGTCGGGCACGCCGACCACGGCTACCTCGACGACGGCGGGGTGGTGAGCGAGGATCTCCTCGATCTCGGCCGGGTAGAGGTTCACGCCCCCCGAGATGACCATGTCGCGCCGGCGCCCCGAGAGGTAGAGGTAGCCGTCCTCGTCGAGGCGGCCGAGGTCCTCGCAGGTCATCCTGGCCCCGTGTGTGGTCTCGGAGGTGGCCTCGGGACGGTTGAGGTAGCCGGACATGAGCTGCTCGTTGCTCACGTAGATCATTCCCTGCTGGCCGCAAGGGAGCTCGCGGCGCTCCTCGTCGAGGATTCGAACGTCCTGGCCCGGGAGCGGCCGCCCGATGGTGCCTGGGCGCTCGAGCATCTCGTCGCCGCGGACGGTGGTGACCCAGCCGATCTCGGTGGAGCCGTAGAAGTCGAAGAGCTTCTCGGCGCCAAAGCACTCCGCGGCGCGCAGGCGAAGCGCGTGTGGGAAGGGGGCAGCCCCCGAGACGATGGCGCGCAGCTCGGGAGCAGGCAGGCTGCTCAGCAGCTCGGGGTCGAGGTCGAGGACGCGCCTGAGCATGGTGGGGACCAGGAAGACGCTGTGTGCACCTCCCTCGGAGAGAGCGCGCAAGGTCTGCTCGGCGTCGAAGTGGGCGTGGATCTCGAGGGTGCCGGCCAGGCTCAGGTGGATGTTGGCGAAGACCTGGGCGGCGCTGTGGTAGAGGGGCGCAACGACGAGGTGCTTGTCGCCTGCACGAAAGGGCAGCCGCTCCATGACGCGGAAGAACTCAGTCGGTCCGAGGGTCTCCGTGTCGCGCACGGCGCCCTTGGGCCGTCCCGTTGTGCCGCTGGTGTAGACAACGCTGTCGCTGCCTCGCTGTCGCCGCGGGGTGTCCGGGAACCCCGCCGAGCCGCGCTCGAGGAGCTCGCTCCAGCCGAGGGCGCCGTCTCCGCCTGCCTCCGGGTCGAGAGCGACTAGCAGCGGCGGCTCACCCGGAAGCTCCTCGAGGGCCTGGCGCACCGCCTGCCCGGTTCGCGCGCCGGCGAAGAGCACTGACGGCCGGCCGTCCGACAGCAGGTGAGCCAGCTCGGCGGCGGTCGCCCGGTAGCTCCCGTGCATCATGGAGCAGCCGAGGCGCATCAGGGCCTGCCAAGCGATGAGGTACTCGCCCCGGTTCTCGGCGGCGACCATACCGCGCGAGCCCGGCGCCATGGTCAGCTCGCGGCGCAGCGCGTTGGCCAGGCGGTTTATGTCGGCGTCGGCTTCGGCGTAGCTCCACGTCCGCCTGGCGTCGACCAGCATGGGACGCTCCGGGTGGGCCAGCGCGTGCAGGGCCACCATCGAGCGCGCGCTCATCCCCTGCTTGAGAGTCATCGCCGTCGCGGCAGGCAGAGCCCGCAGCCTCAGGTTGTCCAGCATGCTCGCGTTGCGGATGACGCGCAGCGCCCGGGCGAAGCGAGCATTGATCGTGTCGCGAGCTGACATGGGCGGCTCCCGACCTCGGCCCGACTACTTCAGGCCGATGTCCTTCCTGAGGTGCATACCTTCGAAACGGATCTTGGACGCGGCCTCGTAGGCTCGGCTGCGGGCGGCGTCGATGCTGTCGCCGAGGGCCGTGATGCCGAGGACGCGGCCGCCGGAGGTCAGGACGGTGCCGTCCTCGCCCGGCTTCGTGCCGGCGTGGAAGACGACCACGTCGTCCATGGTGCCCGCCTCGTCGAGGCCTTCGATGACGCGGCCCTTTTTCGGGCTCTGCGGGTAGCCCTCGCTGGCCGCGACCACGCAGACGGAGGGGCGCGCGTCCCAGGTTAGGGGGGCACCGGAGAGCTGCCCGTAGCGCGGTGACAGGAGGGCCTCGGCCAGATCACCCTGCAAGCGGACGAGGAGCGGCTGGGTCTCGGGGTCGCCCATGCGCACGTTGAACTCCAGGACCCTGGGGCCGCGGTCGGTGAGCATCAAGCCCGCGTAGAGGAAGCCACGGTAACGCAAGCCGCGCTCCGAGAGGCTCCGGAGGGTGGGGTGCACGACCTCGTGGAGGACGCGGTCTTCGAGGGCGCCGTCGGCGGCGGGGGAGGGGCTGTAGGCTCCCATGCCGCCGGTGTTCGGGCCCGCGTCGCCGTCGAGGAGGCGTTTGTGGTCCTGGGAGGTTGCCAGCGGCACGACGGTGGAGCCGTCGACGAGGGCTATGAAGGAGAGCTCACGCCCCTCGAGGCACTCCTCGATGACGACGGTGTTGCCGGACTCGCCGAAGGCCCCATCGAGGAGCGAGGCACGAACGGCGGCTTCTGCTTCGAGACGCTCCGTGCACACGGAGACCCCCTTGCCGGCCGCGAGGCCGTCGGCCTTGACGACGATGGGCATGGGCACACCCGCGAGGTAACGCAGGGCGGCGTCGCAGTCGGTGAAGGTGCGGTGCTCGGCAGTGGGCACCCCGGTACGAGCCATGACGTCCTTGGCGAAGGCCTTGCTCCCCTCGAGACGCGCGCAGGCGGCGTCGGGGCCGAAGGCGTACAGGCCCTGGTCGGCGAAGGCGTCGACCAGGCCGTCGCAGAGCGGCGCCTCGGGACCGGGCACTGTCAGGTCCACGCCGGCATCCTTGGCGAAAGCAGCAAGCCCCGGGATGTCCGAGGGCGCGAAGTCTACGGCCTCGCACACGTCCACCATGCCCGGGTTGGGGCGGGTAGCGTAGACGGTGTCGACGCTCGGGCAGCGCGCGAGGCGCCAGGCGAGAGCGTGCTCACGGCCGCCGTTGCCCACTACGAGTACCTTCATGACATCCTCCTGGTGCCTTATACCCGCTTATCCGGTTATCCGGTTATCCGCATATGCGGGTATGCGGATAACCGGTTATGCGGATAACCGGGTGAGCGCGTAACCGAATTGCCGCACAGCCACACGAGCGTTCGACCTAGTGCCTGAAGTGGCGGCGACCGGTCATCACCATCGCCATGCCGAGCTCGTCGGCCGCAGCGACGACCTCTTTGTCGCGGATGCTCCCACCCGGCTGGATGACGGCCGTTATGCCCGCCGCGGCGAGCTCGTCGACGCCGTCGCGGAAGGGGAAGAAGGCGTCCGACGCGGCGACCGACCCCTCGAGCGGCAGCGCCGCCTTCATGCGGCAGATCTTGACCGAGTCGACCCGGGACATCTGGCCGGCCCCGACCGCGGTCGTGCCTTCGGCGTTGCCGCACACGATGGCGTTGGACTTGATGTGCCGGCAGACCGCCCACATCAGCTTCAGCGCGGCCCACTCCTCGTCAGTGGGGGCGCGGGTCGTGGCGACCTCGTAGTTGTCGGGGTCAGGGGCGTCGTCGCAGGACTGCAAGAGGGCCCCGCCCGCCATCGAGCGGAAGCTCCACGGGAACATGGCGGACGACGAGACGGCGCCGGGGGCGGGCATCTCCATCACGCGCAGGTTCTTCTTCTTCGCGAGGAGCTCGAGAGCGGCGGGGTCGAAGCCTGTGGCGGCGACCACCTCCAGGAACATGGACTTCAGCTCGGCAGCCAGGTCGGCGGTGACCGTGCCGTTCACGGCGACGATGCCGCCGAACGCGGAGACCGGATCACAGGCTCGCGCGCGCTGGAAGCTCTTGTGCACGTCGGCGCCGAGGCCGACGCCGCAGGGGTTGGTGTGCTTGATGACGGCGACGCCCTCTCTGGGGAGCGACAGCGCCAGCGCCCAGGCGGCGTCGAGGTCCAGCAGGTTGTTGTGGCTCAGGGCCTTGCCCTGGTGCTTCCTGGCGGCGGCCATGCCCGAGATGGGCCCCGCGAGCTTGTACGAGGCCGCGACCTGGTGCGGGTTCTCGCCGTAGCGGAGGGTCGCCGTGCGGTCGAGGGGCAATATGAGGTGCTCGGGCGGTGCGCCTGCCTCCTCTGCGTCGAGGCGCTGCATGGTGCGCGCGATCAGCGCGTCGTAGCGTGCCGTGTGCGTGAAGGCGGCCGCGGCGAGGCTCTGGCGCGTCGAGCCGGAGAGCTCACCGTTCTCCTCGAGCTCGGCTGCGACGGCCTCGTACTGGGAGGGGGCCGTGAGCACCGCCACGTCTTTGAAGTTCTTGGCGGCGGCGCGGATGAGGGTGGGCCCGCCGATGTCGATGAGCTCGACGGCCTCCTCGACCGGGAGGTCGCGCCCGGCGGCGCGCTCCTCGAAGGGGTAGAGGTTGACCACGACCACGTCGATGGCCGGCATCTCGAGGCGGGTGGCGGCTTCCACGTGGCTCTCGTCGTCGCGCCTGAAGAGGATGCCGCCCGCGATGCGCGGGTTCAGGGTCTTGACGCGGCCGTCGAGACACTCCGGAAACCCGGTCAGATCTTCGACCGGGGTCACCGCCAGTCCGGCCTCGCCGAGGTGGCGAGCGGTGCCTCCGCTCGAGAGGAGGTTGAAGCCCGCACCGGTGAGGGCGCGGGCGAGGTCGATCAATCCGGTCTTGTCGCTGACGCTCAGCAACGCATAACGCATCGGGAGATCCTCTTGAGGTCCGGAGGTGGCAGTTGCGCCGGCTCGGGCGCCTAGTCCAACTCGGTGTCGAGCTGAACCAGACTATGGGACTCCATCTGGCGGATGCGCTCGCGCGTCAGGTTCAAGAGATCGCCGACCTCTTCGAGAGTCAGGCCTCCCCTCTCGGCCACGTCGAGGGAGCAGGTCTCCTCGAGCTCCCAGACTTCCTTGTGCGGGAAGTTCTGCTTGATGCTGTTCGTCTCGGGGTTTACGTCGAGGTAGAGGTGGTACTTGCAGCCGACGAATGGGCAGGGGCGCAGCCCGTCACGGCAGTCCCCGCGCATGCGCGGACGCCGGTGATCCATCCATTCTTGAAGCTCGATGCCCCTCAGCACCTCTACCTGGGTGAGGGTCTTCCCCGAGATGGTCTTGGACCGGCGTTTTCGGTGGGGGCGTCCCCGCCGCCCTGAGTCCCGTTCGCCGTCGCTCATGCTGCGCTTCTAGCAGAGGTAGCAGACCGGGAGCAAGCGCGCGCGAATGGGGCGAGCAAGGTCAAGAATCGCCTATTTCGACTTCACCTTGTCGTCGGGCTCCCGCGCGATCACCTGATCGACGACGCCGTACTCGGCTGCCTGGTCGGCTGTCATGAAGAAGTCTCGGTCGGTGTCCTTGCGGATCTGCTCGACCGGCTGCCCGGTGTGGCTCGAGAGCAGCCCGGAGATGGTGGTCTTGATGCGCAGGATCTCCCGGGCGGCGATCTCGATGTCGGTAGCCTGTCCGGAGAAGCTCCCGAGGGGCTGGTGCAGCAGGATGCGTGCGTGGGGGAGGGCGAAGCGTTTGCCCTCGGTGCCACCCGCGAGGAGCACGGCCGCAATGGAGGCCGCCTGTCCCACGCAGATGGTCGAGATGGGGCAGCGCACGAGCTGCATCGTGTCGTAGATCGCGAGCCCCGCGTTCACGTAGCCGCCGGGGCTGTTGATGTAGATCGAGACCTCGAGATCCGGGTCCTCGCTCTCGAGGAAGAGCATCTGGGCGATGAGGATGTTGGCGACGTCATCGTTGATGGGGAAGCCCAAGAAGATGATCCTGTCGCGCAGCAGGCGCGAGAAGATGTTCCACTCCCTCTCGCCCCGGGCCGTGGTCTCCACCACCGTGGGCATGTAGCCGAGGGCTGGCGGCACGATGATGCCGGGTCCCTTGTCGCCGGCGAAACGCTCTTTCCCTGCGCTCATTTCTCCACCTCCTCCTCGTCCGCGTCCACGTCCGCGTCCACGTCCTCGTCCTCGTGCACGTGCACGTGCACCGACTCTTCCTCTTCCCCGTCCTTGGCTTCCGCCTCCACCTCGGCCACGGCCTCCGCTTCCGCCTCCGCAACTGCGTCGGTCTCCGCCTCCACCTCGGCCCCGGTCTCGCCCTCGGCCTCGGCTTCCGCTTCCTCCGCCTTCGAGGGCTCCGGCAGCGGTACCAGATCCTCCGCGAGGGGCGGCGCCGCTGCCTCCTCCTCCTCGAGCTCCGGCGGCAGCTCAGGCTCCGGCTCGCCGAGCAGGAAGCGCAGGGTCTTCTCGTAGACGAGGTTCGCGTCGAACTCGGCCTTGGCCTTCTCGTCGGCGTAGCGAGCCCTCACACGCGGCAAAGGCATGCCGTGGTGCCGGGACTCGAGGCGCATGGCGATCTCACGGTCCTCGTCGCCGACCTCGATGTTCTCCTTCTTCGCGATGGCGCTGATCAGGTGGCTGATCTTCAGGCCGCGCTGGCTCGAGCGGAGCGTGCTCTCAGACGAGCTCTCCATCAGCTCCTTGAGCTGCTCCTCCTGCATGCCCTGCATCGCCATCATCTGGGCGATGTACTGCTGGGTCGCCTGGGCCTTCTCCTGGACGAGGGCGTCGGGCAGGGAGAACTGGTTGTGCTCGAGGAGCTGCTCGTACATCGCGTCGAGGCGCTTCTCGCGCAGCGCTTTTTCGGCGGCTGTCTGCAGCTTGTCGGTGATGGCCTTGCGGAGGGCCGGGAGGTCGTCGTAGCCCGCCCCCCGCGCGAGGTCGTCGTCGATGGGGGGGTACTCGATGCCGTAGAGGGCGTCGACGACGACCGTGATCTCGGCCGGCTTCCCGGCGAGGGCGTCGTCCGGGTAGTCCTCCGGGAAGTCGAAGGTGAAGGACTTGGGCACGCTCACCTCGGCGCCCACGACGCCTTCCTCGAAGCCCGGGATCAGGTCGCCCTGGCCGAGGGTCTTCTCCTCCGTGATCGGCTGCTCCTCGTCGATCTCGTGATCGCCGACCTTGCCCCAGAAGCGGAGCTCGACCTTGTCTCCAAGCTCCACCGGGCGGCCCTCGGCGGGCACTGCCTCCGCCTGTGCCTTCTGGGCGGCCACGAGCTCTCGCTCGATCTTGTCGTCTTCGACCTCGATGGGCTCGTCGGGGAGGTCGAGATCCTTGTAGCCCACCGGGTTCAGCTCGGGGAGCACGTCGCACTCCAAGACGAACTCGAAGGCTTCGCCCGACTTCGCCCCTTCGGGCAGGTCGCGGAGCCGCGGGGTCGTCACGGGGTTGACCTCGGCCTGCTCGATGGCGTCGCCGACGTGCTTCTTGGCGAGCTCCTCGGCGGCCTCGGCCTCGATGATCTCGCGGAAGTGCCTGAGCACCAGGGCCGCCGGCGCCTTGCCGGGGCGGAACCCGGCGAGGCTGGCTTTGCCCCGGATCTTGCGGAGCACGCGCTTGAATACCTCGTCCACCTCTTGTGGCTCGAGGCGTACGTTCACGTCGACCTGCGTCTCGGTCGGTCGCTGCACCTGGACCTGCATGAGCCGTCCTTTCTTTTTTTGTCCCCCGGCTGCTCGCCGGGCTTCTCTTGGGCGCCGGCGGCGCCGTGGCGTATTCGTCCTGTTTCGGCACGCCGCGACAGGACCTTGGTGACCCCGGAAGGAATCGAACCTTCAACAAACGGATTAAGAGTCCGCTGCTCTGCCTG